>JAPPLJ010000030.1:0-300000 GCA_028819475.1 Rhodospirillaceae bacterium
GGACAGGTTGAGAATCCCCTTTCGCAGAGAAATCCTCTGAAGAGGGGGAAGGACAGGTTTGCGGCGGCCTGGCCCTTTTCGCAGAAAAATCCTGAGGAGAGACGCGTCTCGAAGTTCCGTCCCGAAGGACGAAGCGGCGCGGGGCCTATCCCAAGCCCTTCTGGCCCATGGCGAGGAATTTCTCGCGGCGCTGTTTGCGCAGGACGGGGCCGTCGAACCGGAGCAGCGCGTCCAGCGCCCCGGCGATGGCGTCCTTCACGTTGGCGAAGACCATGTCCTTGTCCCGGTGCGCGCCGCCGACCGGTTCCGGCACGATGGCGTCGATCACCTCCAGGTCGAACAGGTCCTGCGCCGTCAATTTGAGCGCGTCGGCGGCATCCTGCGCGACATCCGAATCGCGCCACAGGATGGAGGCGCAGCCTTCGGGCGAGATCACCGAATAGACCGCGTGCTCCAGCATGAGCACCCGGTTGGCCGCGGCCAGCGCGATCGCGCCGCCGGACCCGCCCTCGCCGATCACGACGCCTATCAGCGGCGTCTCCAGATCGAGGCAGGTTTCGATCGACCGGGCGATGGCCTCGGCCTGGCCGCGCTCCTCGGCGCCCTTGCCGGGGTAGGCGCCCGACGTATCGACCAGCGTGACGACCGGCAGGCCGAACCGCTCGGCCAGCCGCATCAGGCGCATCGCCTTGCGATAGCCCTCCGGCCGCGCCATGCCGAAATTGTGGGTCAGGCGCGATTCGGTGTCGTGGCCCTTCTCGTTGCCGATGACGACCACGGAGCGGCCGTCGAAGCGCGCGAGGCCGCCGACGATGGCGCGGTCCTCGGCGAAGGCGCGGTCGCCGGCGAGCGGCAGGTAATCCTCGAACAGGTTTCCGATATATTCCGAGGCGTGCGGGCGTTCCGGATGGCGCGCAACCAGCACCTTCTGCCACGGCGTCAGCTTCGAATAGGTCGAGCGCAGCATGCGCTCCACCTTTTCCTGCATCCGGCCGACCTCTTCGGCAATGTTGAGGGCGCCGCCGTCCGTCAGGTGGCGCAATTCTTCGATCTTGCCTTCGAGTTCGGCGATCGGCTTTTCGAATTCGAGAAAGGACGGCATGGCGGGAGAATAGCGGATTCCGGAAATAATTCAATCGGTGGCAAACGCGAAAACAGCTATCTGCACTGCAAATCTCCGTTACGCCTTTCGACTTTGGGACCCGGCTCGCGTTCCGTCAGGGTCTCCAGAAACGCCACCAGATCGGCCTGTTCCTGCGCGCTCAGGTCGAGCCGGCGCAGGATCCGTTCCCCGCCGGCGTGCAGCCGTTCCTCGTCGAGGGTCGAATAGTGCCGGACCACGTCGGCGAGCGTTCGGAGGCTGCCGGCATGCATGTAGGGCGCGGTGAACGCCGCGTTGCGCAGGCCCGGCACCCGGAATTCGCCGAAGTTGCTGTGGGCCAGGCGGACATGGCGGGTCTTGACGGCGGTGGCACGCGCCGGATCGTCGTTGAACCGGCCGAGCAGCGTGTAGGGACTCTTGCGCAATTTGCGGATGCCGCCGAAGCGGCCGGGGTCGGCCCGGCGGGATAGTGCGAAATGCGGCACGCCGGCATCGGCGAACTCGCCGTTGGTGAAGGCCGGGCCGAAATGGCAGAAGGCGCAGTTGCCCCGGCCGACGAACAGGCGCAGGCCGCGCTTCGCCGCCGCCGGGTAGCGGGCCCGGCCGGCGGCATCGTTGCGGGCGAGCGCGTCGCGGAAATCGTCGAACGGCGTGCGGCCGGTGACGAGGGTCTCCAGGAACGCCGCCATCGCCTTGCCGAGATCGACGAAGACCCGCTCGTCGTCCGCGCCCGGCACTTCGCCGAAGGCCTGCCGGTAGCCGCAGGCGAGCCGCCGGTCCGCGCGCACCAGCCGGGCCGCGCCGGCCGCGCCGACGCCCATCTCGCGCCGGTCGAGCAGCGGCCGGAGATTCTGCGCCCACAGCGTATCCTGCGCACCGTCCCAGCCGAACCAGCGGTTGAAGCGCAGGTTGAACAGGCTGAGCGCGTTGCGGTCGACCGCCTCGTGGCCGCGGCTGCGCGCGAGGCCGTCGGTCCAGCCCGCGTCCGGCCGGTGGCAGGTTGCGCACGAGATCGTGCCGGAGAGCGACAGGCGGGTTTCGAAGAACAGCGCGTTTCCGAAGGCGATGGCGGCCGGCTTGCCGGAAACCCGATTGCTCAGATCGGGGACGGCGGAAAGCGGCCACGGCCCGTGGCGCAGGATTTTCCGCATTTCCCCCGCCGTGAAATCGCCCGCCCCGGCCGGAAGTGCGGCGAAGGCCAGGGCCAATAGTATCAAAAGCAATAGTATACGGTATGCAACTGCAAATTTTCTAATGATTACAGACATTTGGCGGTCGCCGGTTTGAGGCTCATCGTTCCGTCAATTCCGCCCCGTCATTTCGACCGGAGCGGTTCGCAGAACCGCGAAGTGGAGAAATCCTTCACCCACGATGCAAGGGCCGGAGCACCGGAGTTGAAAGATTTCTCCGCTCCGCCGCCCTACGGGCGGCTCCGGTCGAAATGACGGGGAGGAAGTAACGAAGCGGCGATCCTGGAACCGGGTCATCGTTCAGGTCACTCCAGAACCGTTTCCGCGGTCAGCTTCTCTCTTCCCGCGTCGCCGGCGATATCCAGAATGAGCTGCCAGCGGCCCGGCATGTGGAACAGCAGCCCTTCCGCGGCGCCGGACCGGCCGCTGAGAGTCACGCCGGGCCGGTAGTTCATGCCGTGCCGGTGGACCGGCATCCAGCCGCGCACCCGAACCCGCCGGACCGGCGGTCCGCACAACCGGAAGCGGATCGAGAAATGCGCGCCGACCGGGATGGCGGCCGGGGCGGATTGCCACCATACGGACCAGGTCTTTCCGGCGATCCTCTGCGCCCCGGTCCAGCCCTGCGGCCGCTCGCAGGCCGCCGCGCTGCCGGCCGTCAGGACGAGCGCAAATGTCGCCGCGAGCGCCGGTCCGCACAGGCGCCACCCGGCCATGCCCGTTACCGCAGCTGCGCCAGGTGCGGCCGGATCATCGCCTCGCCGTTGCGCCAGGCGATCTTCTCGGCAAGGTCCGGCGGCAGGTCGCGCAGCCATTCCCGGGTCCAGTTGGCGTGCTCGACGACATAGTGCCAGCGTTCCGGGGTGAAGGTGTCGGTGCCGACCATGACCCGGTCGGGGAAGGCGGCGAACAGGCTGCGCCAGTCGTCGTCGACCCGTCCGCCGTGGGCGTGCTCGCTCCGGAAGGCCAGATCGGTCCACAGGTTCGGATGCTTCTCCAGCATCGGTCCGACGATCTCCGGACCGGCGAACCCGGCATGGGCCCACAACACCCGGGCGTCCGGCCATTGGGCGAAAATCCCGTCGACGGCGCCGGCGTCGGAATGGGCGTGCAGCAGGAGATTGTGCTGCCGCGCCAGTTCGATCATGCGCCGCGGCACGGCCTTTTCCGTCTGGCCGGCGAACAGATGGAATTCGCCGACCGCGACCCAGCGGAACCGCTTGAGCCGGTCCTCGAGGAAATCGATCACCGTCGGATCGTCGACCCAGCGGCCGATTTCGCCGCGCCGGCGATAGGGGCGCAGGCTGGGCAGGACGAGATCCGGCGCGGCGGCGTAGAGCGCGCGGGTCCCGGCATCGCCCGAACTCGAAATCAGCGCCCGTTTCAGCCCGGCCTTCTCCATAAAGGCGACCGCCTCCGCGACGGTATGCTGCTCTGCCGCATCGTGGCTGAAATGGATATGGGCGTCGAAGATCGGCATCGGCGCGCCGACGGCGCGGGCCGCCGAGGGCAGCAGCGTCGCCGCGGCCGAGGTTGCCAGAAAGCGCCGGCGCGAAAACATGGCGGGGCTCCCTTCCGCTGGTCCGATGGGTTTCCCGAACCCTGTCACTCCTGGCGCCTGCATGGCAAGCCCGCAGGCGGGCCGTCCCGCTTTCCGGGCGGATGCCGGCGGCGGGCCGGGTCCGGGCCGGGACGCCGTTACGGCAGCCGGATCCGGAGCAGTTCGAGCGGCCCCGATGCCGACGCGATCCGGCAGGCCATATCGGCCGGCAGCGTGAAGCTGTCTCCCGCCGCCAGTTCGTCCGGCGCGCGGCCGTCGACCGTCAGGGTCAGCCGTCCGTCCAGCACGAAGTGGAAGAGGAATTCGCCGCCGTGCCGCACGGCCGTATCGACATCGTCAGCCGCCTGCCGCAGCACCGCGACTTCCGCCAGTCCGCCGGTCGCCGCCGCGATGCCGAGGTCGCGCGCCTCGAAGCCGGCCATGTCGGCCGGCGCCCAGGGTGCGGCCTCCGCCCGGTGGAGCACGAAGCGCTGGCCGCCATAGTCCCGCTCCGGCAGGTGGCGCCCGGTCGGCAGGGGCAGGTCGTGGTCGAGCAGGGTCATGTGCTCGCCCGGACTGCCGATCTCGACCACCTCCAGCCCGTCCGAACATTCCAGAACCCGGTGGCGGATTTCCGGCGGCTGGAGCACGCAATCGCCCGGCCCCATGACGAACGGCTCGCCCTGGTCCTCGTAGACCAGCCGCACCCAGCCCTTGTAATTGTAGATCATCTGGAAGCGGATCCTGTGGAAATGGACGTTGTCCGGCACCGGCCCGCCGTCCGGGATGCGGATATGGGAGGCGATGAACCGGCCGCCCTCGCGCTCCGGGATCAGGTCGCGGTAGAGCATCCCGGCCCGGCCGACGCCCCAGCCGCCATTCGCGCCGTCCGCCCTGCAGATTGTCAGCTTCTGGTCGAGCGGCGGCAGGTCGAGCGGCGGATCGGCCTCGACCACCGTCACCGTCGCGCCGTTGGGGGCCGTGACCTTGCGGGCGCCATCCAGCAGCGCCGCCGGATCGGCGCTGGCGATGCGCAGCGCCGGCGGCGGGCCTTCGGCATCGCGGTCCAGCCGCAGCCGGAGCCCGTAGCCGGACAGGCTGGCGATTGCGGGATCGTCGGCCGGATGGATGGCGTCGAGCCGGAAGCCCAGGGTGTCCCGGAAGAAGGCGAGCGTCGCGTCGAAATCCGGGCTCGGCAGGATCACTTCGGCGGTCGGTGTTGTCATTTTGCGCCTTGTTCGAGCCGTTTCCTGCCCGGTCGCCCGGCGCCTCCGACTCTCCGGCAGCGCCCCGATCGAACCGGTACCGCCTCCGACTATCACGAAATACCCGCAGTCGCGATAGCCGGTCGAACGAGGGTAGTGAGTCAGTCTGAAATTGTCCGTTGCGCCGTAACGCCCGGCAGCCCTCTCTTGTCGCCCCGGACGGAGCGGAGCGACGATCCGGGGACCAGAGCCACGGGCAGAAGCCTGTCGGGTCGGCCCCTTCGACAGGCTCAGGGCAGGCTCTGGACCCCGGCTCTCCCTGCGGTCGGCCGGGGAGGCACATCGGGGTGGACGGGACTTCGAGTTCTGCCCCTACCTGAAATTCAAACTGAACTCACTACCCGAACGAGATTGATATTCCCGGCAGGCAAGCCCAGATTGCAGGCAACACCCCTTGCGGTTTCGACCGCAGGGCGCGGGGCCTCTTCGGAGGCCCCTGCTTTTTTCGGGCGCATCCGGGCTAACGGTCTACGACATTCGCAACTGCCGGATCCGATCCCCGGAACGAATATTCGGAAACCTGCGAACTGGTAAGCGCCGACGGGCCGGCCTATTCCGCCAGTCCGGCCGCGGCCTGCCGCACGACCCGGTCCGCAGTTTCCCAGATCATGGCCTTCCATTCCGCCGTGTCTCCGTAAAACGCATCCCGTATCTGCCGCTTGATCGCCCTGCCCTCCTCCGACTCCGGATCGCCGTAGAGATGCAGCCAGTTGTCGGCGCGCAGGGCCTCGAGAACCTCGGGCAACGTCTGCGTGCCGTATTCCAGCGCGACCGAGGTCACTTCGGTGTCCTGCGCAATGCCGTCGAAACCGTTCTCCACCGAACCGGTCACGACGGCGGAGAGGCTGTCGTTCCGTTCCGGCGATTTCACCGCGGCGCCATACCATCGGCGTGCGCGCCCGCCACCCGCGCCGCCGGCGCTTTCGACGCTGATGATCTCGCAGGCGCCATGGTCGCCGAGACCGGTGTGGAAATCCAGATGGGCGACCCGCCGCGCGCCGCGGCAGTGCGCGTCGACAATCGCCCGCCAGGTCTGCGCCGACCAGGAGAGCGCCCGGCCGCCGAAAAACAGGCCGTCGGGAAAATCGTACTGGCCGCCGCTCACCGCCTCCTGGAAGGCGAACATGCCGTGCTCCCTGATATAGGCGGCGATGGCGGCATCGGCCCTTTCGCGCCCGGGCCCGGTCCAATCGCGCGGCGTCAGCCAGGCATGGATTTCGGCATATTTCTCATTCGCCGGATGTCCCGCGCCATGATCCAGATTGTTGCGGTTGAGATCGATATTGTGCTCGGTCACCCGGCGCAGCCACGCGAAACCATAGGGGTTGATGGCGTGGACCAGGACCAGGGCGCAATCGGCCGGCAGCAGATCGACCGCGCCGGTCTCCAGCATGCCGACCTGGCAGCCGGAGCCGCAGAAGCCCTCGACGCCGTGGGTGCCGGACGAAACGATCAGTACGCCCGCAGTTGCGCCCGGCGCGGGACCGAGCCGGGCGACATCGGTCGCGAGATCGCCGCCGCCGGGCTGCCGGGCGTTCGGGTTGACGTGGGTCTCCAGGACCGCGCCGGCCCGCTCCGCCGCGGCGCGGAACTCGACGCGCGCCCCGGCATAGTCGGCGGCGAACCAGGATTCGGGCCAGGATTCGGGCGGGTTCATCGGGCTTCGGCCATGCTACACTATCGCGTTCGACGGGCGCGCAATGTAAGGCCGGAACCGGCGGGCGCTCAATGGCCAGCGCGGCAGGGTGCAGGGATCGATGGACGCAGACGGGCCGATACCACGGGCGACCGACCATCGCGACGCCGTCGGCCGGCTGGGCCGGGAGCAGCGGCGGGAACTCCTGCAACGCTCCGACCGCAAGGGCCTCGCCCATCTTGCCGGCCATCTGGCGGCGCTCGGCCTGACCGGAACGCTGATCGCCCTTGAGGCGCCGGGCTGGCCGATCCTGCTGCTGCCCCACGGTATCCTGCTGGTCTTCCTGTTCTGCCTGCAGCACGAGGCGGTGCACAAGACGCCGTTCCGCAGCGCCTGGCTGAATGCGGCGGCGGGCTGGGGCGCCGGGCTCGTCAACCTGCTGCCGCCGGTCTGGTTCCACCATTTCCACATGGACCATCACCGCTACACCCACGATCCGGCGCGCGATCCGGAGCTGGCCCGGCCCTTGCCGCAGTCGAAGGCGGGCCTCGCCTGGCTGATTGCCGGTGGCCCGTACTGGACGAGCCAGGTCCGCACGCTGCTGGTCAACGCCGCCGGCCGCAACCGCGACGGCTTCGTGCCGCCGGCGGCGCGCGCGCCGGTAGTGTGGGAGGCCCGGTCGTTCCTTGCCGTCTATGCCGCCGCGGCGGGAATTTCGATTTTCGCCGGCAGTGCGGCCCTGCTGTGGCTCTGGGTGCTGCCCGCGCTGCTGGGCCAGCCGTTCCTGCGGGTCTATCTTCTGGCCGAGCACACCGGCTGCCCGCATGTCGCGAACATGCTGGAGAACACGCGCACGACCTTCACCAACCGGCTGGTGCGGTTTATCGCCTGGAACATGCCCTATCATGTCGAGCACCATGTCTATCCGGCGGTACCGTTCCATCGGCTGCCGGCGTTCCACGCGATCCTGCGCGACCGTCTGAGCGTCACGGCGGACGGCTACCGGGCGGCGACGCGGGCCACGACAGGGGCGATCCTGCGCGGCGAGGCGTAACAGCGGCCTGAGCGGCGCGGTTCGTTGACAGCTTTGGGCGCCCCCCCTATCTGTCCCTAACCCGGAATTCACGCAGCCCCTGCGCTTCGAAGGCCGTGTTTGCTCCCCTCCCGGAGCGGCCGGGACGCGCCCGCTGTTTCAGGCCGCTGTTTCAGGAAAGTCCTTGATGTTCGGCAATCTCGCCCAGAAATTCTTCGGCTCGGCCAACGAACGCTACATCAGCCGCGTTCAGCCCCTGATCGACCGGATCAACGGGCTCGAGCCGGAGATGGAGGCGCTGTCGGACGCGCAGCTGGCGGCCCGCACCGGCTGGCTCAGGGAGCGCCACCAGAACGGCGAGGCGCTGGACGACCTGCTGGTCGACTCGTTCGCCACGGTGCGCGAAGCGTCGCGCCGCACCCTGGGCGAACGCCATTTCGACGTGCAGCTCATCGGCGGCACCATCCTGCACCGCGGCATGATCGCCGAGATGAAAACCGGCGAGGGCAAGACGCTGGTCGCAACCCTGCCGGTCTACCTGAACGCGCTCGCCGGCAAGGGCGTCCATGTCGTCACGGTCAACGACTATCTCGCAAAGCGCGACGCTGAGTGGATGGGGCAGATCTACACGTTCCTCGGCCTCACCGTCGGCTGCATCACCCAGGAGCTCAGCGACGACGAGCGGCGCGCGGCCTACGGCTGCGACGTCACCTACGGCACCAACAACGAGTACGGCTTCGACTATCTCCGGGACAACATGAAGTTCGACCTGGAGGAGATGGTCCAGCGGCCGTTCAACTTCGCGATCGTCGACGAGGTGGATTCGATCCTGATCGACGAGGCGCGCACCCCGCTCATCATCTCCGGCCCGACCGACGACACGTCCGAACTGTATATGGCGGTCGACAAGATCATCCCGAACCTGTCGCCGGACGATTACGAGATCGACGAGAAACAGAAGACCGTCGCGCTGACCGACGCCGGCAACGAACATCTCGAGCGCCTGCTGGACGAGGCCGGGCTGCTCAGCGGCAGCAGCCTCTACGAAATGCAGAATGTCAGCGTCGTCCACCACGCCAACCAGGCGCTGCGCGCCCATACCCTGTTCCGGCGCGACACCGATTACATCGTCAAGAACGGCAAGGTCGTCATCATCGACGAGTTCACCGGCCGGATGATGGAGGGCCGGCGTTATTCGGAAGGGCTGCACCAGGCGCTCGAGGCCAAGGAGCGCGTCGAGATCCAGACGGAAAACCAGACCGTCGCGTCGATCACCTTCCAGAACTATTTCCGCATGTATCCGAAGCTGGCGGGCATGACCGGCACGGCCATGACCGAGGCGGCGGAGTTCATCGACATTTACAAGCTGGAAGTCGTCGACGTGCCGACCAACCTGCCGGTCGACCGCACCGACGAGGACGACGAGGTCTACCGCACCGGCGCGGAGCGCGACAACGCGGTGCTCGACCTGATCGAGGACTGCTCGAAACGCGGCCAGCCCATGCTGGTCGGCACGGTCAGCATCGAGAAGTCCGAACTGCTGTCCGGGAAACTCCAGGAAAAGAAAATCCCGCACCAGGTGCTGAACGCCCGGCACCACGAGCGCGAGGCTTTCATCATCGCCCAGGGCGGCGAGCCGGCGGCGATCACCATCGCCACCAACATGGCCGGCCGCGGCACCGATATCCGCCTGGGCGGCAACGCCGACATGCGCATCGTCCAAGAGCTGGGCGACTTTCCGGAGGGCCCGGAGCGCGATGCCAAAGAGGCCGAAATCCGCGCCCAGGTCGAGGAGCGCAAGAAAAAGGTGATCGCGGCCGGCGGCCTGTTCGTCGTCGCCACGGAGCGGCACGAGAGCCGGCGCATCGACAACCAGCTGCGCGGCCGCTCCGGCCGCCAGGGCGATCCGGGCAATTCGCGCTTCTTCCTGTCCCTGCAGGACGACCTGATGCGCATCTTCGGCTCCGACCGCATGGACGGCTGGCTCCAGCGCCTCGGCCTCAAGGAAGGCGAGGCGGTCGTCCACGGCTGGATCAACAAGGCGGTCGAGCGGGCGCAGCACAAGGTCGAGGAACGCAACTTCGAGATCCGGAAGAACCTGCTCAAGTTCGACGATGTGATGAACGACCAGCGCAAGGTGATCTACGCCCAGCGCATCGGCATCATGAAGACGGACGACGTCTCGGAGACGATCCGCGAGTACCGCGAGGAGGCGATCGAGGCGATCGTCGAGGACGCGATCCCCGAAGGCGCCTATGCCGAACAATGGGATATCGAGGGCCTGCATACCCGCACGCTCGGCGTCTTCGGCCTAGACCTGCCGGTCCGGGAATGGGCGGCCGAGGAAGGAATTGCCGACCAGGAAATCTACGAGCGCATCCTCGAGGCCGTGAGCCGGCACATGGCGGAGAAGACCGCGTCCTATTCGCCGGAGTTGATGCGCCTCGCCGAAAAGAGCGTCCTGCTCCAGATTCTCGACCAGCAATGGAAAGAGCACCTGCTTCAGCTCGACCATCTGCGCCAGGCCGTGAACCTGCGGGCCTACGGCCAGAAGGATCCGCTGATCGAGTACAAGCGCGAAGCCTTCGATATGTTCCAGGTCATGCTCGCCGGCCTCAAGGAAACCACGGTCGGCGCGCTTTCCCATCTGGAAATCGAGCTGGATGCCGATCCGGAAAGCCTACTGCCCCAGGACGAGAGCGCGGCCTGGGAACAGTCCGGCCCCGGCATGGGCGACGACCTTGCGCCCTTCGGCCTGCCGCCGCTCGGATCGCTGGAAGACATGGCGCGCATGGCCGGCATGGACCTGGATGCCCTGGAACCCGAGCCGGAATTCACCAACGGCAACGGCGGCGTGATCGCGCCGGCGCGCACCCGTCCGGTCCGCACCCGCAGGGCCGCGGCGACCGTCGATCCGGGCAATCCTGCGACCTGGGGCAAGGTCTCGCGCAACGCGCCCTGCCCCTGCGGTTCCGGGAAAAAGTACAAGCACTGCCACGGCCGGGTCTGACACCTGCCGGACGGGTTCCGGAAGCGGCCCGCGCCGCACGTCTCAGCCGCCCGACAGGAGCCTCTCCGCCGTCTCCAGGTCTTCCGGGCGGTTGGCGTTGAAGAAGGGGTCGGGCGGGCCGGCGCCGAAATCGGCGACCGCGAGCCTGTAGCGCGCGGTCCAGCGGTCGACCTTCGTAATTCCCTCGTCGCGCAGGGCGGATTCGAGATCGTCGCGCAGGCCGACCGGCCACAGGCCGATCACCGGGTGATGCCGCCCGGCCGACGCGGCACAGGCCATGTCCGCGCCGTCGCGCCGGATCGCGGCGCGAAGGCGTTCGGCAAGGTCCGGCGGCAGGAAGGGCGCGTCCGTTGCAGCCGTCAGGATCCAGCCCGCTTCCGGCGCGTTGGCGGCGGCCCAGGCCATGCCGGTCAGGACACCGGCAAGCGGGCCGGGCTGGCCGGGCAGGATGTCGGCGGCGACCGGCAGGCCGAAAGCGGCGAAGCGGCCCGGATCGCCGTTGGCGTTCAGGACCAGACGGCCGACCTGCGGCGCGATCCGCTCGATCGCATGGGCGAGCAGCGGCCGGCCGGCGAGCGGACGCAGGCACTTGTCGCCGCCGCCCATGCGGCGCGCCCGGCCGCCGGCAAGCAGAACGCCGACGGTTGCGGGATCGGATGGTCCGGCTGACATGGATTTTCGGCGTTGCCGCTCCCCGGTCCGGTCGGAAGCGCCTTATTAGGCCATGTCCGATTGCTGCGGAAGCCGGGCAGCCTAACGCGGTACCGGCGCGCGGGCTGCTGCGCTATGCTCCCTGCCCGGCTTTCCCCGGAACGTACGACAGGCGGGCACGGCGATGACGACCCTGACGCGAGACGACCTGCTGCAACGCGACGCCGGCGATCCGCTGGCGCGCATGCGCGAGCGCTTCGACCTGCCGGACGGCATGATCTATCTCGACGGCAATTCGCTGGGCGCCCTGCCCCACATCACCAAGGACCGCATCCGCCAGCTGATCGAGGACCAGTGGGGCCTGGACCTGATCAAGAGCTGGAACGCCCACGACTGGTACCACATGCCGGGGCGCTGCGGCGCCAAGCTCGCCGCCTTCATCGGCGCACGGCCGGGCGAGGTCGTCTGCGCCGATTCGACGTCCGTCAACCTGTTCAAGCTGCTCGCCGCCGCGCTGGCCGAGCGGCCCGACCGCACGGTCATCGTCTCGGAGAAGGGCAACTTCCCGACCGACCTCTACATCGCCCAGGGCCTCACCGGGATGCTCGGCCGCGGCCACGAACTGCGCCTGGTCGAGAGCGACGCGGAACTGGACGGCGCGATCCGGGACGATGTCGCGGTCGTCATGCTGACGCACATCGACTACCGCAGCGGCCGGATGCACGATATGGCGGCGGTGACCGGGCGGGCCCACGACGCCGGCGCGCTCGTGCTATGGGACCTGGCGCACAGCGCCGGCGCCGTGCCGGTCGATCTCAACGGCGCCGATGCCGACCTCGCCGTCGGCTGCGGCTACAAGTATCTCAACGGCGGCCCCGGCGCGCCGGCGTTTCTCTTCATCGCGGAACGGCTTCAGGACCGTATCCGGCCGCCGCTCTCCGGCTGGATGGGCCACGCCGCGCCCTTCGATTTCGACTGGTCCTACAGGCCGGCCGAGGGCATCGCCCGCAATCTTTGCGGCACGCCGCCGGTCCTGAGCCTCGCCGCCCTCGAAGCCAGCCTCGATACGATGGCGGATCTCGATATGGCCGCGGTCCGCGCCAAGTCTCTGGCGCTGGGCGACCTGTTCATCGAGCTGGTGGAGACCCGCTGTGCGGGGCACGGTTTCACGCTGGTTTCGCCGCGCGACGCCACCCGGGGCAGCCAGGTCAGCTTCGCCCATCCGGAGGGTTTCACGATCATGCAGGCGCTGATCGCCGGCCACGTCATCGGCGATTTCCGCGCGCCGGACATCCTGCGCTTCGGCTTCACGCCGCTCTACACCCGCTATGTCGATATCTGGGACGCGGTGGACGTGCTGGCGGATATCATGGCCAGCGGCCGGTGGAACGAGCCGCGCTTCCGCGCCCGCGGCACCGTCACCTGACATTCCGCCGTTGCGCGTGGATTACGCAGGCGTCCCGCGCGCCCGACCTTTCCGGGACCGGGCCGGCGCGCTCGCCGCGGGGCGGGCGCCTACAGACCGGCCGCTTTGCCGGCGGCCTCCCCGGCCCCTCCCGTGAACGCGGAAAGCGAATGCGGTTGACAGGCGGACCGGGACAATTCCTGCTGAGGCACAGTCCCGAAGAAATTTAACTCCGAAAAAACAAACCCCGGGCGCATGCGAAACGCAGAGGCGGACCCGGGGGGTTACAGTCGAGAGGTGGTTTACCCGATGACGGATGTCAATACCTTTCGGGCGCTTCAGGAAGCGTTCTCCCGCGGGCGGATGCAGACCTACCTGGACTTCGCCCGGGGAGACCGCCAGACCGCGCTGCACCACTATGCCCGGAACGCACAACTCGGGGCCGCTTTCCATGGACCGTTGCAGGCGCTCGAGGTCGCTCTGCGCAACGCCATGCATGCCCGGCTCGCGGCGCGCTACGGCAGCCGGTGGTACACGGTCGCTGCCGCCGGCCTCGACAGGCACGCCCGGGACGCTACGGAAGCCGCGCTGAACCGGGGAGCGGCAGAGCCGGGCCGGTTCGTGGCGTCGATGTCGCTGGGCTTCTGGGTCCGGCTCCTCGGCCGCGGCGGCCATATCGACGGCGGTCGCAAGGCCGACTACGAAAGGACGCTCTGGCGTCCGGCGCTGTTCGAGGCGTTTCCGGGCCGTTCCCGCCGGATGGTGCACCGGAGACTGGACCGCCTGCGGCAGCTTCGAAACCGGATCGCGCATCACGAGCCGATATTCGACCGGGACCTGAGGGAGGACTACGAGGGTCTCCTGGAGGCCGTGGGCTGGATCTCGGCCGACGTCCGACGATGGATCGAGACCCACAGCCTCCTGCCGGATGCGCTCCGGGCGCCGCCCTCCACGCCGGTCTGCTTCTAGCCGGTCCGGCTCTGCATCGCCTGACTGCGAATCGGCGCATTAGCTCCGTCCTGCAAACGACAACACTCGAAATGGGGCCGATACCGGCGCGGAACATGCCGAACGGGCCCTCGGGCCGCTCTACACGCGCTATGTCGATATCCGGGACGCGGTGGACGTGCTGGCGGATATCATGGCCAGCGGCCGGTGGAACGAGCCGCGCTTCCGCGCCCGCGGCACCGTCACCCGACCGGATGCGGCCCCACCTGACCGGATGCGGCCCGGCGCGGCCCTGCCCGTCGGGGCGCAGGATGCGCCGGGCAGGCGGCTTGACACTGCCCCGCCGCCCCCGTTTTATGCGCGCACGCTGAAAGGACGGGACCGCCCGGCGGCAGGGACGCCGGGCGCAGTCTTTGTCCGGCCTAGCCGGCCGCGGCCGGCGGATTCGGCCGGGAGGGAATTACCGGGCTCATGGGCCAGCTGATCTTCGAGACGATTCTGAACGGGCTGCAGTTCGGCATCTTCCTGTTCCTGGTCGCAGGCGGGCTGACGCTGGTTCTCGGCATCATGAGCTTCGTGAACCTGGCCCACGGCTCCATGTTCATGATGGGCGCCTATGTGGCGGCGTGGGTGTTCCAGCAGTCCGACAGCTTCCTGCTCGCCGCCATCGTCGCGCTGCCGGTCATCCTGCTGCTCGGCATCGGGCTGGAATATCTCGCCTTCCGGACCCTCTACACCCGCGATCACCTCGACCAGGTGCTCGCCACCTTCGGCTGCATCCTGTTCTTCAACCAGATGGTGCTGGTCGTGTTCGGCGCCGAGAGCCAGGAATTCAAGCTGCCGGAATCGATCAACTTTCCGTTTCCGATGCTCGGCTTCACCTATCCGTTCTACCGGCTGATCGTGATTCTGGCCGGCATCCTGGTGGCGATCGGCCTGTATATCGCGATTACCCGGACCCGGGTCGGCATGCGCATCCGCGCCGGCGCGTCGAACCGCGCCATGGTCGGCGCGCTCGGCGTCAACGTGATCGCGCTCTACACCATCGTGTTCGGCATCGGCGCAGCGCTGGCCGGATTCGCCGGCATCATGATCGGCCCGATCGAATCGGTCGAAAGCGGCATGGGCGAGGAAAAGCTCATCCTCGCCATCGTGGTGATCGTGATCGGCGGCATCGGCTCGATCCGCGGCGCCTTCATCGCCTCGATCATCGTCGGCCTGGTCGAGATCGGCGGCCGGGTCTTCATGACCGATATCCTGCGCGCCTTCCTGAACGAGGAGTTCGCCCAGACGGCGGGCCCGGCGATCGCCTCAATGATGATCTACATCCTGATGGCGGCGATCCTGTTCTTCAAGCCGGAGGGGCTGTTCCCGGCCCGCACCGGCTAGGCGGGACGGGAGAACGCGACCATGGCCGGACACGGCATATCCAACCTCAACCCGCGGATCAGATTCTCCTTCGCCGATCCGCGCTTCGTCATCATGGTCCTCGGCCTGATCGGCCTGGCCGTGCTGCCGATCGTCGCCGGCGCGGCCGACGACGTGTTCATGATCTCCTTCATGGCGAAGATGATGATCTTCGCCATCGCCGCGGCGAGCCTGGACCTGATCCTGGGCTACGGCGGCATGATCAGTTTCGGCCACGCCGCCTATATCGGCCTCGGCACCTATGCCGTTGCCGTATCCGCCCGCTATTTCGGCGACTTTTGCGCCGATGTCGAGGAAGGCCAGGCCTGCGCCTACGGTTTCCTGGCCAGCGGTTATTTCCAGTTTGCCGTGGCCATCGTCGGCTCGGCGCTGGTCGCGCTGGTGATCGGCGCGATCTCGCTGCGCACGACCGGCCTCTATTTCATCATGATCACGCTGGCCTTCACCCAGATGCTGTTCTTCCTGGGCATCAGCCTGGAGCCGTTCGGGGGCGACGACGGCATGACAGTCGACGAGCGCAGCGACTTCGCCTTTTTCACCATCGGCGACGACCTGCTCTACGAGGGCGACGGCGCAACCCTCTATTATGCCTGCCTGGTCGCCCTCCTGCTGTCGCTGCTGCTGCTGCGCCGCCTGGTGAACTCCCGCTTCGGCATGGTCATCCGCGGCAGCTATTCCAACCCGGTGCGCATGGCGGCGCTCGGCTATCCGGTCTACCGCTACCGGCTGACCGCCTTCGTCATCGCCGGGACGATCTGCGGCGTCGCCGGCGCGCTGTTCGCCAACCACCAGGAATTCCTGACCCCGGAATACATGATGTGGATCCGCTCCGGCGAGATCATGATCATGGTCATCATGGGCGGGATGGGCACGATTTTCGGCCCGGTGTTCGGCGCACTCGCCTTCCTGAGCATCGAGGAGTTCCTGCAGGAGCTGGTCGGCAGCGACTACTGGATGATTGTGTTCGGCCCGATGCTCGTCCTGCTCGTGCTGTTCGCCAAGCGCGGCCTGTTCGGGCTGATTCCGGACAACTGGGCGGCGATGCCGCGCTTCGCCGTCGGCTTCGTCCTGCTCGTCGCCGCCGTCGCGATCTTCCTGTTCCTGATCACGCTGGCGACGCCGCTCACCATCGTGCTCGCCTTCGTCCTGCTGTCGCTGATCGTGAAGCTCGGCGTCGACTACGCCGGCTGGCCCAGTCCGCTGAAACGGCTGGCGGCGCTGACCGGGAGCCGGTCGGATGGCTGACTCCCCTCGCCCGGGCCTGCATCTCGAAGTCCGCGACCTGTCCAAGAGCTTCGGCCAGGTCCACGCGACCCGGAACGTCAACCTGTCGGTCGAGCGCGGCGAGGTTCACGCCATCATCGGCCCGAACGGCGCCGGCAAGACGACCCTGATCGCGCAACTCAGCGGCGCGATCAGGCCGGACAGCGGCGAGATCATCTTCGACGGCCACGATATCGCCGGCCTGCCGGCGCACAAGATTTCCATGCTCGGCCTGGCCCGGTCGTTCCAGGTGACCAGCATCTTTCTGGACTTCACCGCCGAGGACAATGTCGCGCTCGCCGTCCAGGCCCACGCCGACCATTCCTTCAAATTCTGGAAGCCGGCGCAGACCGACCGGGCGCTGCGCGCTCCGGCGCGCCAGGCGCTCGAAACCGTGGGCCTGGGCCATCGCGCCGATACGCTGGCCGCCGACCTGTCCCACGGCGAGCAGCGCCAGCTCGAGATCGCCATGGCGATGGCCACCGGGCCGTCCATGCTGCTGCTCGACGAACCGACGGCGGGCATGGGCGCCGAGGAATCGGCCCACATGGTCGAGCTGCTGCGCGGCTTCGCCCGCGACCACACCATCCTGCTGATCGAGCACGATATGGATGCCGTCTTCGCGCTGGCCGACCGGATTACCGTGCTGGTCTACGGCGAGGCCATCGCGACCGGCGCGCCTGACGAGATTCGCGGCAACGACGAGGTCCGCGCCGCCTATCTCGGCGAAGACTGACGGGCGCGGACTGACGGGGCTGGGCGATGTTGACCCTCGAAAGCGTCGAAACCTTTTACGGCCAGAGCCAGGTCCTGTTCGGCATGGGCCTCTCGGTCAACGACGGCGAGGTCGTCACCCTGCTCGGCCGCAACGGCATGGGCAAGACGACCACGATCCGCTCGATCATGGGCCTCACGCCGGCGCGGCGCGGCACGATCGCCTTCGACGGCGAGGACATCCGCAACTGGCTGCCCTACCGGGTGGCGCGGGCCGGCCTCGGCCTGGTGCCGGAGGGCCGCCAGGTCTTCCCCAATCTCACGGTCGAGGAGAACCTGATCTCGACCCACGAGAACCGTCACGGCAGCGACGATCCCTGGACGCTGGAAAAGATCTTCGACCTGTTTCCGGGGGTTGCCGAGCGTCGCCGCAACATGGGTAACCAGCTTTCCGGCGGCGAGCAGCAGATGGTGGCGATCAGCCGGGCGCTGATGACCAACCCGAGATTGCTGATCCTCGACGAGGCGACCGAAGGGCTGGCGCCGCTGATCCGCCAGGACATCTGGCGCACCCTCGACATGCTGAAGGCGCACGGCGAATCGATCCTGCTGGTCGACAAGAATGTCGAGGCGCTGACCCGGCTGGCCGACCGCCACTACATCATCGAGAAGGGCAAGGTCGTCTGGACCGGCGACAGCGCCGAACTCCGCGCCGCCGAGGATTTGCAGCACCGCTATCTGGGGGTGTGAGGTGCGGTCCGTTCCATCCGGGGCGGCAAATTTGTTGGAACCTGGAGAATATAAGCGCTTGGCAAGATTGCATCCTCCGGGGCTTTGTCATGTGTTCACCCTGAAGTGCCGTCATCCCGAGTAGCCGCGGACCAGTGGCAGGTTGATTTGCGCGGCGCCACCGCAGGGGAGCCGAACAACGCATCAAGGCCGGCCGTGTATTCGACCGTACGGGCTTCGAAGCTCAACGGGTGAAGCATGTCGCAGGAAGAAGAATCGTTACGGGAAGTCGGCCGGAGAGGGCTGCGTCACCTGTTCCCCTCTCTGGACGAGGAGGGCCGCGCCCTCTGGGAAGCCCGTATGAGCGGGAGAAACCTTGCGAAAGGGGAGGTGCTCTTTCGTGAAGGCGATCCGTCGGATGCTCTGTATGTCATGTTGCAGGGACGACTCGTCGCTGTCGCCAGAAACGAGCGGCGCGAGGAAATTGTCGTCGCGGTCGTCGGTCCCGCGGAGACGGTCGGCGAGAACGGGCTCATTTCCAGCGACCCGAGAGACCTGACCATCAAGGCGCTGACCGACAGCAAGCTGTTCCGGCTGTCCAAGGACGACTTCGCCGCACTCCATCGGCAGCATCCCTCCACCCTGCTCGACCTCGCCCGGCTTCAGGCTCGGCGCCATACGCAGAACATCCAGACCTTCGTCACCAAGAATGAACGGCTGAAGAAGATCGCGCTGGTCCGAACCGAGAGCACTCCGACGATCGAAGCGTTCCTGGGGCGGTTCGGGGAGGGGCTATCTTCGGTGACGGGATCCTGGCTGGTGTCCTCGAACGACGTCGTGACGCAGTTCGGCAACGATGCGTCGTTCTTCCTCGACCTTATCGAGTATTTGAGCCTGGACCTGACCTGCCTCGTCTTCGAGGCGGAGGTGTCGGATCCCCGTCTGGAACTCTTCTACGAGAGCTTCTTCGATGCGGTCGTGTGGCTGGTGGACGCAGAGTCCTCCCCGGAAATCTGCCGCCGGCAATGGGAGGAGCGGTTTCCGCGCGTCTTCTCCTACGATGTGCGGCGGGAATTACTGCTCGTCCGGCGGCCCGGTGTCCCCAGGCGCGCCGGGCCCTGGTTGGAGGACGACGCCTTCGACCTCGTCCATCACGTCGAGCTCGACAACCGGTCGGATTACAACCGGTTAGTCCGGTTTTTCCGCGGCGAAGCGGTGGGCGTGGTGCTGTCGGGCGGCGGAGCCCGAGGTTGGTTTCATCTCGGCGCGATGCGCGCGCTGCAGGAGGCTCGAATTCCCATAGACGCCATCGGAGGGGCCAGTAGCGGGGCGTTCGTCGCCGCCTGCTACGCCGAGAACCCGGTCTATGACGAATACCGCCGCATGGTGCACGATGCCGCCATGGCGAACGCAGACCACATGGCGCTGCGCAACTTCACCATGCCCCAGGTGTCGATTTTCAACGACAAGCGCCCGACGGACACCCTGGTGGCCACCTTCGGCGATCGGCGCATCGAGGATCTTCAAATCCCGTTCTTCTGCGTGAGCTGCAACCTGAACCGGAACAAGGAAACTACCTGGCGGCAGGGGAATCTGTGGAGAAGCGTCCGCTCCAGCGCGGCCATTCCCGGCATCCTTTCACCCGTCATCGAAGACGGCGAGCTGCACTTCGATGGGGGCCTGGTGAACAACCTTCCGGTTGACGTGATGCGCCGGCTCCTGCCTCCGGGGAGCGCCATAGTCGCTGTGGACGTGACCGACACGAGCATGGACGAGACCAGCTACGACTTTCCCCCGAACCTTGGATTCGTGGATAGTCTGCTCATGTTCTTCAGGCTGAAGGGACGCCGGTACCGGTTTCCGAACTTTCGCGACACTCTTCTGAAGGCACTCATGGTCGGGGCGTTCGAACGAATCGAAAAGAACCGGGTCGAGGCCGATTTCCTGATCCGACCCGACCTGGGTTCGATCGGTATGACGGATTTCCGGGCGGGCCTGCCGCTGATCGAGACCGGCTATCTGGAGACGCACAGGCTTCTGGAGGCTCTGCCGGATACCGACCGCAGCCGCTTCTTCCTCAAGGACCGGGCCGAACTGCAATAAGCTGCCTGAAGCTCTGCCGGGGGCGCTTCACGCTTCCCCGCGCCGCTTCCGCTCCGCCTCGTCCCACACCGTCAGGGCGTGGAATTCGGGTACGAAGCCGAGGCCCTTCTTCGAGTCGGAGGATACGGCGTCCTGCGAGGTGACGACGTCGACGACGGCGGGCGCGCGTTCAAGAGCCCGGGCGATGGCGCCGGCCAGGTCCGCCGGGTCCTCGACCCGCTCGCCGTGGGCGCCGAGCGCGCGGCCCATGGCGGCATAGTCGCAGTGTTCGAGCAGGGTGCCGACGATGCGGCCGCCGTAATTGATATCCTGGTCGTGGCGCTCGATGTTCCAGGCGGCGTTGTTGGAGACGATGAAGACGGCCTTCGCGCCGTGGCGCACGGCGGTGTCGA
The DNA here is from genome assembly GCA_028819475.1 of Rhodospirillaceae bacterium. NCBI lineage: Bacteria > Pseudomonadati > Pseudomonadota > Alphaproteobacteria > Rhodospirillales > Rhodospirillaceae > Rhodospirillaceae bacterium. The sequence continues at coordinate 20,410 of JAPPLJ010000030.1, forward strand.
TCTCCATCGCGTTGATGCCGAAGGCGCCGTCGCCGTTGACCGAAATCACCTGCCTTTCGGGAAAGGCGAGGGCCGCGGCGACCGCGAACGGCACGCCGACCCCGAGGCAGCCGAAGATGCCGGCGTCCAGGTAGGTGCGCGAGTCGAGGCCGATGCGCGCGAAGCTCAGCAGGTCGCCGCCGTCGGCGATGGCGATATGGTCCGGATCGGCGGTCTCGCGGATCGCCTCGAAGATCGCCATCGGATGGATCTTGCCGTCGGCGCAACGCTTCGCCGCCGCCGATCCGGCGCCGCGGGCGACACGCTCCCGGTGCCTGCTGCGCAGGCCGTCCAGCCATTCGCTGTCGCGCACACCGGCGTCGTTGCCGAGCGCCTCGACAATGGCGTCGAGCGCGAGCCCGACATCGGCGAGCATCTCCGGCGCGCCGCGGCGGTTGTCGATCAGCTCGGCGCCGTTGTCCGCAATCCGCACGAACCGGGCCTCGGGAAGCACCGCCGGCGAGCCGAAGCCGAGCTGGTAGTCGAGCTTGCGCCCCAGCGTGATCACCAGATCCGCTCCGGCCATCGCCGCGCCGCGCATCGATCCGACGGCCGAGGGGTGGTCCGCCGGGACGAGGCCGCGGCTCTCCTGGGTATCGAGATAGAGCGCATCGGCGGCATCGAGGAAACGCAGCACCGCCTCCCCCGCGCCCCGGGCGCCGCGGCCGGAAATCGCCAGCGGCCGGCGGGCGGCGCGGATCGCGGCGGCGGCCTCGGCAACGCGGTCGGGATCGGGCGGCAGGCGGCGCGGCGGCGCCGGTTCGAGCCACTCGTCGAGCACGAGGTGCCGGGCGACCGGCCGGCGCAGCACGTCGGTCGGGATCTCGATATAGGCCGGGCCGGGTTCGCCCGTGTCCCCGGCGGCGCAGGCGATGGCCTCGTCCAGCTCGCGCAGGGCGTGTTCGGCGATCCGCGCCGTGCGGGCATAGCGGGTGATCGGGCGCATGATGTCGGTCTGCGGAACGCCCTGCAACGGGCCCATATTGTCCTGCACCCGCGGCGCGCAGCCGCCGATCAGCAGCACCGGCACGCGGGCGAGCGCAGCGTTGGCGACCGCCGTGACCGTGTTGGTAACGCCCGGCCCTGCCGTCGCCATCGCCACCCCGAGGCTTCCGGTAAGCTCGGCGTGGGCATGGGCCATGTGCATCGCCGCCCGCTCGTCGCGCACGTCGACGATGCGGATGCCGGCCTGCGCCACGCGATCCCAGATCGGCTGGATATGGCCACCCTGCAATCCGAAGACGCGGTCCACGCCGCGCGCTTTCAGGGCGCGGGCGATCCAGGCGGCGACGCTGGTCTCGTCGCGGTTGGAGTCCTGGCGTTCGGGGCCGTCTGCCGCAGCGGTGGTCATCGGCGCTCTCCGTTTGCAGTTTACCGGGGCGGAGTCAGGGGGCCCGTCCGTCCGGCGGCGTCCCGGATCGCGCGGCAAGCAGTTCGCGCAGCGTCCGGTGCAGGATTTTTCCCGTCGCGTTGCGCGGCATCTCCTCCTGGCTGAGGAAAACGATCTCGCGCGGCCGCTTGTAGCCGGCGAGGCGCTCCTTCGCCCAGGCGACCAGTTCGGCCTCGCCGATATTGTGACCGGCCTGCCGCACGACCGCGGCCTGGACGCTCTCGCCCCATTTCGGGTCCGGCCGGCCGACCACGGCCACGTCGCGGACCGCCGGATGGCGCCCCAGAACGGATTCGACCTCGGTCGGATAGATGTTCTCGCCGCCGGAGATGATGAGGTTCTTCTTGCGGTCGATGACGCGGATGTAGCCGTCCGCGCCGCGCAACGCGACATCGCCGACCGTGAGATAATCGCCGCGAAACGCCTCGGCGGTCTTGTCGGGCAGGTTCCAGTAGCCGTCGAAGGCGTAGGGCCCGCACGAGAAGAGTTCGCCGGGTTCGCCGTCCGGCACCTCGCGGCCGTCGTCGTCGAGCAGCCTGACCGGCGCCGAACCGATCACCTCGCGCCCCACGGTGCCGAGCTTGTCGAACTGCTCGTGCGGATGGAGCATGGTGACCCACCCGGCCTCGGTCGAGCCGTAGAGTTCGAAGAGACCGGCTTTCGGGAACATCTCCATGACCGCGCGCTTGGTGTCGGCGCGTGCCGGGGCGGAGGAGACCAGCAGTTTCGCGACGAGTTCGAAGCCTTCGACGGCGCGTTCGGATGCCGGAACGTCGAGCAGCATGGTGTAGTGGGTCGGCACCAGCGAGGTGAAGGTGGCCCCGGTCCGCGCGAAGGTGTGCAGGCACAGCGCCGGATCGAAGCTCCTGCGCGAAAGGATCGTGACCGTCGCGTTGCAATAGATGAATGCGGTGAGGAAGTTGAGCGAATTGGCGTGGCACATCGGCATGACGAGCAGCCCGTCGTCGCCGCGGTGCAGGCCCATTTCGACCTGGGTCATCAGGGCCAGCATCGCCATGCCGCGGTGGCCGCGGATTGCGCCCTTGGGATTTCCCGTCGTGCCCGAGGTGTACATGATGCACCACGGATCGTCGGGCAGGACGGTGGCATCGGGCTCGCTGTCCGCGGCCGCAGCCAGCAGGCCCTCATAGTCGCGCCATCCGGCAGACCCGGCGGACGGGCCGATCGCGATGAAGCGGTCCTCCGCCAGGGCGAGCGTGTCGCGAATGCTCTCGGCGACCGGGATCAGCGCATCTTCGACGATCAGCGCCGATGCGCCGCTGTCTTCGACGATGTAGCGCACTTCCGGCCCGGTCAGCCGGAAGTTGATCGGCACCGCGACCAGCCCCGATTTCGCGGCGGCTGCGTAAATCTCCGCCCATTCGACGCGGTTGTAGGCGAGGACCGCCACCCGGTCGCCCTTTGCGAGGCCGAGACCGGTCAGCGCGTTGGCGAGCCGGCAGGCCCGCGCATTCCATTGCCGGTAGGTCATCGCGCGCTCAAGGTCGCGCGCGGCCAGCTTGTCCGGCTGCACCCGCGCCTGCGCGCTCAAAACCTGGCCGAGGGTAAGGGGCGGGATGCTCATGCGCAGGCCTCCGGCGCCGCGGCCGTGACCCGGTCACAGGCCATATCGAACGCCAGCCGGGCCGCCGCCACGTCCTGGATCGCGATGCCGACCGAATCGTAGATGACGGTCGCCCCTTCCGACACAATTTTTGTTCCGGCGTAGACCTCGCCGACCTCCGCGAAGATAGCGCAGCCCGAGCCGCGGACATTGCCTGCCTGGTCACGCGCGGCATCGCGCGATTCGACCAGCACCGTATGGGCCATCGCATCGTCGTCCAGTTCCCGGCCGTCGGGGCCGTTCCAGCCGATCGAGGCGACCAGCGCGCCCTCCCGGACCCAGTTGCCTCTAAGCACCGGCTTCGTCGCCGACGTCGCGCAGACGACGATATCGGCATCGCGCACCGCCGCCTCGGCTTCGGTATGGAAGACAGCGCCGAGCGCCTCGGCGACCGGCCGGGCACGGGCTTCGTTGCGCCCCCACAGGCGCAATTCGGCGATCTTCCGGACCGCGCGGAGCGCCTCGGCATGGGCCCGCGCCTGGATCCCGTTGCCGAGAATGGCGGCAGTCTTCGGGCTCTCCGAGGTCAGCTTGCGCACGATGGCCGCCGTGCCGGCCGCGGTGCGCATTTCGGTGATCAGGCGGCCGTCCAGCACGGCGAGCGGCGACCCGTTCGCCATGTCGAACAGCAGGATGACGGCCTGGTGGGTCGGAACGTCCGTGCCGGCGTTGCCCTGGAACAGGGTGACGACCTTTACGCCCATCGCCCCTTCGGCCGCCCCTCCTATTCCGGAGCCGATCGCCGGCATCGCCCCCATGAACGCAGCCGCGCCCGGCACCGGGAGCATCTGGCGCACCGGCTGGACGACCCGGCCGGCCGAGAAGGCGGTCATCGCCGCCTCGATGGCGTCGACCAGGTCCGGCCAGCGCAGGACCGCGGCAATCTCCGCTTCGCCGATAAAGGGCAGGCGTTCGAAGCCCATGGCAGAGTCCCCCGCTCTGCGCGCCCGGTCTCAAGCGAAGCCGCGGGTCACAAGGAAGCTCTCGTCCTCGAACCACAGGCCGCCATACCGCTTCAGCACGTCGCGGGCCGCCTCCAGATAGTCGCCGTCGCGCAGCACGTCGACCATGCGGTCGTCCTCGATCTGCGCGACATAGGTTGCTGCGTTCCACGCCGCCAGAAGGGTCGAGGTGCCGATGCTCTCGCCGATTTCGTCGGGCAGGGCGTGCAACTCATAGCGGAACGACGATTCATCGTCGCGCAGCGCGTCGTAGTTCAGGTCGTTGTGGCTCCCGTCCAGCGCCTCTTTCATCGCCGCGATCAAGTCGCGGCGCGGGGTGACGAAGGGGAATTCCTCCTCCCACACGGCGTTGATCAGTTCCATGCCCGGATCCTTGCCGGTCGACTGAATGACGATCATCCGCCCGCCCGGCGACAGGGCGCGGGCCAGCGGCCCCAGCACGTTGCGCACCTTGATTTCGGCGCTGAGTCGGGCCCGGTAGGGCTGCGAGGCGATCACGAGATCGTAGCCGGCCGGCGCGCCGCCCGGCGGCGGGATCACGCCATCGAGGGCGAAGGCCCGGTCCTTGCGGTAAAGCACCAGGATCGACGGCTGGACATAGAGCGGGTTGCCGGTTTTCTCGCTGGTTTTCGTCTGCCAGCCTTCGGCCAGGACCGGGCCCAGATTGCGGACCTGCTCGTCGAATTCGTGCGCCGTGCTGCCCTCCAGCGCGATGTTCCAGCGCTTGACCGCCGGTTTGGTCTCCGGCCGGTTGACGCGCAGCCAGGGCGATTCGGCGTAGTAGAGATTGGTGATGACGACGACGAGCTGAGGGTGCTCCTGGAAACGGTCCGGCAGTTTTTCCAGGGTCAGCCGCACATCCTCCATGCTGATTTCCTTGCCGACGACGCAGAAGGGTATGGCGGGAAACTGCCGGTGCAGGTTGCGCATCACCCGGGTCAGCACGGTGCCGTCGCCAACGCCGGCGTCGAACAGGTTGAGCGCCGGCGGCGTCGGCTTCAGGAACGGGATTTCCCGGCCGACCCGCTGCGCCACTTCCCACTTCTCCGAGCAGGTCGTGACGAACATCAGGTATTTCTCGCGGTTGTCGAAGAAGCGGAAGGCGTGTTTCTCGCCCGCGCGCTCCGGTCCGGGATCGACCGTGACCGCCATTTTTGCCGCCTGCGCCATTTTCGCCTCGTCACCCGCTCCCGTCCCCGGCGGATTGCCGCCGCAGGGCATCCTGCTGTATGGCCGATAACCGCGGGCGGCGGCAAGGGCGGCCGGGCCGCAGGCGGCGAATATCAGGGATGGCGGAAAAGACGATGAACGGACCGGTATCGGCGAACGGACTGAAATCCGGCGGCAAACTGGAACGGGTGCTGGCCGCCGGCGGCTTCGCCGTGACCTGCGAGACCTCGCCGACCGCGACGACCGACCTGGCGCCCCTGCTCGAGCGGGTGGCGCCGCTGAAAGGCGTCGCCGATGCGGTCAACGTCACCGACGGCGCGACGGCGAAGGCCCACGTCTCCAGCCTGGTGCTGGCCGGCGCGATGATGCGGCAGGGCATCCAGCCGGTGCTGCAGTTCACCGTGCGCGACCGCAACCTGATCGCCCTGCAGGGGGATCTGCTCGGCGCCGGAGCGCTCGGCATCCCCAACATCCTGTGCCTGACCGGCGACGACCCGAAGAAGGGCGAGGAGCCGGACGCCAGCCCGGTGTTCGATCTCGATTCTGCCGGCCTGATGCGGCTTGCCCGCCGGATGCGCGACGACGGGCTGCTGAACGCCGGCCGCGAGATCAAGGGGCCGCCGAAACTGTTCATCGGCTGCGCCGACGCGCCGATGGTGCCGAAACCCGGCTGGGAGCCGAAGAGCCTGCGCGCGAAAATCGATGCCGGCGCCGATTTCGCCCAGACCCAATACTGTTTCGACCTGGAGACGGCGAAAATCTATTTCACGCGGCTCGCCGATTTCGGCATTACCGAAAGGCTGGCCTTCCTGGTCGGTATCGGGCCGCTCGCCTCGCTGCGCCAAGCGAAATGGATGGACGAGAACCTGTTCGGCGTTTCCATTCCCGACGCGATCCTGAAGCGGCTCGAAGGCGCGGACGACGAGCGGGCGGAAGGCAAAAAGATCTGCGCCGAGCTGATCCAGCAGCTGCGGGAGGTTCCGGGCGTGCGCGGCGTCCACCTGATGGCGCCGCGCCAGGAATCCGCCATGGCCGAGGTCATCGAAAGGAGCGGCGTGCTGGAGGACCGCCCGGCGCTCGCGGGCTGAACGCCGGCGTCTGTGCCGGTCTACAGCTCCGGATATCCCGTGGTATAGTCGGCGCTCCGCCATCGGGAGACCTTCGACATGGCCCCTTCCCAGGCCGCTCTCAAACGATCCGCACGCCGCGCGACCTACCAGGACGTGATCGACGCGCCGGCGCATATGGTTGCCGAGGTCGTCGAAGGGGCGCTTTACACCCATCCGCGGCCGGCCCCGCCGCATGCGCTCGCGTCGTCGTCTCTGGGAGGCGAACTCTCAAGCCCCTTCCAGAAGGGCCGTGGCGGCCCCGGCGGCTGGTGGATCATCGACGAGCCGGAGCTGCATCTCGGCGAGGACATCCTGGTGCCCGACATCGCCGGCTGGCGGCGCGAGCGGATGCCGGACTTTCCCGATACGGCCTTCTTCACCCTTGCGCCGGACTGGGTCTGCGAGGTGCTTTCGCCCTCGACCCGCGATCTCGACCGCCACGGCAAGCGCCCGGTCTACGCCCGCGAGGGCGTTGCCCACCTCTGGTTTATCGACCCGGTGGCGCGCGACCTCGAAGCCTTCGAACTGCGCGACGGCGAATGGGTCCTGATCGCCACGGCGCGCAACGACGACCCGGTCTCGATTCCGCCGTTCGAGGCGATCAGCTTCCCGCTCGACGCGCTCTGGCCGTAGGGCCGGAGTGCTGAGTGCAGGCCGTGACAATGGAGAGACGTCCGGTTTAGATTGCCGAAGAGCGCTCCCGCATGGCTTCAAACGCCTGCACCGTTTCCGGGAGGGACCAAGATGGCGGACGCGAAAACAGCCCCCGGCACGACGGCAATCGCGGCGCGCCGGGATGCCGGACGGAGGCTGGATGCGCCAACGCTGAACGATATTGTCCAGCGGCTCGTCACGGCGTGCCGGCCGGAAAAAATCGTACTTTTCGGTTCCGCTGCCCGCGGCGAGATGGGCCCGCACAGCGATGTCGACCTGCTCGTCGTCAAGGATTACGGCAAGGATTGGCGCGAACGGAAGCGCATCTACGACAGCATTTACCGGGAACTATGCGGTGTGCCGGTTGCCATCGATGTCATCGTGGCAACTCCGGGCGATGTCCAACGATACCGGAATTCCCACCCCCTGGTCTTCAAACCCGCTCTGCGGGAAGGCCGGACAGTCTACGATGCCGCCTGATCGATTTCCGCCGGAAAGCCTGTGCGGCGAATCGAGATCGCCGTAACAGACCGGATGCACCCAAGAGCCATGTCCGAACCCGCCCGCCGCAACATGCCCGAGCCGCTGTCGGCCGCCAACCCGCCGACGCTGGAGGCGCGGTTCGACGGCGATCTGCACCGGCCCGACGACACCGAATGCGGTTTCGAGATCGAGCCGGAGTTCCAGCGCTTCAACGCGTGCAACGACACCTTCGCCCGGGCGCAGTGGGACGAGACCGTCCGCTCCGAGAAGGCGCTCGACTGGTTCAGGTCCATGTTCACCCACGGGCTGGGGGTGCGCAAGACCGAGGGCTACCGCACCAGGGACTTCGCGATGCGCAACGCCGCCTGGGTCGGCGCCAATCTGCTGATCGAGCGCAAGCTGAAGGACGAGCGCCACGACGGGTTCCTCGACGAACTCACGCCCTACGCCCCGCCGGCGCCGACCCGCGAGCCGGTCGACGACCCGGCGGAAATGACGCTGGAACTGAAGCAGGCGGCGCGCATCTTCGGCGCCGACCTGATCGGCATCACGTCCACCGACCTGCGCTGGCACTACACCAGGCGCTTCAACGCAAAGACGCGCACCGAAAAGGAGAATGCCGACTGCGCCGGCCTGCCCCACTGCATCGTCGTCGGCACGGAAATGCCCGGCAAGGTGATCCAGACCATGCCCTCGGCGCTCGGCGGCACCGCGGCCGGCTACGGCTATTCCAAGGACGGGCTGACGCTCATGTCGCTCGCCCAGTTCATCCGCAACCTGGGCTACAACGCCGTCGCCTCGCTGAACGACACGGCCCAGTGCATCCCCTACGCCATCCAGGCCGGGCTCGGCGAATACGGCCGCCACGGGCTGGTCATCACGCCGGAATTCGGCCCGCGCCTGCGCTTCGGCAAGATTTTCACCGACCTGCCGCTGGTCCACGACAGGCCGAAGACGTTCGGCGTGAAGGAATTCTGCGACCTGTGCCGCAAATGCTCGGACGCCTGCCCGCCCAAGGCGATTCCGGACGGCCCGCCCGACGGCGCCTACCATAACGCCTCCAACTTCGTCGGCATCAGGAAGTGGAATGTCGACGGCGAGAAATGCTTCCGCTTCTGGGCCAACCAGGGCACCGAATGCGGCATCTGCATCCGCGTCTGCCCCTACAACAAGCTGCCGGAGACGACGCTGGGCCGGGTCTATTTCCGGCTCTGGAAAAGGCTGGCCGGCGGGCCGTTCCGGCGGATCGCTTTGTGGCTCGACAACGCGCTGGGCTACGGCAAGCGCTACAAGCCGGACTGGTGGTGGAAGAACCGGCCGGGCTGGTGACGCCGTGACTGCCCCGACCGCTTATGATCTGGTCTGGAACCAGGCGGACCGGTCGCCCGAGGCGCTGGCGATTCGGGACGACCGGACCGGCCGGCAATTCACCTACCGCCAGTTGATTGCGGAACTGGATGCGATCGCCGCTGGCTTTGCCGCGCGCGGCATCGGGCCGGGCGACCGGGTGGCGACCTGCCTGCCCAACATTCTCGAACACGGGCTCGCCCTGCTCGCGCTCACCCGGCTGGGCGCCGTCCCGGCGCTGGTCAATCCGCGCCTCAACCCCGTCGATATCGGCCGGCTGGTCGCCGCCGGCGCGATGAAGGGCGCGTTCGTGCTGCCGGATCCCGATGCCGTGAAGGCCGTTGCCGCCGCGCTGCCCGGAGGGGCGCCCTTGTTCGCGCCCGGCGGCGCGGTCGGCCAGGCTGAAGATTTCTCAACCTGCCGCGCCGACATTAGCGGCCTGCCGCCGCGGCCCGACCTCGATCGCGAAGACCCGGCGATCATCTTCTACACCTCCGGCACGACCGGCCTGCCCAAGGGCGTCGTGCTGGCCCAGCGCACCACCGAGCCGCGCGTGCTATGGCTGGCGACCCAGGGCGGCGTGCTGCACGGGCCGCACACGCGGGCGCTCGGCTTCATGCCGCTCGCCCACGCCATCGGCTTCTACGGCGTGTTTCTGGTGACACTGGCGTTCGGCGGCAGCTACCAGGTGATGAGCGCCTTCGATCCGGCGGCCGCCGTCGACCTGATCGAACGGCAACGGCTGACCTACACCTTCGCCGCGCCGACCCTGTATTACGCGCTGACCAGGGCGCCGAACTATGCGCCGGAGAAGCTGCGCTCCCTGCGCCGCGTGCTCTACGGCGGCTCGAACATTCCGGAGGAACTGATCGCCCACATGGACCGGTGCTGGGAGAATGCCGAGATCCGCCACATCTACGGCACCACGGAGACCATGTGCTCGGCCTACAACCCGGCGCCGGTCGGCGACCATCTCGCGCTGCGGCCCGGCTACTACACCCGCCTGCGGGTGGTGGCGCTGGGCGGCGGGCCGGACGACCTGATCGGCCCCGGCGAGGAAGGCGAACTGCTGGTCGCCGCCGACGCCGACACGATCTTCAGCGAATATCTCGGCCGGCCGGACGCGACGGCGGAGAAGGTGCAGGACGGCTGGGTGCGCATCGGGGACGTCGTGACCCTGGACGAACGCGGCTATTTCACCCTGCGCGGCCGGGTCGACGACATGATCCGCTCCGGCGGCGAGAGCATCCATCCCGGCGAGGTCGAGGCCATTCTGCACACCGCGCCGGGCGTCGACGACTGCTGCGCCATCGGCCTGCCCGACGAGCGCTGGGGCCAGATCGTCGTCGGCTGCATCGTCGGCGATGCCGAAGCCGCCGCGCTCGATGCCCACGCCCGGGCCTCGGACCTGCCCGGCTTCATGCGCCCGAAGGGCTATTTCTTCTGCGATGAAATCCCCCGCAATCCGGGCAACGGCAATATGCTGCGCCGACTGTTGCGCGAGGCGGCGGCACAGGCCCAGAATAGCGGCGCGCCGAGCTGGCGTACGCCCTGAACCGCCAAGGCCGATCCGATGCCCAGGAAAAGACCCGCCATCGACAAGGCTGCCGCCAAGGATGCCGTCCTCGCCTACTGCCTGAAGAAGGGCGCGCTGACCGCGGGAGTCGCCGACCTGGACGCCGTCAACCGCGTCTGTCCGCCCGGCTACCGCCCGGCCGATATCATGCCGCGGGTGAAGTCGGTGATCGCGCTTGGCGTCGGCGGCCAGACGCAAGGCGCCTGGACCGTGCCGGCCAAGGCGCTCGGCTATTTCGGCTCGACCGAGACGCGCGCCTACTCGATTTCCTACGGCCTCGCCTTCTATATCGAGAACAAGTTCGGCCTGCGCTCGATCTACTGCCCGCCGGACATGGACCCGGACGCCGGCCCGCGCGTGCCGCTGCAAAGCCTGAAGGTCCATGCCGAACTGGCCGGCATCGGCGCCCGTTCGCTGGCCGGCGATATCCTGCTCCATCCCGACTACGGCTACATGTATTTCGCCAGCGTGTTCACGGAACTGGAGCTGGAGCCTGACGCGCCGCTCGCCGAAAACCCCTGCCCGGCGCCGTCCTGCGTGAACATGTACCGCTCGATCCAGCGCACCCCCTGCATGAAATTCTGCCCGGTCCAGTGCCTCGACGGCGAGGTCGACGAGGAGACCGGCAAGCAGAAAGTCATGCGCTACGACATGGCCGCCTGTGCCGAGATGACCCAGCAGTACGAGACCGTTCCGGCCGCGATCATGGACGCCATCCGCGCGACCGACGAGGACGACCGGGAGGACGCCCTGTTCGATCCGGACAACAAGATGCTCTGGTACAAGATGAGCGTCGGCTCGGGCGGGCTGCTGGCGCAATGCTTCGAATGCATGCGGGTCTGCCCGGTCGCCACCCAGGCGCCCCAGGCCGACCCGATCCTGCGTCACGAATACCGGCTGGACGCGGAGGCCGCCGGATAATGGCCCGCGGGCTGAACCGCCGCCAGATCGGCGTGACCGAGGAGATGATGGCGACCTTCGGGGAGATCGTTCTCCGGATGTCGCACAACCACCAGATCCGCGAAGGCGATCCCTACCGGGAGAAGGACTGGGACGCCATCGAGCGCCACCGGGAGCCGATGGGCCTGTCGGACGCCCAGATCGCCGAGCGGATCGGCCTCAGCCGCAACCAGGTGCTCTATATCCGCACCCTGATGGAGCGCCGGCGCTTCCGCACGGGCCATTATGTCCGGCTGCTCGACCTGGGTGGCGGCAAGCGCTTCCGCACCGAGCGGTTCACCCCCCATCTCGACCATTTCCGCTACAGCGAGGACGCGCTGGAGCTGCGCGCCGCCATGAACTACCCGCCGGACCAGGCGCGCGACTATGTCGAGAAGGGCTGGTGGCGCAACGAGACCCAGCGCCGGTATCTGGAGCGCAATGCCGCCGAACGGCCGGACGCGCCGGCCTACGTCCTGCCCGGCCGGACGCTCACCTGGAAAGAGGTGCGCGACACCGCCGAGCGGGTTGCCGGGGGCCTGTGGCAGCTCGGCCTGCGGCCCGGCGACGTCGTCGCGGTGCAGCTGCCGAACATCCCGGAATTCGCGATCGCCAACCTGGCGGTGACCTGGTTCGGCGGCGTGGTCCAGACCGTCCACATGCCCTACCGCGACGCCGAACTCCAGACCCTGATCAATCACGGCCGCTCGCGGGCGATCGTGTGCATGGGCGCGGGCAAGGACTGGTCGGCGGCGCAGGCGGCGCTCGACCTCCAGCCGCAGATGCCGACGCTCAGGCATGTCATCGCGGTCGGCGACGCGCCGGACGGCGCGCTCTCCCTGGACGATCTGATCGCCGCCGATCCGGACATCGAGATCGGCCACGAGCCTTCGGCGGCCGACCCGCACCTGCTGCTCTACACCTCCGGCACGACGTCGTCGCCCAAGGGCGTGCCGCTCAATTCCCACAACATGCTGTCGAACGCCCGGATGAGCGCGCCGGAGAAGGGCCTGACCGCCGACGACCGCATCCTCTCCGCCGCGCCGTTCACCCATCTCTACGGGCTCTATGCGTTCCATCTCGGCCTCGTCACCGGCATGGCGAACCTGCTGCTGCCCGCCTTCACGCCGCCGGCGCTGGCCGAATCGATCGAGAAGATGAAGCCCACGGCGGTCTGGTTCGCGCCGGCCCACGGTGCGGCCATGACGGCGGCCGGCCTGATCGGGAAGCACGATTTCAGCAGCATGAAGATGTGCCTGTTCGCCGGCAGCGCCGCGCCGCCGGCCATGCTGCACGCCCTGCAGGAGGCCTGGCCCGGCTGCCGGATCTGCCAGCTCTGGGGCATGACCGAGTTGCAGGCCGGCATGTTCACCCGGCCGGGAGACGGCATCGGCAAATCCGCCGTCTTCGCCGGCCGCGCTTCGCCCGGCAGCACCGTGCGCGTCGCCGATCCCGATACCGGCGCGGAACGGCCGCGCGGCGAGGAGGGCGAAATCCAGATCCGGGGCCCGATGGTGTTCCCCGGCTACCTGCGCAACAAGGAGGCCAACGAGACGGCTTTCACCGCCGACCGCTTCTTCAGGTCCGGCGACCTCGGCTACATGGACGGGGACGGCTTCGTCGCCATCACCGGCCGGATCAAGGACATCATCAACCGCGGCGGGGTGAAGTTCAATCCGCAGGATATCGAGAACCTGCTGAGCGCCCACCCGGCGGTCCAGATGGCCGCCGTCGCCCCGGTGCCGCACGAGGTGCTGGGCGAGCAGGCCTGCGCCTGGATCCAGCTCAACCCCGGCGCGGACGCGCCCGACCTGGAGGCGCTGTGCGCGTTCCTGATGGAACACCGGATCGCCCGCAACAAGCTGCCGGAAAAGCTTGTCGTCGTCGACGAATTCCCGATGACCCCGACCCGCAAGATCATCAAGGGCCGGCTCCCGGCGCCGGCGGAGTAGCGGCGCCGGCGCACCGGGCGGTGCCGTTGACAACCGCCTGGATTGTCGTATTTCTGCATCAAGGAAATGTCGTATTTTTGCGATTGATGACAGGTATGAAACCCAGGAAGCGCAAGACCCTGGAGAAGCGCATTGCCGAGCGGATCGCGCGCAAGAAAGGCGATGTCTTCCTGCGTCGCGATTTCGAGGATCTCGGAGGGTACGACCAGGTGGGCCGCGGTTTGCGCCGTCTTGCCGCCAAGGGCCGGCTTGTCAGAATCGGTTATGGAATTTACGCCCGCGCTACGGTCTCCCCGCTTTCCGGCAAGATTGTCCCTGCCAAACCCTTGCCCGCGCTGGCGCGCGAAGCGCTGGCGCGCCTGAATGTTGAAACCGCACCATCGGAATTCGAGCGGGCCTACGGCGAAGGTAGAACGGCGCAGGTGCCGACGGGCCGCATGATCGCCGTCAAGGACCGGATTTCCCGCAAAATCGGTCACGATGGCAAATTCGCCGTCTTCGAGCGCATTTCCCGACCCCGCGCTTCTTGAGGCTGTCGCCACGGAACTCGGCGTCGATCCGTCATTCGTGGAGAAGGACTGGCATGCGACGCAGGCGATCGCTGCTGTCGCCGGCGTTGTGCAAAACGGGTTGCGACCGGTGTTCTCCGGCGGCACCAGTTTGTCCAAGGGATATGGCCTGATCCGGCGGTTTTCCGAAGATCTCGACTTTAAGCTCCTCATGCCCGAGGCCGGCATCGATCGCAGCGAACGCCGGCGCTATCGCAAGGCGGTGATCGAGACGCTTCGCGCCGGAGGCGGGCGGACACTGCGCGATGAGGACATTCTCGTCGGCAACGAGAGCCGTTTCTTCCAGTGTCGAATCGGGTATCCGACGAATTTCGATCCTGCGTCCGCTCTGCGCCCGGAAATCAGGCTGGAAATGACGCTGTTACGCCCGGCACTGCCGCCGGAGGAGCAACCCTTGCGCTCCCTCGTGGCGGCAGCGCGTAAGCAGGCGGCGGAAGTTCCGCTGGCCGCTTGTGTCGCTCCGGCGGAGACTGCGGCCGACAAACTCAGCGCTCTCACCTGGCGTGTGTCGAGCAGGCAGCGGGGCGACGCGAACGACGACCCCACGCTGGTTCGCCATTTGCACGATTTGGCGGCGCTCGAAGCGCACGCCGCCGGCCATTCCCGCTTTGCCGAACTGTCGCGACGCGCTCTGGACTCGGATACGGCAAGAGCAGGGCAGATGTCCGGCGGCCTCGGGACGACACCGGCGGCGCGGGTTGCGGCAGCTCTGGACATTCTTTCGACCGATCCCGAGTACGGCGACGAATACGAGCGCTTCGTCGCCGCGATGTCATACGGAACCGAGGCGGAAACCCCAAAATTCCGCGACGCCGTGCAATGTGTAAGGCGTATTGCCAGGCTATTGGACTGAAAGCCGGCGAGGCCGATCTCATCGTCGCTTGCGGATTTGGCGCGAGCACTTCGCCGCGCCGCCGGGCGGGCGGGGCGAATTGAACCCCCCGGTCGCCGGTGATAGCTTCCCGGCCCGCATCCGGCACGACGAAACCGGCAATCGAGACAGACGCCTCCCATGCGCATCAACGGCAACGCCATCCGCCCCGGCAACATCATCGAGCACAACGGCCGCCTGTGGCGGGTCGCCAAGATACAGCACACCCAGCCCGGCAAGGGCGGCGCCTATCTGCAGGCCGAGATGAAGGACATCCGCGACGGCACCAAGCTCAACGAGCGGTTCCGGGCCTCGGAGAGCGTCGAGAAGGTGCGGCTTGACGAGGCGCGGTACCAGTTCCTCTTTGCCGACGGCGACGACGTCACCTTCATGGAGACGGAGACCTACGAGCAGATCACGCTCAACCGCGAGGCGATCGGCGATCCGGCGGTTTTCCTGCAGGACGGCATGACGGTCACCGTCCAGTCCTACGAAGGGTCGCCGATCGGCGTCGAACTGCCCGACAGCGTCGTCATGGAAGTCGTCGAGGCCGACGCGGTGGTGAAGGGGCAGACCGCCTCCTCGTCCTACAAGCCGGCTATCCTCGAGAATGGCGAGCGCATCATGGTGCCGCCGCATATCGAGGCCGGCACCCGGATCGTTGTCGCGACCGCCGACGGCAGCTACATGGAGCGCGCGAAGTAACCGTTTCCGGTTTCCGCCCGGCCGCCACCCCGTCGCCGCCCGTCGCCGGCCGGATCGCCGCCCGGTTGCCGTTCAAGAGCGCGAGGCCGCCTGCCATGGTCCTGAAGCCCGCCATCGTCAACGTTATGGAAGGGGCCGCCCGCAAGGCCGCGCGAGCCCTGGTGCGCGACTTCGGCGAGGTCGAGCACTTGCAGGTCTCGCGCAAGGGCCCTTCGGATTTCGTCAGTGCCGCCGACCTGCGGGCCGAAAAAATCCTGTTCCACGAACTGCGCAAGGGCCGGCCCGGCTTCGGCCTGACGATGGAGGAAAGCGGCAGCCTGCCCAGGGCGGAGGACCCCGACGCGCCGGAAACCGCCGGCACCGACCGCTGGATCGTCGATCCGCTCGACGGCACGACCAATTTTCTCCACGGGGTGCCCCATTTCGCCGTGTCGATCGCCCACGAGGAGAAGGGCCAAGTCGTCGCCGGCGCGGTCTACCAGCCGCTGACCGACGAACTGTTCTGGGCGGTGCGCGGCAGCGGCGCCTTCCTCAATCACCGCCGGCTCCGGGTCTCGTCGCGCAGCGTTATCGCCGACGCCCTGCTGGCGACCGGCCTGCCCTATCGCGGCAAGCCGAAGCATCCGGCCTACGGCGCAACGCTGGAAGCCATCCTGCCCGCGGTTGCCGGCGTGCGCCGGTTCGGCGCGGCGTCGCTCGACCTCGCCTGGGTCGCGGCCGGCCGCTACGACGGATTCTGGGAGTTCGACCTGGAGACCTGGGACGTCGCAGCCGGCCTGCTGCTGGTGCGCGAAGCGGGCGGCACGGTTTCCGATGTCGCCGGGCGCGACCGGGCCTGGAGCGGCGCCGAAGTGCTGGCCAGCAATACCGCGCTGCACGGCGATCTGCGCCGCGTCGTCGGCGATGCGATGGCAAGCGCCGGGACTTCCGGCGAATAGGTCAGATTTTCCCACGATGCGGCGGTGAAGCGCCATTGTCGCGCAGCCCTGCGGCCGGTACAGTGAAGCGTCCGGGCTCCGACCGGATCCTTTGTAACATACCTTACCGTATGGAACGATCGAAGGCGGCGCCCGGGCCACGAAGTCCCCAGCGGCGGAGCCACTGCCCTTGACCATCCCCGCGCGCTACCTGTTGCGCATGAGCGCCTTCCTGGCGGTCGTCTGTGCCGGGCTGATCGTCGTCGGCGACCGGTTGGTGGCCGCGTTCGCGGCCAATGTCTTTCTGAACGGGCTGATCGTCGTCGTCCTGCTGGTCGGCATCGTGTTCTGCGTGTGGCTGGTCGCGCGGCTGTGGCGCGACGTGGGCTGGATCGGACGCTACCAGCAGAGCCACGACCCGGCCGAGGCCGGCACGCCGCGCATGCTCGCGCCGATGGCGACGATGATCGGCGAGCGCGGCAACCGTCAGCTGCGCCTGACCGCCACGACCATGCGCTCGATCCTCGACAGCGTCGGCGCCCGGCTGGACGAAGGCCGGGAGATATCGCGCTACCTGATCGCGCTCCTGATCTTTCTCGGCCTGCTCGGCACCTTCTGGGGCCTGATCGAAACCATCGAGGCGGTGTCGAGTGCGATCCAGAACCTGACGGTCGAAAGCGGCGAGAATTTCAAGACGGTCTTCCAGAAGTTCAAGGCGGATCTGCTGACCTCCATCGGCGGCGCCGGGACGGCCTTCAGCACGTCCCTGTTCGGCCTCGGCGGTTCGCTGATCGTCGGCTTTCTGGACCTGCAGGCCGGCCAGGCGCAGAACCGCTTCTACACCGGGCTGGAAGACTGGCTGTCCGGCGTCACCCGCCTGTCGTCGCTGCCGACCGAATTCGGCGAGGACGAGCCGGAATCGGCAGAAGCCTATCTTCAGGCATTGCTTGAGCATACTGCGGAGATTATGGAGAATATCCAGCAGTCGCTGACGGAATCCGAAAGGGACCGGGCGGATACGGGCCGGAACCTCGGCGCCTTGACGCAGGAACTCGCCGTCATCGCGGACAACATGCGTGGGGAGCAGACCCTGCTGCGCAACCTGGCCGAAGCGCAGATCGCCCTGAAGCCGGTCCTCGACCGACTGGCGGACGAGCAGGCCTTCGGCAGGCAGGAAATGGTGAAGGCGCTGAATGCGGAATTCCGCGCCGTGGGCAACCGGCTGATGGAACTCAACCGGGAACAGCGCCAGGTTCTGCAGCAAACAGTCCAGGAGTCGGCTGCCACGAGGCAGCAAATGATGCAGGAATTGCGCAACGAATTCAGAATTCTGGCGCGCACGCTCGCAACGGTCTCGTCCCGCGGCAGCGAAACGGCGGTCCAGGCAGCATTGGAACTGGAAGAAACGGAGCGTTAGATGGCAGGGCGCAAACAGCCGCAACGGCGTTTCGAGATCTGGCCCGGCTTCGTCGATGCATTGTCGGGCCTGCTGATCGTTTTTGTCATCGTCTCGATGATCTTCATGACGGCCCAGTTCTTCCTCGGCGAGGAACTGGTCGGCCGCGACCGCACCATCGACCGGCTGACGACGCAGATCGCGACCCTGTCCAGGGAACTGGAAGAGGGGCAGACCAAGATCGAAGCGGCTGAAGGGCGGACGGCCAGGGCCGAAAAGACGATCGCCGACCTGACCGCGGAGCTTCAGACGGCGCTGGGCGAGCGCGACCGGCTGGCCGGCGAGAAGACGGAACTGGAAGCCAGCCTGACCGGCCTGCGCGGCCGGTTGACGGCGCTCGAGACGGACCGGGAAGCGCTGCGCGGCGAGATCGGCCAGCTGCAGACCGACCGGCAGGGCCTGCTCGTCAATCTGGAAACGCTGGAAAAGGACAAGAAGAGCCTGCTGCTGCGGATCGCGAGCCTGGAAGCGGAGGCCGACCGCCTCGCGCTGCAACTCGCCGAAGCGCTCAAGTCCGGCAAGGCGGCCGATGCCCGCGCCGCCGGCCTCGGCAAACGGGTCGACTCCCTGAGCGGGGAAAAGACCGGCCTGGAAGCCCGGCTGGCGGAACAAGAAGCCCGGTTGGCGGAACAGGAAGCGGAGAACCGGCGCCTCGCAATCCGGCTGGCCGACGAGATCGTGGCGCGCCGGCAACGCGAGGTGGCGTCGGCGTCGGCCGCGGCCAGAGCCGGCCTGCGCGAGGAGGATCTGACCGCGCAGGTCGCGCGCCTGGAATCCGACAACGCGGCGCTGCGCAAGCGGCTTGGCGAGGTCGTCGCCGCGCGCGATTCGGCACAATCCCGGGCGACGAACCTTTCTGCCGACGTGAAGAAGCTGGAATCCCAGCTGGCGGAAGAGGCTGCGCTCCTGTCCGATTCGGCGAAGAAGCTGCGCGAGCGTCTGACCGCCGTGTCGGCCGCGCGCAAAGACGCGGAAGCCCGGGTCGCCGGACTTTCCGGCGAGGCGGTACAGCTGAAAGACCGGCTGGCCGCCCTGTCCGCCGACCTGCGGGATCTCGAAGCCCGGCTGGCGGCGGAAACGGCGGCGCGCGGTGAAATCGAGAAAACGGCGGCGTCGGATGCGGCCAAAGCGGCCGATTTGCAGAAGAAACTGACCGCCCAGATCGCGCGCCTCGACGCTGAGAATACCAGTCTGCGTCAACAGCTGACGGGGATCTCTGCGGCGCGCAAGGGCGCCGAAGCACGGGCCGAAGAGCTGGCCGCCGCGATAGCGAAGGCCGAGGCGGACGCGAGGAAGTTGGCCGAAGACGGCACGAAGGCCGAGGCGCGGGCCGCGGAACTGGCCGTCGAGCGTTTGAAGCTGGAAAGCCGGCTCGCCGCCATTACCCGGCGTCTGGCCGAGATCGAGGACGAGAACAAGCGACTGGCGAGCCAGCTGGCCGAGACGATCGCGGCGCGGAAGGAACTGGACAAGAAGGCCGGCGCCCTGGGCCGCGAGCGCGCGGATCTGGACGCGAAAGTACAGACGCTGGTGAAGCGGATAGCGAAGCTCGACGAAGAGAACAAGCGGCTGTCCGGGCAGTTGGCAGAAGCGCAGCAGGGCGGGACCCAGGCGGAGGCCCGGGTCACCGAACTGACCGGCAGACAGACGGCGCTCGAACAGGAACGGGCCCAGCTTGCCGGCCAACTCGCCGAACTGCGCGAAAGGAATGCCGCCTTGCGTGCAAGCCTCGCAGCCGCGCTGCAGGATCGCGAATTCATCGGCCGAAGGTCAGGTTTGCTGATCGAACGGCAGAACCAGCTGATCGCCCGCCTTGCCGCGGTCGAAAAGGACCGCGAGGCGTTGCGCAAACGTCTGGCAGCGGCACAGGAGCAAGGCCAGGGTCTGGATGCTGAACTGAGCGCCGCCGCGAAGCGGATCGCCGAAGCGCGGAGATTTTCGGGCGCCCAGGCACGCCAGGTGCTGCTGTTGAACCGTCAGATTGCCGGCCTGCGCCAACAGTTGCTGTCGATCCAGGAGGCGCTCGAGGCCTCCGAGGTCAAGGGCAAGCAGCAGCAGATCAAGATCACCGATCTCGATCGGCGGCTGAAGGCGGCGCTGGTAGAGCGGGTCAACGAGCTGAAGCAGTACAAGTCGGAATTCTTCGGCGAGCTGCGCAAGACGATCGGCAGGCGCGAGGACGTCAAGATCGTCGGCGACCGCTTCGTTTTCCCGTCATCGGTGCTGTTCGCCACCAACCTGTCGGGCCTGCAGGACGGCGGCAAGGTCGAGCTGCGCAAGCTGGCGACGACGCTCAAGGAACTGGCGAACAGGATTCCCGACGATATCGACTGGATCCTGCGGGTCGACGGCCACACCGACGCCCGGCCCTTCCGGGGCGGGTCGAACCTGGAGCTGTCGGCCAGGCGGGCGATCGCCGTGGTGAATTTCCTGATCGCGGAGGGCATCCCGGCCGGGCGGCTGCTCGCCGCCGGCTTCGGCCCGCACCACCCGATCGATGCCGGACAGACCGAGGAAGCCTACCAGAAGAACCGCCGCATCGAAATCCGCCTCACCCAGCGGTAGGGCGATCCGGCTGACCGGTCCACGCCGGAAATTGCGGCGCACCGGCGCGCGGCCCTGCGCGGGTCTGCCGCTTGCTTCAGGCTGCGCCCGCAACCATATTCGCCGCTCCCGGGCGCAGGCCCGTTCCGCCGGCCGGGCGGAGCCGCCGCCGACCATTCGCCGAGACCGGACGATGAAGCAGGACATCCATCCCGACTATCACGAAATCTCCGTCGTGATGACGGACGGAACCGAATTCAAGACCCGGTCGACCTGGGGCGCGGCGGGCGATCGCCTGAAGCTCGACATCGATCCGACGTCCCACCCGGCTTGGACCGGCGTGCACCGGCTGGTCGATACCGGCGGCCAGCTCGCCAAGTTCAACAAGAAGTTCGAGAATTTCGGACTCTAGGCGGCCAAAGCGACGGCGATCGGTTGGATCTGTCCGGCCATCGCCATAGTGCTTGAGGCCGGTCCGCACCTGTCCGACGCGGCGACGGCATTCGGCAAATAGGGCCGGCGGGGCCCCTCCGCAATCCGGGAACTATCGGCCGGTAAGCCGGCCGCGCTGGCGATGCATCTGGCGCAGCGACCACTCGACGACCTGTTTCAGGACGCCGCCGACGGCCGCGTCGAAGCCTGTGACGATCGCTTCGTTGCTCGCGCCAACCAGAATCTCCGCCGCCTCGAAGGTTCGTGACGCGACGATATCCCGGTCGTTCCAGCGCACGAGACGGACATGGAGGCTGATACGGATGCGCGCCGGCGTTCCCTCGTACATTTCGGCATGAAATTCGCGCAGGTCGGATTTCAGCAGAAAATCGGTTCTCAGGCCGCTGCCCTGGCGGGCGACGCCGGCAATCCGGGCCGAATTGTCGAAGGATTCAACCAGCAGCGTCTGCATCAGGTTGGTCGCAAGATCCGTCCATTCCGAATCGGCGAGATAGTCCAGCTTGGTCGGCTGCATCTTGATCGCGATCCGGCTGCTGCGCAGGCTCGCGGAGGCGGTCGGCGTTTCGACCAGGAGTTGCGCGCGGACGCGCGGCAGCTTACCGGCGAAACTGCCGGTCGGCCGCAGTTCGTAAAGCTGCGGCGGCTTGCGGTCGGCGCCGGGAATGATCGAGGCGCATCCGCCCAGCACGAGCAGCAGCGGCAACAGGCATGTCAGCCCGCTGCGAAACGGGCGGTGGCGCCGGCGGGATCGGGTGGCTGTCATCGGGACCTCGGGTTCAGGCCGCCCTGCTGGCCGAAGAAGAAGCCGGACGGATCGCTCTCGATCCGCCGGACCAGCCGGTTGAGGTCGCGCATCAACCGGCGGCCGTCGGCGACGAACTGCGAAACATCGTAAAGGCCGGCATTCAGGAAACGGGCGACCGGCCGGCGGTTTTCCTCGACGAGCCGGGAGATGTCGCGGCTCATCCGGGAGAAGGCCTCCGCGCCCTCGTCGATCTTCGTCACGGTATCGGCCATCTGGGACAGCGAGGTGCCCAGTTTCTCGATCGCCGGGCGGATCTTCTCGGTGACTTCCCTGGTTTCCCGGGCGATTTTCTTCACATCTTCGGCCGCCGTTTCCGCCGATCCGAGAATCCGGTCGACCCTTTGCCGGTTCTTGTCGTCGAGGAACCCGGACGCGCGCTCCGACAGGCGGGTGGCGCTCGTGGAGAGGCCGGCGATGTTGCCGAGCGTCTTCGGCAGTTCCTTGAGCGTCGGTTCCAGCTCTTTCGCGCGCTTCTCGGCCTCGCGGACGAAACGGCTGGCGTCGTTCGAGGCCTGTTCCACATTGTTGAGAATCTGTTCCAGCCGCTTCCTGTTCCGGTCGCTGAGCACGGCCTCGGCCTTGTCGGTCAGCCCGGCGGCCTTGTCCGCCAGCGCGCGGACCGAGCGGATGGCAACGGTCAATTCCTTGGCGGCCGGGCGCAGGTCCCCGGCGACGGCGCGGGCGTCCCGGGCGAATGCGCTGGCCTCGACGGAAAAGGCGGCAAACTCGCTGGCCGCCTTGTCCAGCGACTGAACGATCTCGCCGATCCCTTTGCCCGACGGGCCGCCGAAGGCCGCGTCCAGCCGGCCGACCGCCACGGTGGCGCGCTCGGCAAGCGTCCGGAAGGCGACGACGGCCCGCGGCACCTCTTCGATCAGCCGCTGCAGGTTGGTCGGCGTCCCGGGGATGCGCCGCGCACGAAGCGCCCCGGTCATCGCGCCGGCTGCGACCGGCCGGGCATCGGACCGGCGCTCGGACTGCGGCGGCCGTTTGAGCTGGATGAAGGGGATTCCGGTCAGGCCCTGCTGCTCGAGCGCCGCCACGAAATCCGGATAGATCCGGGCATCCGGACGCACGACAATGCCGACGAGCACGAATTCCGGATTCTTCGGATCGAGCCGGATGTCCCGCACCGTGCCGACAGGGATGCCGCGATAGCGCACGACAGCGCCCTTGTTCAGACCGGTAACGTCCTGCCGGAACTCGACGGTCATCGGGACACCGTCGGAGCGCCCGCCGCTGCCGCTGATCCACAACAGGAAGACCACCCCGGCGGCGATCAGGCCGAGCACGAAGGCGCCCACAAGCACGTAACTTGCCCTGGTTTCCACCGTTCCCGCTCAGCCTCCGCCCCTAGTGTCCGGAGCCGGCGGCGTCGTGCGCCGCTCGCGCGCGCGGTCCGCGGAAATAGGCCTGGATCCAAGGATGCGGATCGTTCAGCAGCTCGTCCAGCGGTCCGACGCGGATTTTCCTGTCCACCAATACAGCAATTCGGTCGGCAATCGCGACCAATGAATTAAGATCGTGCGTCACCATGAAAACCGTAAGGCCCAGGCTCTGCTGCAATTCCCGGATCAGGCGGTCGAAATCGGCGGCGCCGATCGGGTCGAGCCCGGCGGTCGGTTCGTCCAGAAAGACGATCTCGGGATCGAGCGCGAGCGCGCGCGCCAGGCCGGCGCGGGTGCGCATGCCGCCGGAGAGCTGCGCCGGCATCTTGCCGGCCGTATCCTGGGGCAGGCCGGCCATATCGATCTTCTGGCGCGCCAGCCGGTCGATCGGTCCCGGCGCCAGCCCGGTGTGGAGCTTCAGGACCAGGGCGATATTCTCCGCCACCGTCAGGCCGCTGAACAGGGCGCCGTTCTGGAACAGCACGCCGATCCGGGCCAGCAGCGCCTTGCGCTGACGGCCCTGCAACGCCGACAGGTTCTCGCCGAGCACGCTGACCTCGCCGGCGCGCGGGCGGTTGAGGCCGATAATGCTGCGCATCAGCACGGTCTTGCCGCTGCCGGAGCTGCCGACGACGCCCAGCACTTCGCCGGGCAGGACATCCAGGTCCAGCCCGTCATGAAGCAGGTTGGCGCCGAACCGGTTTTCCAGCCCGCGCACGGTGACCGCCGGTTCCGGCCTTGCCGCTTTCTTCGCCTTTCGGGTCATATATTCAGCCAGGACAGGGCCATCGCGAAAGCGGCGTCGATCAGGATGACCGCGAAGATGGCTTCGACGACCGAGGTGGTCGTCCGCCGGCCGACGCTGGCCGCGCTGCCGGTTACCTTGAAGCCTTCGAAACAGCCGATGATCGCGATGGCGGCGGCAAAGAAGGGAGCCTTGGCCATACCGATCAGAAATGCCGTTGTATCGACCGCGCTGGACAGGCGTTCCAGGAACAGGGGAATGCCGATATCGAGCAGCGCGAGGCTCACCACGGCGCCGCCGGCGAGGCCGACCAGATCGGCATAGACGGTGAGCAGGGGCAGCGCGATCACCAGAGCCACGATCCGCGGCGTCGCCAGAACGGCAACGGGATCGAGGCCGATCGCCCGCATCGCGTCGACCTCCTCGTTGAGCGACATGGTCCCGATCTGGGCGGTAAAGGCGCTGCCGCTGCGTCCGGCCACCATGATGGCCGCGAACAGCACCCCCAGTTCCCGCAACATGGCGATGCCGACCATGTCGACCGTATAGATGCCGGCACTGAACTTTTGCAGCTGCAACGCGCCCATGAAGGCGACGACGACGCCGATCAGGAAAGCGAGCAGGCCGATGATCGGCAGCGCGTTGAGGCCCGCGGCCTGGAGATGATGGAAGGTCGCCCGCCCGTCGAGAGTCCAGGGACGGACAATGACTCCGGCGATCGCAACGATGCACAGCCCGAAGAAACCGACCAGTTCCCACATCCTGATGCCGGCGCCGACGGTCCGCCAGCCGATAAGGGCCAGTTGCGCGCCCGCACCGCCGGGGCGCCGCGGCCTGGGCTGGTCGGTGGCGGCCGTCTCGGCGTCGGCCACGCGGCGCAGCAGCCCCCGATACCGTTTGTCCACCCCGGTGATGGCATCCGGCGAGGGTACGGCGCGGATCAGCAGCTGCGCGCCCGCGCTGTCCAGTGCCGTCAGGGCGCTGGCGTCGATCTCGTGGACCGCGCGGCCGGACAGCCCCGCCCGCTCGAGCCGCCGCGACAGGAGGCCGACCTGGGCCAGCCGCCATACGCCGCCGACACGCAGGCGGTTCTCGTCCTCCAGATCGAACCAGGCGAGCGGCCGCTCGCCGGAAGAGGATGCGGAAGTTTCTGTCACGCTGCGTGTCCGGCTGGCCACAGACAGGGCGACCATATCGCGGACGCCGCCGCGCCCGAAAGGGACATTTCATGCCGGCCCAGCGGAACCCATGCATTTTTTGCATTGCAGCAATGACGGCCGAAAGTGGCATAAGAAATCCCTAATATACTGGATTTTTTGATGAAAAATTCTTTTGCACTGCAAAATAAGGTTGAAATTCCATAGCCCGGCCGGCATATAGAAACAGCGGCACACGCCCGTGCCGGCGAACGCTTCGCCAGCACATGTCGCGATGATTGTCTTGGGCGTTTCCTCCCTAAACTTGGGCCGTGCCACCGCACGGCCCAATTTTATTGCCGCGTCGGGCGGCGCAGCGGGCGAACGCTTCCTGCGCCTCATTCTACATCCGGAAGACCGGAATCTCCCGCGCCCAGCGGGCGCTGCATCAACACCGCGTCGACCCACCGGCCGAGCTTGAAACCGACCGAAGGCAGCAGGCCGACATTCCGGAAACCGGCCTTTTCGTGCAGCCGGATCGACGCCGCGTTGCCGGAATCGCCGATCACGGCCAGCATCTGGCGATAGCCGAGCGCGGTGCAGCGCTCGATCAGGGCGGACAACAGGGCGAGACCGACGCCGCGGCCGCTCCGGTCGGGCGACACATAGATCGAGTCCTCGACGGTGTAGCGATAGGCGATGCGCGCCCGGTAGCGCCCGGCATAGGCGTAGCCCGCAACCGTCCCGTCCACCTCGGCGACATAGTAGGGCAGGCCGCTGTGCTGTATGCCCTGGCGGCGCCGGTCCATTTCGCCGGCGGACGGCGGGTCGGTCTCGAAAGACGCCAGGCCGTCAAGCACATAGCCGCGATAGATTTCGGCAACCGCCGCCATGTCCCGCTCGGCGGCGTCGCGGATCAGCGGCTTCGGCGCGGTCTTCGGGTCCAAGCCTCTGCCGCTTTCGGCCGCGTCCGGGATCAGGCGGCTGCCGCCATCGGCGCCCGGGTCAGCTCGCCGATCAACGCGGCCAGGTCGCCGGCCAGCGCGGCGAAGCCCGGCGTCTTGTGCAGGCTGGCTTCATCCATGTAGAGCGCGCGGTTGATCTCGATCTGCAAGGCGTGGACGCCGCGTTGCGGGGCGCCGTAGTGGCGCGTCGTATACGCGCCGGCATAGGGCACGTTGCGCCGCACGACATAGCCCCGCTGGCCGAGCGTTCGCCGGGCAAGCTCGGTCAGCCGCCGGTCGCATGACGTGCCGTGACAGTCGCCGAGCACGATATCGACCCGGCGGCGGCCGGAATCGGCATCGGCCGGACCGCCGACCGACGGCATGGAATGGCAGTCGATCAGCAGGCAGAAGCCGAATTGCGCCAGAGTGCGCTCGACCAACCCGGCGAGCGCGGCATGATAGGGCCGGTAACAGGCGTTGACCCGGTGCAGCGCGTCGTCGAAACGCAGCTTGCGGCGGTAGATGTCGGCGCCGGACGAAACGACCCTGGCAATGGTGCCGAGCCCGGCGGCGACCCTGGGCGAGCGCGTGTTGACATAGGCCGGCAGCGGATCGGCGAACATGCGCGGATCCAGCTCGAAGGGTTCGCGGTTGGCGTCCAGGAAGGCGCGCGGGAAGCGGGCGCGCAGCAGGGGCGCGCCCATCGCCGGCGCGGAGGCGAACAGCTCATCGACGAAACTGTCCTCGGACTTGCGCAGGGCCAGCGGGTCGAGCCGTGACGCCTCGACGAATTCCGGCGGGTAGTCCGATCCGCTGTGCGGCGAGGCGAAGACCGCCGCCGCGGTCTGCTGCACCGGCTCCAGCACGTCGAAGGCCGGCGAATGCAGCCAGCCTCCCTTGTAAATTTCTTCCGGTGCGGACGGTTCGGACGGCGCGGGCGGGAAAGATATTTCCATGATGGCTCCGGGTTTACCCGATGCGGCGGAGCCTGTCACCGCCCGATGGCGTCGTAGGGGCCGCGTGTTGCCGTCCGGCCCCGGGCGGCGCGACATCCCTGGCCGCTGCGCATCCGGCCAGGACCTTGCATGGCCTGGCCAAGTGCGCGATATACCCGCCTTCATCCGGATCCGCCGCCACCTCCCTGGGGGTCGGGGGCAGCGGGCAAAGGGCGCGTAGCTCAGCGGGAGAGCACTACGTTGACATCGTAGGGGTCGCTGGTTCAATCCCAGCCGCGCCCACCATCCTTCGAGTCGGGGCTTCGAGACGGGGCTTCGAGACGCGGTCTTGCAGACCGCTCCTCAGCCCCCCTCAGGATGAAGAGATTTGTTGGCTCAACAAATTCAGCTTCATCCTGAGGAGGCGAAGGCGAACGCCTGAGCCGTCTCGAAGGGTTTCATCCTGAGGAGGCCATTGAGGAGGCGCCCCTCGGCTTCGCTCGGGACAGGCTCCACGCCGTCGCGAAATGGTCGTCTCGAAGGGCGCCGTTCAGCCGTTCAGCGTCCCGGCGTGGTAGGCGACATGGTCGCCCATGAAGGTCTGGACGAAGAAATAGCCGTGGTCGTAGCCCTGCTGCATGCGCAGGGTGACCGGCTGGCCCGCCGCCGCGCAGGCCGCCTGAAAGGCGTCGATCTTCATCGCGCCCGTCTTGAAGAACTCGTCCTCGTCGCCCTGGTCAATCAGGATCGGCGCGCAGTTGTGCCCTTCCTTCACCAGTTCCGTCGCATCGTATTCGCGCCAAGCGTCGCGGTCCGGGCCCAGATAGGCGCCGAAAATCTTCTCGCCCAAACCGGTTTCGGTCGGCGCGCAGATCGGCGCGAGCACGGAAACCGATTTGTAATGGTCCGGATTGCGCAGGGCGACGACCAGCGTGCCGTGGCCGCCCATCGAATGGCCGAACAGGCCGCGGCGGCTCATGTCGGCCGGCAGGTTCGCGCCGACGACGTCCGGCAGTTCCTCGACGACATAATCGTACATCCGGTAGTGGCCGGCCCAGGGGTCCTCGGTGGCGTTGACATAGAAGCCGGCGCCGGTGCCGAGATCCCAGGCCTCGTCGTCGGGCACCGCCTCGCCGCGCGGGCTGGTGTCCGGCGCAACGACCAGCAGGCCGTGTTCTGCCGCATGGCGCTGGACCGCCGCCTTCACGGTGAAATTCTCCTCCGTGCAGGTCAGGCCCGACAGATACGTCAATACCGGCACCGGCCCGTCCGCCGCCTGGGGCGGCACATAGGCGGAGAACTGCATCCGGCACCGCGTCGTCCGCGCCTCGTGGGCGTAGACATATTGCGTGCCGCCGAAACATTTGCTGGCGCTGACGGTTTCGAGAGACATGGTCGGGGCTTTCGGTGGAAGGGCGTTGCGCCCTGTCATGGCACAGGGCGCAGCCGCGATGCCAGCGGCTCCGGGCCGCAGGCGTCCTTCGAGACGAGGTTTCGAGACGCGATCCTGACGGATCGCTCCTCAACCTCTCCTCAGGATGAAGCTGTATTGGTGAAGCAAACACACCCCTTCATCCTGAGGAGGCGAAGGCGAACGCCTGAGCCGTCTCGAAGGAGGCGCCCTACGGCCCCGGTGCGCTGCCTTGCCGGTTGGCGATCAGGATGCCGCCGACGATCAGCGCCGTGCCGGCCAGATGGTAGAAGGCGATCTCCTCGGACAGGATGGCTACGGCAAAGGCGGCGCCGAACACCGGAATCAGGTAGAGGAAAAGGCTGCCGCCGGCGGCGCCGACCCGGCGGATGCCGAAATTCCACAATACATAGGCGCCGGCCGTCCCGATGACGCCGACATAGAGGATGCCGAGAACCGCTTCGGCGGTCGGGACCAGCCGGCCGCCGAACTCCAGCTCGGCGGCCGCCATCGGCGCCAGACCGAGGACCGAGACTCCCGCCATGGCCGCAAGCCCGGTGAGCGGCGGCATTGCGCTGTTCCAGCCGCGGATGCCGATCGTGTAGAGGCCCCAGAGGAACATGGCGCCGGCGATCCACAGGTCGCCCTCGACGAACTCCAGATCGGCCAGACGCTGCCAGCTGCCGTGGGTCACGACCACGACCAGTCCGGCGAGCGCGATGCCGATGCCGGCGATCCGCCCCGCCGTGTTGCGTTCGCCGATGCCGGCAAAGGACAGCAGCACGATATAGATCGGCACCGAGGCGTTGAGCAGCGCGCCGTTGATTGCGGTCGTCGTTTGCGTGCCGCGGAAGATCATGTAGTTGAAGACGATCGCCCCGGCGAGGGCGAGCAGCGCAACGGTGCGCCATTCCCGGCGCAGCGCCGCCCGGTAGCGCCAGATGGAAGCGCCGAAGATCGGCAGCAGGACGGCGGCGGCGGCGGCCCAGCGGAAAAACGCCATGACGGCCGGCGATACGTCCTGGTAGGAGCCGCGCGCCGCGGTCCAGGTGCCGCCCCAGCAGGCGGCCGCCGCGGTCAGCGCGATATAGGGCGCGGCGCGGGCGAGCCAGCCGCTGCCGGCGCCCGCCCCCGGCTCAGCCGGCATCGCCGGTCTTGTGCGCCGGCCTCAGTAGATCACCACGCTGCGGATGCTCTCGCCGGCGTGCATCAGGTCGAAGGCCGAGTTGATGTCCTCGAGCGGCATGGTGTGGGTGATCAGATCGTCGATGTTGATCTTCCCCTCCATGTACCAGTCGACGATCCTCGGCACGTCGGTCCGGCCGCGCGCGCCGCCGAAGGCCGTGCCGCGCCAGACCCGCCCGGTGACGAGCTGGAACGGCCTTGTGGCAATTTCCTGGCCCGCCCCGGCAACGCCGATGATGATGCTCTCGCCCCAGCCGCGGTGGCAGCATTCCAGCGCCTGG
Source organism: Rhodospirillaceae bacterium (assembly GCA_028819475.1). NCBI lineage: Bacteria > Pseudomonadati > Pseudomonadota > Alphaproteobacteria > Rhodospirillales > Rhodospirillaceae > Rhodospirillaceae bacterium. The sequence continues at coordinate 50,003 of JAPPLJ010000030.1, forward strand.
CGCATGACCTCGACATTGCCGATGCACTCGAAGCTGTAGTCCGCGCCGCCGCCGGTGATGTCGACGACCGCCTCGACCACTTTATCGCCGCCGATCTCGTCCGGATTGACGAAGTCGGTCATGCCGAACTGCTCGGCCAACGGACGCTTGGACGGGTTGATGTCGATGCCGACGATCCGGTCGGCGCCGGCCATGCGCGCGCCCTGGATGACGTTCAGGCCGATGCCGCCCAGGCCGAACACCGCCACGTTCGAGCCCGGTTCGACTCCGGCCGTGTTGATGACGGCGCCGATGCCCGTGGTGACGCCGCAGCCGATGTAGCAGATCTTGTCGAACGGCGCGTCCTCCCGGACCTTCGCCAGCGCAATCTCCGGCAGCACCGTGTAGTTGGCGAAGGTCGAGGTGCCCATATAGTGAAACACCCGCTCGCCGTTCATGCTGAACCGGCTGGTGCCGTCGGGCATCAGGCCCTGGCCCTGGGTGGCGCGGATCGCCGTGCACAGGTTGGTCTTCTGGGACAGGCAGCTTTTGCACTGCCGGCATTCCGGCGTGTAGAGCGGAATGACGTGATCGCCCTTCTTGAGCCCGGTCACGTCCGGCCCGGTCTCGACAACGACGCCGGCGCCCTCATGGCCGAGAACCGCCGGGAAGAGCCCCTCCGGATCGGCGCCGGACAGGGTGAACTCGTCGGTATGGCAGATGCCGGTGGCCTTGACCTCCACCATGACCTCGCCCGCCTTCGGGCCGTCGAGTTGAACCGTTTCGATCGTCAGCGCTTCGCCCGCCGCGTGTGCCACCGCTGCCTTGACATCCATGACGCGTCCTTCCCCGGTCTGTCTCTGCCGTCGGCGTGGGAACGGCCGTTCCGCCGCTCTTGCCGTCTCCTTGTTCCGTGCTACACGGAGGGCGCGTTCCGCACAACCGTTCTAAGGCCGGCGTTCCAGGGCCGGCATTCGCAGACAGGGTCCCGCCATGCGCGATATCCAGCTTCCCGGCCGTTCCGTCGTCCATGGCCTCAACGGCGCCGCGGCGACGTCCAGCACCATTGCCACGCTGACCGCGATCGACATCCTGCGCGCCGGCGGCAATGCGGTCGATGCTGCGATCGCCGCCTGCGCGGTGCAGTGCGTGGTCGAACCCATGAGCACGAGCATCGGCGGCGATTGTTTCATGCTCTACCAGAAAGGCGGCGACGGGCCGGTCGTCGGCATCAACGGCTCCGGCTGGTCCCCGGCCGGCCTCACCGTCGACTCGCTGATCGAGCGCGGCATCGGGCAGATCGACCCCGACGGCGTCGAATCGGTGACGGTGCCGGGCGCGGTCGACGCCTGGTGCGCCATCCTCGACGCCCACGGCGCCCTGGGCATCGACCGGGTGCTCCAGCCGGCCATCGCCTGCGCCGAGCAAGGCTTCACCGTCGGCGAGGTGACCCGCGCCCTGTGGGCCGGCCGGCTCGACGGGCTGCGCGGCAACGAAGCCGCCTCCGCACTCTATCTGAAGGACGGCGCGCTGCCGGCGACCGGCGATGTCTGGTATTCGCCGGCGCTCGGCCGGACGCTGCGCGCGATCGCCGGGCGCGGGCGCGACGGCTTCTACGCCGGGCCGGTGCTCGATGCGATGCTGGCCGCGCTCAACGCCGCCGGCGGCTGCCACACGGCGGAGGATTTTGCCGGACAGCGCCACGAGCCGGTCGCGCCGCTCGACTCCGGCTATCGCGGCCGGACGGTGCTGGAGATCCCGCCCAACGGCGGCGGCATCACGGCACAGATCATGCTCAATATCCTGGAGGGTTTCGATCTCTCCGCCCTCGACCCGGTCGGCGCCGAACGGCTGCATCTGGAGATGGAGGCCCAGCGCCTTGCCTATGCCCAGCGCAACGCCTTCGTCGGCGATCCGCGCCGCAGCAACGTGCCGGTCGAGCAATTGTTGTCCGACGATTTCGCCGCCGGGCTGCGCAGCCACATCCGCCGCGACCGGGCAATCGACGCGCTGCCGCCGGCCGAGATGCCGGAGCACAGGGATACGGTCTACCTGACCGTCGTCGACCGCGATCTCAACTGCGTCAGCCTGATCAACTCGGTCTACTGGAGCTTCGGCAGCTGCATCGCCTCGGAAGAGACCGGGGTGGTGTTCCAGAACCGGGGCGCCGGCTTCGTCGTCGAGCCGGGCCATCCCAACTGCGTCGGCCCGCGCAAGCGGCCACTGCACACGATCATCCCGGGGATGGTCCTGAACGACGGCCGGTGCGAACTGGCCTTCGGCGTGATGGGCGGCCCGTTCCAGCCGGTCGGCCAGACCCATGTCGTCACCAACCTGTGGGATTTCGGCATGGACATCCAGCAGGCCATCGACTGCCCGCGGGTGTTCCACGACGGCGGCGCCATCGTCGCCGAGCGCGGCGTGCCGCAGAGTGCGGCTGCCGGCCTGCGCGCCCTCGGCCACACGGTCGTGCCCGCCGAGAGCCCCCACGGCGGCGGCCAGGGCATCCTGATCGACCGGGAGCGCGGCGTGCTCTCCGCCGGCTCGGACCCGCGAAGGGACGGCTGCGCGCTGGGATTTTAATCGGAAATACCGGATTCCGACCGACGTAGTCCTGGTCGCCCTGAATCGACCGCGATCAGACTACGATGCACGAGGATTAGCTTTGACCGCCCGGCCGGTGGACGTGTCCGAACGGTACCGGAAATGACTGAAGCCGTCGTCTCGGAATCGGCTGGGATTGACAAACTTCGTTAAATCGGTATAACGATTGCGAACATAAAGTGAAAACACTACGAGTTGAATCGAATGGCCGTAAGCTGGATTTCTGGCGAGGTTGTTGGCACCCTGACATACCTCCTGCCAGGATTCGTCGCGGCCGGTATTTTTTATTCTCTCACGTCGCACCCGAAACCGAGCGCCTTCGACCGTACCGTTCTAGCGCTTATTTTCACCGTAATCGGACAGACGATAACGGAGTTCATCTTGCTGCCCACTGCTAGCGCAGTCGCAGGTGCGCAGACATTCAAGGGTTGGGAGCCTGCACTGTCTGTTCTGGTTGCAATTTTGCTTGGATTGGGCGCTTCCTTTTTCTCGAATACGGATGTCATGCACTGGATTTTGCGCCGGTTGCGTTTCACGAGAGAAACATCGTATCCGTCGGAATGGTATTCGACCTTCGCACGCTACGGTGATCGATGTTTCTTGGTATTGCATCTGCAAGGTGAGCGCAGACTTTTTGGATTTGCTGAAGAGTGGCCAAGCAACCCGAAAGATGGGCACTTTCGCATTGCGGATGCCGAGTGGCTGATTGGTGAAGACAAGAGAGTGCCCGCGACAGGCGTTGACGCTATTTTGATTCCTGCTACCGAGGTGACAATGATGGAATTCGTGCCTATAGCGACTGAAGAGCGACATGAGGAGGCGATGTAGTGGCAAAGGAACCCACTCCTTCACCGACGAAACGTTCAGGTAATCAGGTCGTGATGAGAGCCCTTTCCCGAAAGCTCCCGCCGACCGTGAAGAAGCCGTCGCCGCCACCACCGCCGCCGCCCAAGAAAAAGTGACCACTGCGCCGCTGGGCTATTGAGGCGTCCGGCCCGCGGCCCGCCTCATTCGCGGCGTCCGTCGACGATCATTACGAGCGTCGGCAGGATGAACAGGGTGAAGATGCCGGCGGCGACCAGGCCGCCGAGCATGCTGACCACGAACGGCACGAAGCGGATCAGTTCGTCGCCGCGCGCGTAGAGCAGGGGCGAGAGGCCCAGGACCGTGGTCAGGCTGGTCAGGAAGACGGCGCGGAAGCGGTGGCGCGTCGCGGCGGAGGCGGCGGCGATGGCCGGCAGCATATCGTTGTCCCGCCGGATCGCATTGTAGCGGTCGAGCAGCACCAGGGAGTCGTTGACGATCACGCCGGCGACGGCGACGACGCCGAACAGCGACAACGCCGTGACATCCCAGCCAAGAATCCAGTGGCCGAATATCGCGCCGGCAAACGCGACCGGCACGCCCGCCATGGCGACCACCGGCTTCCAGTAGCTGCGCAGGAAACCGGCCATCAGGGCATACATCGCAATCAACACGAAGGGCACGAGCAGGCTCAACGTCTCGAACAGATGCCTCTCCTGCCGCACGCCGGCGTCATCCGATATGCCGAGGCCGGGATATTTCGCGATCAGGCCGGGCAGAAACTCCCGGTCGATCTTCCGCCGCGCCTGGATGGGAGTGATCTGGGTAAGTTCGGTGTGGGCGTTGACCAGCACCGTGCTCTTGCCGTCGATCCGGGTGAGCGCGGCGAGCTCGCGCTTTTCCTCGATCCAGGCCACGGTGGACAGCGGCACCTCGCCGCCGCCGGGCCGGCGGATCCGCTCGCCGGCGAGCTCGCGCAGACTGCGCCGCCGTTCCGCCGGATAGCGGACGACAACCCGTATCTCGTCGCGGCCGCGCTGGATCCTCTGGACCTCGATGCCGTGGTAGTTCGCCCGCAACTGCCGGCCGATCCCGGTCGGCGTCAGCCCCGCCGCCTTGCCGGCCGGCGTGACCCGGACGACGAAATGCCGTTTGCCCGGCACCAGGCTGTCGGAGAGCTGGTAGATGCCCGGAACGGACCCGATGAACGCCTTGAGCTCGCGGGCCGCCTGCTCAAGTTTTTCGCGATCGTCGTGAACCAGGGCATAGGCGACGGACGGTATCATCCGGAAAAGGGTGGTCTGGACCGAGACTTTCGCCAGTCCCGGCAGATTGCCGATATTCCGGCGCCACAATCGCTCGATTTCCCCGGGCGACGCCTGGCGCAGCGGCCGGTCGTGCAGATGAAGCCGGACCGAGGCCAGATGGCTGCCGTTGCGCTGCTCCTCGCCGGTGCGCGAACGGGAGACGCCGCCGACATTGCCGACGATCACGCTGATCGAATCGATGGCAGTCCCTTCGAGTTCTTTGTCGACCGCCTCGGCCGCCCGGACGAATCTTTCGGCGATGGCGGCGCTGGCTTCGAACGGCGCGCCGACCGGCAACTCGAGGTTTGCCTGGACCGTGTTCGAGCGGCTCGCCGTGTTGTCGAGGATGACCACGCGAACCTGCTCGGACCGCAGCAGGGCAAGAGCGGCAACGAAAAATACCAGGCCGAAGGCGATCGTCAGCCAGACATGGCGGACCGCCCAGGACACCGCCGGCGCCACGATCGAATCCCGCATCCGGTCGATCGCGTCGCGCGCCGAGGCCTGGATTTCGCGCAGCGGGGAGAGGCTCCAGTGCCGCTCGTGCGAGAGGTGCGACGGCAGGACGAAGAAAGCCTCGACCAGCGATACGGCGAGAACGAACAGGGCGACCCAGAAGAATGGCTGGACGATCTGAAGGCTGCCTTCGGTAACGAACAGGAACGGCACGAATGCCAGGACGGTCGTGGATACGCCGACGAAGATCGGGCCCGCGACCATCCGGGCCCCCGAAACGGCCGCCTCTACGGCGCTTTTCCCCCGCTCGCGTTCCGCAGCGACGCTCTCGCCGACCACGACCGCATCGTCGACGACGATGCCGATCAGCAGGAAGAACGCGAACAATGTCCCCAGGTTCAGGGTCAGGTCCGCCAGATCGAAGAACATCAGCGCGCCGACGAACGACAGGGGAATGCCCAGGGTAATCCAGAATGCGAGTCGGAGGTCGAAAACGAGGAACAGGCACACGAACACCAGGATGACGCCGATCGCCGCGTTGCGGACGATATCCGACAGAACGTCGAAAATCGGTTCCGCCGTATCGTTCCAGACCCGGATTTCGATCCCCGGCGGCGGCTTGTAGGTCTCGAGGCGTTTCCTGATGTTGGAGGAAATTTCGAGCAGCGACTGCTCCCTGGACGCTTCGACCCGGACGAAAACCGCCGGCTTGCCGTCGACCGTCGACAGGATGTCCTCGTCGACGAAGCCGTCGCGGATCGTGGCGACGTCGCCGAGCGTCACGATGGTGCCGTCGACCCGCGTAATCAGCGGTATGTTCCCGAATTCCTCGCCAACCTGCCGTTTTCCGACCGCATGGAGGACCACGCCGCCGGCGCGGGTGCGCAATTCGCCGAAGGTCGCGTTGCGGGAGACGCGCCGGACTTTTCTCGCCACCTTGGCGAGCGTCAGATTGTGTCGGCGCAACTCCTCCTAGTTCATCTCGATTGCGATTTCGCGGTTGCGCGTGCCGCGCAGCTTGACCTGGGAGACCGACGGCAGCGCCAGCAGATCGTCGCGCAATTTCTCCGCGGCAAGGCGCAGGTCATTTTCGGTCGAAGTCGACGAGGCGACGGCAAGCGTCATCACTTCGATCGCCAGCTTCTTCAGTTCCACCCGCGGCCGTTCTGCATTGGCCGGCGGAAAATTCTCGATGCTCTCGACAGCGCTGCGGACATCGGCCAGGACCTCGCCGGCATCGGCGAAGGTTTCGAGTTCGACGTCGAACCGGGAGAATCCCTGCGAGGCGGTGCCCACGACCCGCGCGACGCCGGGAAGGCCGACCACGCTTTCCTCGATCCGGCGGTTGATGTCCTCTTCGACTTCCTTCGGCGACGCGCCGGGCACCCGCACGGTCACGCTGACCGTGCGCAGATCGATTTCCGGAATGTGCTGAACGGTCAGCTGAATCCCGGAAAACACGCCGCCGACGATCAGCAGGATCAGCAGGAATTTGGCGGCGACGGGATTGCCGACGAAATATGCGATCGGTCCGTTTTTCACGATAGTCCCTCGCGATGGCGCGCCTTGCGCACGCAGCGTCCGTCTTCAGGCCGGATTATTCCGGCGACCGGATTGCCCTGGCCGTCACCTGCAATCCTGCCCTGGCATTGGCCAGAACGCCCACGACGACACCCTCGCCCGCATCGAACGGCTCGACGATCCAGCCGTCGGCCGTGCGGCCGAGCGTTTTGGGCGTGAACGCGGCCAGGGCGCCCTTCCTGACCACCCACACGCTGTTGCGGTCGCGTGCCGCCGTCTCAGGCAGCACGAAGACCCCGTCGCGCGTTGGCCCGGTTACCGCAATTTCCACGAAAGTGCCCGGCGCGGGCAACGAGTCCGGCGGCGTATCCTTGGCGAAATTCAGGAACATCGACCCCAGGCGGGTGCGCGGGGCGACGACCGACGACACCCTGACCACTTCGCCGTCGTATTTTCCGGCCCAGGTCGAGAGCCGGGCCGAACGGCCGACCATCGGTGCGAAACTCCGGAGATCCTTCGGCTCGACCGGCGCCCGGACCTGTACCGAGCCGGACCGGTAAACGACACCGAGCACCCACGAGCGCCCGACACTTTCGGCCGGGCCCACCAGTTCGCCGACCTCGACATCCGAACGCACCACCCGGATGTCGTAGGGCAGCGATATGCTTGTGCGCGCCAGCTGCAGCTTCGCCAGATCCAGCGCCGCCTGCGCCCGGCCCAGCCTGGCTTCCGCCCTGGAAATCGACGAGACGCGGCGAACCCGTTCCGGAATCTCCGTTCCCGGATTGGCCTTCGCGAACTTCTCGGCGCCTTCCTTCGCAAGGGACCTTTGAATTTGCAGGCTGGCCTCGGCTTCCACGACCGACATTGCCGCGCCCTGGACCCGAATTTCGAATTCGGACGGATCGATCCTGAGTAACGTCTCGTTTGCCGCGAGCGACCCGCCATTCGTGAATTTCGGCGAGACCCAGACGACCCGGCCGACGACCTCGGAAACGACCTTGGTCTTCCGTTCGAGCGTCACAGTTCCCGTCGCACGGACGGTAAAGGTGTATTTTTTCGGACTCGGCTGGACGACGCGGACGGGAGGCTTGCCGGGCCCGGCCGTCGTCGCGGCCGTCGCCCCGCGCTCGACCCGGTCGGGCGCGCGGGCAAAATAAAGAGCGACAACGATGGCGATCAGGATTGCCGCCAGCTGCGCGTATCCGAGCCACCGCGGCCTGTCGGGACGGCTGGCTGAGTCTGATGATTCCTGGGGCATCGCCGCGCTCCCGCTTACCTGAAGGGTTTGCCGGCGGGTTCGGGAACGGGCGATGCAAGATGCGAAGATCGTCTGGCCATTGCCCGGTTGCCCGTCCCGTCACCAGCCGTGTTCGGAAATATATCGGTTCGTAAAATCGGTGCAAGAATTTGCAAACGGCCAGGATAATATATCGGACCCGGCATTTCGTCCTTCGAGACGGCTCAGGCGTTCGCCTTCGCCTCCTCAGGATGACGGGTTTTGTTTGCTTCACCCATACAGCTTCATCCTCAGGAGGGGCTGAGGAGCGATCCGCAAGGATCGCGTCCCGAAGCCCCGTCTCGAAGGACGTCCCATCAGGCGGCGCCGCGTGCCTCCAGAATCCCGGCGAACGCCCGGACGGCGGCGGCCGGGCCTTCCGGATGGTCCCAGACGCCGCCGACGACGGCGAGAAAATCGGCGCCGGCGCGGATCAGCGGGCGGCAATTCTCCACGGTGATGCCGCCGATGGCGCCGCAGGGCACGACCGTTGCCGCAGACCATCCTTCCAGCGTTTCCAGCGTCGCCTGCGATTTCGGATCTTTGGTCCGGGTCGGGAAAAAGGCGCCGAAGGCGACATAGTCCGCGCCGGCCTCGGCCGCCTCCATCGCCAGATGCAGCGAGTTGTGGCAGGTCACGCCGACGGTCGCTTCCGCGCCGACCAGGGCGCGCGCTTCGGCATAGGCGGCGTCGTCCTGCCCGACATGAACGCCGTCGGCGCCGATCTCGCGCGCCAGATCCGGCCGGTCGTTGACGATGAAGGCAATGTCGTGGCGGTGACAGACCGGCATCAGGATTTCGGCCGCCCGGCGCACGGCATCGTCCGGCGCATCCTTGAGGCGAAGCTGGAGGCAGGCGGCCGGCCCGGCATCGAGCGCCGCTTTCAGCGTCTCCGCAAACGCCGCCGGCTCCAGCGCCGGAGGTGTAATCAGATAAAGCTGGCAGCCGGGATCGGCAGGATCGACCATCGCTCGTTCATCCGGCAGCGCGGCCGGCGCCTAGAGCTGCCCCTTGTAGATCCTGACCGCCTTGTCGAGCAGGGCGAGGGCGTCGTCGCGCGGGCGCTGGAAGCTGTTGCGGCCGATGATCGAGCCCGACGCGCCGCCGTCGCGCAGTGCGCGGATTTCGTCCAGGATCGCATCGTCGCCCTTGGCCGCGCCGCCGGAGAAGACGACCAGCCGGCGGCCGCCGAAGGCGCTCTGCATGACATGGGCGACGCGGGCGGACAGGCTCGAAATGTCGATGCCCTGCGCCTCGTAGAGCTTGCGCGCCTCGTCCTGTTCGATATGCGCGGTCGGCGGCTTGACCTTGATGATGTGGGCGCCGAGCAGCGCGGCCATGTGGGCCGCATAGGCGCAGACGTCGATCGCGGTCTCGCCGTCCTTCGACAGGCCGCCGCCGCGCGGATAGGACCAGATGACGACGGCGAGGCCGACCGATTTCGCCTCCGCCGCCAGCTCGCGGATTTCCTCCATCATCTCGAACTGGCTGTCCGAGGCCGGATAGATGGTGAAGCCGATGGCGGAACAGCCGAGGCGCAGGGCGTCCTCCACCCCGCCGGTGATCGCCTGGTCCTTGTCCCGGGCGTGGCTGTTCGAGCTGTTGACCTTGAGGATGGTCGGAATCTGCCCGGCGAACGTATCCGCGCCCGCTTCCAGCAGGCCGAGCGGCGCGGCGAAGGCGTTCAGCCCGGCATCGATCGCCAGCCGGTAATGGTAGTGCGGATCGTAGCCTTCCGGGTTCGGCGCGAAGCTGCGCGCCGGGCCGTGCTCGAAGCCCTGGTCGACCGGCAGGATGACGGCCCTGCCGGTGCCGGTCAGACGGCCGGTCATCAGGATGCGGGCCAGCTGGCCCTTGGTGCCCGGACAGTCGCTCTCGTAGTTCTTCAGGATCCGGCGCACCGTGGACGTCATCTTCATGGCTCGGCTATCCCCTTCGGCTCGTTCCGACGGGCCGGCGCGCCGCGGGCCCCTCCTTCTCCCCGCTGTGCTTAGACAAGGCTGCGGGCGGTTTCAACGGGCGTCTTCGACGGCGCCCTTCAACTTCGGTTGTCGGCGTCGGCGGCCCCGGTTCGGCCGCCCCGGTTTTGCAAGGCAAACCGGCAGGAGGCTGCCGGATCCAGCCGGTCGCGCAGGTCGAGTTCCGGTGGCGGGCCGGGATGCAGCGCCCCGCCGCACCGTTCTGCGATCGACGCCAGTTTCTCCCGGACGTCGGCCCGGACGGCGACGTGCACGTTGCGCAGGCCCTCCCGAAAGGCGGACAGGGCGAAACCCGGCGCGGCGCCGCAATCGAGCACCGTCGCGGCCCGGCCGGGTTCCGCGGCCTTTGCGACCGCGCGGTCGAGGGCCGCCCAGTAGCCGACACCCAGGCTGCGGGCACCGTCCGGCGGGCTCCACAACTCCAGCGTCGCGCCCGCGGCCGCGGCCTCGTGCAGCGCGATCCGGGCGAGCCGCAGGTCGGCGACGATGCAGGCGAGGTGCGGGCGCTCCGGCACCGGGTCCGGCCGCGGTCAGCGCCGCCGCTCGGCCGCGGCCGGCAGGGTTTCCAGCCGCTTCATGGCGTCGGTCCCGAGGATGGCCGGATCGGCCAGATAGGCGTGGGCGAAATCGGTGCCGTCGACGCCCCAGAAGAATTGGCCGTCGATCGCCAGGGTCGGCACGCCGAAAATGCCGGCGGCGACCGCCGCGTCCGTGTTTTCTTTCAGCGCGGCCTTGACCGGCTCCTGCGCGATCAGGGCATCGGCGTCGGCCGCGCCCAGCGCTTCGGTCAGCGCCGGCCATTCCGCGTTCGGCTCGCGGCCGTCGGCCCAGACGAAGCGGAAGATGGCGTCGATGGCGGCGAGATCGCCGTCGAGCGCGATGGACAGGCGCAGGATGCGCAGCGGGTTGAACGGATGGGCCGGCGGCATCCGGAAGGGCACGCCGAGGCGGCCGGCCGTGAACTGGCAGAAACGGTAGGTCCACAGCCGCTTGGCCGGAATCTCGGCCGGGCCCAGGTTGCCGGTCGCGTTCAGGAGCCCGGCGAACAGCACCGGCACCGGGCGAATTTCCGCGATTCCGGCGAACTCGCCCAGCCGCTGCGACTGCAGATAGGCGTAGGGCGAGATATAGTCGAAATACCAGTCGATTCGTTTCATGCGTCCTCGCTCGGGCCGCTGTCCGGGGCTTTCCAGCCGCGAGAGGTAGGGGAATTGTGCAGCGTACGGTGCGAATGCAATGCCGTCCTTCGAGACGGGCGTTTCGAGACGGCGCTAGAGCGCCTCCTCAACGCCCTCCTCAGGATGAAGGGCTTGGGGTCTGGCCAAATTTGCAGCTTCATCCTGAGGAGGGGCTGAGGAGCGGTTCGCAGAACCGCGTCTCGAAGCCCCGTCTCGAAGGACGGCGTTGCAAGCCGGCGCCGGGTCGGCTAGGCGTTGGCGTGTCCCGACCGCACCGGCATCCGCCCATGCTGCCCATCGTGTTCCATCCCGGCCACGCCCGCCACGATCCGCAGCTCTATTTCAAGGCCGGCGGGTTCCATTCCCATCCGGAAATGCCGTCGCGGGCCGAGGCCATCGTGCGCGCCCTGGAGGCGCAGGGCGGCGAAACCGTCGCCCCGGACGACTTCGGCCCCGGCCCGCGGGCGGACGTCCATACGGCGGAATACCTCGATTTCCTTTCGGGCGTATACGGGAGATGGAAGGCGGAAGGCCAGTCCGGCGACGAGGTCGTGCCGAACATCCATCCCGGCCGGCACATGGCCGGACGTCCGGCGAGCCTGCTCGGCCAGGTCGGGTTCCATACGACCGATCTTTCCAGCCCGGTCGGGCCGGGCACCTGGGAGGCGGCCTGCGGCAGCGCGAATACGGCGCTCCACGCCGCGAAGCTGGTGCTCGACGGGGCGCCGGCCGCCTACGCCCTGTGCCGCCCGCCGGGGCATCACGCCTACGCCGACATGGCCGGCGGATTCTGCTTCCTGAACAACATCGCGATTGCCGCCCAATACGCTGTGCGCTGCGGCAGGCGGCCGGCGATCCTCGACGTCGACGTCCATGCCGGCAACGGTACCCAGGGAATCTTCTATCGCCGGCCTGACGTGCTGACCGTTTCGCTGCATTGCGATCCGGCGGACTATTACCCCTTCTTCGCCGGCCATGCCGATGAGCGCGGCGCCGGCGACGGCACCGGCTGTCACCTCAACCTGCCGCTGCCGCCGGAGACCGGGGACAACGCCTATCTTTCCGCGCTCGACTCGGCGTTGAACCGCATTGCCGCCTGGGGGCCGGACATACTGTTCGTCGCGCTCGGCGTGGACGGCTACGAGAAGGACCCGCTGCGCGGCATCTGCCTGACCACGCCCGGCTTCAGCCGCATCGCCCGGGCGATCGGCGAGCTGAAAGTTCCGACGGCGCTGATCCAGGAAGGCGGATACCATGTGCCGGACCTGGGAAAAAACGTCTTCTCCTTCCTCGAAGGCTTCGAGGCGGCCCACGGTTAGGGCGTCCCGGGTTCCTGCGTCGGCCGTCAGGCGGCGGAGTCGAGCGCGTCGCCGCCCAGATTGTCGTAGACCCGGACCAGCATCCGCTTGAGCGCGGCGGCTTCTTCTGCCGTGAAACCGGCCAGTGCGACCGTTTCGTAGCGCCGGGCGACCGGCACGATGGCCCGGACGGTCGCCCGGCCGACCGGCGTCAGGGCGACGGCGACGACCCGCGCATCCGCATCCGGTTCCCGCCGGCGGTTCACCATGCCCCGGCTCTCCATCTTGCCGACCAGCCGGGACAGGGTGGAGATGTCGATCGAGGTCAGGTCCGCCAGATCGCTGATCCGCAGGCCGTCGCGGTGATGGAGCGCGGCAAGGACCCGCCACATCTGCAGGGTGACTCCGTGCGGCGCGATCTCGCGCGAAAAGGCCGCCGCCAGTTCGACGCCCGTGCGGTTGATCAGGTAGGGGAGGTAGGCGGTGAGGTCGAAGGACACGGCGGTCACGCCGCTTTGCGCTGGGCCCGGCGGGCGTTGTGCTTGCCGTCGAAGTGGGGCGCGACCTCGTCCATGAACAGGTGCATCTGTTCCTCGACGATCGCCTTGTCCTTTTTGCCGACGTTGAAATAGAGGATCACCTCGTCGATCCCGGCTTCCTCGACCTCTTTCAGCTTGTCGATCGCCTTCTGCGGCGGGCCGAGCAGGATGGATTTGTCGGTCAGGTCTTCGCCCTGCATGTTCTCCAGGATGTCGACGATCTTGCGGAAATAATGCATGGTCGGCGGCGCCTTGGCCGGGTCGCCGGTGAAGGCCGGCAGGGCGCAGTGTTTGAAATAGTCCATCTGGCTGCTGCGACCGTAGCTGTCGTTCTCGTCGATATAGATGAAATAGCTGCACATCTTGCGGCCCGGCTCGGTGCCGGCGCGCGCGCAGGTCTCGCGGTAGGCCTCGGCGGCCTTGTCGAGCCCGCCATACATCATGCCGGCGGCGAACGGCGCCCAGATGACGTTGGTGCCGTGGCGCGCCGCGATCTCCAGCGAGGTGTTGGAGAAGGAGGCCGTGTAGAACGGGATCGGGTTCTGCACCGGTTTGGGCGTGATCTCCATTTCCGGGATGTCGTGGAACTGGCTCTTGTGCGACCACGGCCCGTCGCCCCAGGCCTTGAGGATGATCTCGATGGCGTCTTCGAAATATTCCGCCGATTTCATGAAGTCGGCGCCGAAGGGCGCGTATTCCCGCTGGTCGTAACCGCGCCCGGCGGCGAAATCGACCCGGCCGCCGGACAGCAGGTCCAGCGTCGCCCAGGTCTCCGCGACATGGACCGGATGGTGCAGCGGCAGCACGGCGACGGCCGGCGCCAGGCGGACGTGCTGCGTTTCCGGGATGATGCTGGCGAGCAGCAGGTCCGGGCGCGAATTGACGCCGAGGGAATCGAAATGATGCTCGCCGATCCAGACCGAGTGATAGCCCAGCCGGTCGGCCAGGATCGCCTGTTCGCGGATGTCGAGCACAAAATCGTTCGGCGTGCGCGGATTGTCCGGATAGTGGTTGTCGCTGAGCGTGAAATAGCCGAATTCCATGACCGTCGCTCCCGGCTGCAACGCGGTATTTGCATTTGCAAATATCCTGCATGTATAGGGAGGTGTCAAGGGCGTCCTTCGAGACGGCTCGGGCGTTCGCCTTCGCCTCCTCAGGATGAAGGGTTGTGTTTGCTTCACCCATACAGCTTCATCCTGGGGAGGGGCTGAGGAGCGATCCGTCAGGATCGCCTCTCGAAGCCCCGTCTCGAAGGACGCCGACCCGAGGAGCGCGCCGCCATTTCCGACAGACCCGCCGCCGTCGATATCCTGCTGCCGCTGGCTTTCGTGCCGCTGTGGTCGACCGGCTTCATCTTCACGAAGTTCGGGCTGCCCTATGCCGAACCGATGAGCTTCCTGTCGGTCCGCTTCGCCCTCGTGGTGCCGCTGATGATCGGCGTGGCGCTTGCGATGCGGGCGGCCTGGCCGACGCGCGCCGAGGCCGGGCACAGCATGGTCGTCGGCATCCTGCTGCACGGGCTCTATCTGGGCGGGGCGTTCGTCGCGATGGCCGAAAGCGTGCCGGTCGCCGTCGTGGCGCTGATCGTGTGCCTTCAACCCGTGCTGACCGCGACTGCGGTCGGCGCGGCGCTCGGCGAGCGGGTCCGGCCGGTTCAATGGCTCGGCCTGCTGCTCGGGCTCGTCGGCGTCGCCATGGTCCTGTGGCGCAAGATGGGCCTCGACGGCGGGCTCGAGGCCGAGGGAAGCCTGACCGGCTACGCTTTTTCGGGGCTGGCCCTGCTCGGCATTACCGCGAGCACCATCTACCAGAAGCGCTACTGCGCCGACGTGCATCCGGCGTCCGGCGGGGTCTACCAGTATATCGCCGCCGCCGCGGTCATCGTACCCGCTGCGGCGCTGACCGAAAGCTGGCGCGTCGATTTCGGCGCGCCGGAATTCCTCTTCGCCCTGTTCTGGCTCACCGTCATGCTGTCGGTCGTCACGGTCTGGCTGCTCATGGTGCTGATCCGGCGCGGCGCGGCGAGCCGGGTCGCCAGCCTGTTCTACCTCGTGCCGCCGGTCACCGCCCTGTTCGCCTGGATGCTGTTCGGCGAAACCCTGGGGCCGCTCGCGCTCGCCGGCATGGCGGTGGCTGTACTGGGAGTCGCTCTGGTGAACCGGTGACCCAAGGACGGGCTGTACGAAATGGAGTTTCCCGGAAAGCCATACTAGACAGGTTTTCCGTCTTTGCAGATATCGAGCGAGAATGAGACTTTCGAAACGTCACACCTGTATTGCCATCTCAACCACCGGACTCGACTCGCAGTCTGACCGGATCGTCGAAATCGCGTTCGTCAAATGGCGCGGCAGGAGCGCTATCTACAATCACTCGTATTTCGATCCTGGGCGCTCCGTTTCTGACGAGGCCTACCATCGCCATCGATTGGGCGCAAAGTTCCTCAAGGGTTATGATCCACTCGGCGAAGAGGACGCCAAGGCAATTGTTGAAGTGATCGGTGATTCCATTCTCGTTGCATTCAAGGCGGAGTTCGTACTCGAATTCTTGAATTCGGAATTGAACCGCCACGGGGTGTTTTTGCCCCGCAGTCTACTTTCCGTCAGCCTGCAACCGGTATTCAGCGAACTCTTCGGCGTTGATCGCGTCAGCATGTACCAAGTTGCGCAAGAACTGGGAATGCAGGGCTACGAAGATGCGGTCGCTGTCAAAAAGGATTTGAAGCTGGACCATTTGCCAGCGTTCGGCTCGGCGGCTGTAAACGCGCGGCGCGTCGCTGTCTTGTCCCGTTTTGTCAAAATTAAAGGCAATCAGGTAACGCTTCGGCCCGAGCATTCCAGTGAGGAACAAAAATCCGTCAGCTTCGGTATGGTTATCATCCTTGCGGCTTGCGTGGCGCTAATCGGATTCTTGGCAACGTAGGTGACTGTCGCTTCATCGAATCGTCGTGAATTTCTGGCCGTTGCTGATGCTCCGGTGCCACGGCCGACACTACAGCAATTTCGCGACACCCGGCTCGGCTTCCGCTACATTGCCGGCCGATAAGCCGGACATCGCAAGACCGCCGGAACTTTCGATCATGTACCGCTTCGACCTCACCGAATCCTACATTCCCGCCCAGACCGACGATGTCGTGCTGGAGACGACGGTCGGCGGCATCCTGCGCGAGGCGGCCAGTCAGCGCGGCGACGCCACCGCACTGGTCGAGATCGATCCCCCGTCGGTCGAGCGCAAGCGGCAGTGGACCTTCGCCGAACTGCTGGCCGACAGCGAACGCCTGGCGGCGGCGCTGGCGTCGCGCTACGCGCCGGGCGAGCGGCTGGTGGTCTGGGCGCCGAACGTGCCGGAATGGGTGCTGATGGAGTTCGCCTGCGGCCTGGCCGGCCTCGTCCTGGTGACGGCCAACCCCTCCTACCAGAAAGACGAACTGCGCTACGTCCTCGAGCAATCCGGCGCGTCGGCCCTGTTTTCGGTGGCGAGCTTTCGCGGCAATCCCATGGCGGAGATCGGCGCCGCCGCAGCCGGCGGGCTCGACGCGGTGCGCGAGATCGTCGATCTGGACGATCCGGACGCCCTGTTCCGCACCGGCGACCGGCCGGCGGCGCTGCCGGAAGTCGCTCCCGGCGATGCGGCGCAGATCCAGTACACCTCCGGCACCACCGGTTTCCCCAAGGGGGCCGTGCTGTCGCACCGGGCGCTGACCAACAATGCGCGCTTCTTCGCCCGGCGCACCGACACCCGGCCGGACTCGGTGTGGGCGAATTTCATGCCGATGTTTCACACCAGCGGCTGCGGCATGATCACCCTGGGCGCGCTCCAGGCCGGCTGCCCGGTGTTCCTCGTCAAGCAGTTCGATCCGGCCGCCGTCCTGCGCCTGATCGAACGCGAACGGGTGACTGCGGCCCTCGGCGTGCCGACCATGCTGGTCGCCATGCTGGAGTGCCTGGACCGGCAGCCCCCGGACCAGCAGCCATACGATCTGTCGTCGGTGGAGATCGCGGTCTCCGGCGGTTCGATGGTCGCGCCCGAACTGGTGCGCAAATGCGTCGAACGCTTCGGCTGCAGCTTCCAGACCGTCTTCGGCCAGACCGAATCGGCGCCGCTGATTACCCAGCACCATGCCGGCGAGCCTCTCGACATCGTCTGCAACACGGCGGGCCTGCCGATGCCGCAGACCGAGGTCTCGATCCGCAGCGTCGACGGGGAGAACCGGGTGCTGCCGGTCGGCGAGGTCGGCGAGATTTGTGTGCGCGGCTATTGCGTGATGATCGGCTACCACGACAATCCGTCGGCGACCGCCGAAGCCATCGACGCCGAGAGCTGGCTGCACACCGGCGATCTCGGAACCCTGGACCGCCAGGGCTACCTGCGCATCACCGGCCGGGTGAAGGAGATGATCATCCGGGGCGGCGAGAACCTGTTCCCGGCCGAGATCGAGAACACGCTGATCGAGCATCCCGACGTCGCCGAGGTCGCCGTGGTCGGCCTGCCCGATGAGAAATGGGGCGAGATCGTCGCCTGCTTCGTCCGCCTGGAGCCGGGCCGGGAATTCGATCCGGAGGAATTGCACCGCCATTGCCGCGCCCGGATCTCGCCCCAGAAGACGCCGACGGTCTGGCAGAAGGTCGAGGGCTTCCCGCTCACCGGATCGGGCAAGATCCGGAAATTCGCGCTGGTCGAAGACTATCTGGCGGCGGGCGGCTGAAGCGCCCTTCAAGGGGGGCCGGAAGAGCGCCGCGCCGCGGGCTGGAACGCCGCCGCGCCTCTCGCCTGGCTCCCGCCTTCCGCCGCCATCTTCCTCCAGCATCGCCAGGGCATCGGCACGGAGGGCGCGGGCCGGTCACGGTCTTCAAAAAATATTTCCTTTTTTTAGACAATATTCCTTGACACGGCAGTTCCCGCGCCCTATATCGGCCTTGTCAACGCCCGAAATGCGCCTGCCGCGGCCGGCCGACATCCCGTCCTTCGAGACGGGGCTTCGAGACGCAGTGCTGCGCACTGCTCCTCAGCCCCTCCTCAGGATGAAGAGGCATATTGGCCAATAATATCAGCTTCATCCTGAGGAGGCCCGAAGGGCCGTCTCGAAACGCCCGTCTCGAAGGACGCCGCCCCCGGTGTCGACCGGCGCTCCTACCCGGCCGGGAGGCTGGAAAATTTCCTAGCTAGAGTGATTTTGCGCACTTCCGAGAGGCGTGTTTCCAACGATTCCAAGGGGTTAGGGCCGACGGGCGCAAAAAAACATATAAGAATGATCGGTCTGTTTAATTTCAAAAAACAGAGCTATTTCAATGACTTGGGCAGCCTGAAATTGAACATTTGTTCAAAATCCGGCCGTTTTCCGGCGCCCGGCCCGCCCAGAGCGGCACAAAGCGGATGGAATCCCCCGCCATCTTCATGGCGGCGGCAACAGCGGCGCACGCGCCTACGCCGCCCGCCTGACGGTTTCGTAGCCCAGGTTCGGCGCCAGCCAGCGTTCGGCCTCTCCGACGGTCCAGCCCTTGCGGGCGGCATAATCCTCCACCTGGTCGCGGCCGACCTTGCCGACGCCGAAATAGCGCGCCTCCGGATGGCTGAAATACCAGCCGCTGACCGCCGAGGCCGGCGTCATGGCGCAGCTCTCGGTCAGGCGGACGCCGGTGTGGCGTTCGGCGTCGAGCAGGGCGAACAGACGGCGCTTCTCGGTATGCTCCGGGCAGGCCGGATAGCCCGGCGCCGGACGGATGCCGCGGTAGCGCTCGGCGATCAGGTCGGCATTGCTCAGGTTTTCGTCGCCCGCATAGCCCCAATAGTCCTTGCGCACCTTCTCATGCAGCCATTCGGCGAAGGCCTCGGCCAGCCGGTCGCCCAGCGCCTTGACCATGATCGCGCCGTAATCGTCGTTCTGCCGCTCGAAATCCGCGGCGGCCTCCTCGATCCCCTGCCCGGCCGTGACGCAGAAGCCGCCGACCCAGTCCGGCACGCCGCTCTCCTTCGGCGCCACGAAATCGGCCAGGCTGTAATTCGGCCGGTTGGTCCGGGCGGTCTGCTGGCGCAGCATACGCAGCGTGTCGCGGACGTCGCGCCGGTCCTCGCTCCGGTACAGCTCGATATCGTCGCCGATCCGGGCCGCCGGCCAGAAGGCCGCGACTCCTTTCGGACAGGTCCAGCCTTCCACAGCCATCATTTCCAGCATGGCGAGCGCGTCGGCATGGAGCGCGCGGGCCGCATCGCCGACCGCCGGATCGTCGAGAATGCGCGGGAAGGCGCCGGCCAGCTCCCAGGTGCGGAAGAAGGGCGTCCAGTCGATGCGCGGCGCCAGGTCCGCAATGGCGACGTTATCCAGCACGACCGGGCCGGCCTGCGCCGGCCGCGGCGGCGTATAGCCCGACCAGTCGGGACGAAACCCGTTGGCGCGCGCGGAGGCGAGATCGGTCTGCACGCCGTCGCGCCGGCCGCCGGCGTGGCTCTCGCGCAGCGCCGCGTAGGCGGAGCGGGTCTCGGCGACGAAACCGTCCGTTCGTTTCGGCGACATCAGCGCCCCGGCCACCCCGACCGCCCGCGACGCATCGGTGACATGCACCACCGGCCCGCTGTAGGACGGTTCGATCTTCACCGCCGTGTGCATCCGGCTGGTCGTGGCGCCGCCGATCAGCAGGGGAACGGTCATGCCCCGCCGGTCCATCGCGGCGCCGACCCGGCACATCTCCTCCAGGCTGGGCGTGATCAGGCCGCTCAGGCCGATCAGGTCCGCGCCTTCCCGTTCGGCCGTGTCGAGGATCAGCTCGGCCGGCGCCATCACGCCGAGGTCGATCACTTCGTACCCGTTGCAGCGCAGGACGACGCCGACGATATTCTTGCCGATATCGTGAACATCGCCCTTCACGGTCGCGGTCACGATCCGGCCGGCGGCGGCCGTTTTCCGGCTCTTCTCCGCCTCCATGAAGGGCTCCAGCCACGCCACCGCCTTCTTCATCACGCGCGCGCTCTTGACGACCTGGGGCAGGAACATCTTGCCGGCGCCGAACAGGTCGCCGACGATCGACATGCCGTCCATCAGCGGCCCCTCGATGACCGCCAGCGGCCTGCCGAGCTTCAGGCGCGCCTCCTCGGCGTCTTCCTCGGCATGGTCGGCGATGCCGTGGACCAGGGCGTGGCTCAGCCGGTCCTCGACCGAAGCGTCGCGCCAGCCCTCGTCCCTCGCGCGCTGGACCGCGCCGCCGCGATAGTCCTCGGCGATCTCCAGCAGCCGGTCGGTCGCGTCCGGCCGGCGGTTCAGCACGACATCCTCGACACGCTCGCGCAGGTCCGGCGCGATCTCGTCATACACGTCGAGCTGGCCCGCGTTGACGATCGCCATGTCGAGGCCGGCGGGTATCGCGTGATACAGGAACACCGAGTGCATCGCCCGGCGCACCGGCTCGTTGCCGCGGAAGGAGAAGGACAGGTTCGACAGGCCGCCCGAGACGTGGCTGCCCGGCAGAGCCGCCTTGATCCGCCGCGTCGCCTCGATGAAGGCGATGCCGTAGCCGTCATGCTCCTCGATCCCGGTGGCGACGGCGAAAATGTTGGGGTCGAAGATGATGTCCTGGGGCGGAACCCTGGCCTGCCCGGTCAGCAGCCGGTAGGCGCGCGCGCAGATGTCGGCCTTGCGCTCGACGGTATCCGCCTGCCCCGTCTCGTCGAACGCCATGACGACCATGGCCGCGCCGTAGCGCCGGATGCGCCGCGCCTGCTCCAGGAACGGCGCCTCGCCTTCCTTGAGGCTGATCGAATTGACGATCGCCTTGCCCTGGACGCATTTCAGCCCCGCCTCGATGACCGACCATTTCGACGAGTCGATCATGATGGGCACGCGGCAGATATCCGGCTCCGCGGCGATCAGGTTGAGGAACCGGACCATCGCCGCCCCGGAATCCAGCATCGCCTCGTCCATGTTGACGTCGACGATCCGGGCGCCGTTCTCGACCTGCTCCCGGGCGATGTCGAGTGCCGCCTCGAAGTCGCCGGCCACGATCAATTTGCGGAACTTCGCCGAGCCGGTGACGTTGGTGCGCTCGCCGACCATGACGAAGCGCTGGGCGGCGTTCATCGCCGGGGCCAATGCCGGGACCGGTTCGGGCGCGCTGTTCGCCTTCTCCGTCATCGGTAGCCGACTGCGCCGGTCAGGCGGCGAGGTGGAAGGGCTCGAGACCCGAGAGCGTCAGGCTGGCCGGCGCGTCCGGGACGCAGCGCGGCGCGACGCCCTCGACCGCCGCCCGGATCGCCGCGATATGCGCGGGCGTGGTGCCGCAGCAGCCGCCGACGATGTTGACCAGCCCGTCCCGCGCCCAGGCGCCGAGGAAAGCGGCGGTCTGTTCCGGCGTCTCGTCGTAGCCGCCGAAGGCGTTCGGGAGGCCGGCGTTGGGATGGACACTGATCCGCGCCGCAGCGACGCTCGACAGGTCCGCGATGAAAGGCGCCAGCTGCTCGGCGCCGAGGGCGCAGTTCAGGCCGATGGCAAACGGCCGGATATGCTGGACCGACGTCCAGAAGGCTTCCACGGTCTGCCCCGACAGGGTGCGTCCGGAGCGGTCGGTGATCGTGCCCGAAACGATGACCGGCAAACGGAATCCGAGCGCCTCGAAGGAATCCTCGACGGCGAACAGGGCGGCCTTGGCGTTGAGCGTGTCGAAGACCGTCTCGACCAGGACGATATCGGCGCCGCCGGCGACGACCGCATCGGCATTCTCGCGGTAGATCGCGACCAGTTCGTCGAAGGTCACGTTGCGGTAGCCCGGATCGTTGACGTCCGGCGAGATGGAGGCCGTCCGGTTGGTCGGGCCGAGCACGCCGGCGACAAAAACCCGGCGCGCCGGATCCGCCGCGCTCGCCGCGTCCGCTGCGTCCCGCGCGATCCGGGTGCCGGCGCGGGCGATCTCCGCCGCGTGATAGGCCAGGCCGTAGTCGGCCTGTGAAATGGCGTTCGCGTTGAAGGTGTTGGCCTTCAGGATATCGGCGCCGGCCGCCAGGTTGGCGTCGTGAATGCCGCGCACGATGTCCGGCCGCGTCAGGTTCAGGAGATCGTTGTCGCCCTGCAGGGGCCGGTCGTGGCGCGCGAAGGCGTCGCCCCGGAAATCTTCTTCCGTCGGCCCCGCCGCCTGGATCATCGTACCCATGGCGCTGTCCATGACCAGGATGCGTTCGGCGGCGAGCGCCTCCAGCGCGGCGGCGGCAGGGCGGAAGGACGTGTCGGTCTTGCGCTTCACGGTCAGGCGGCCTCTTCCAGCGGGGCACGAACGCTCAGACGCCGGCAGATCGCCGCCGTCAGCGCCGGCCGGTTCAGGGTGTAGAAATGAAACGCTTCGATGCCTTCGGCCTGGAGCCGCTGGCACAATTCCGTCGCCTGCGCCGCCGCGACCATCGACCGGGTCTCGGGATCGTCGTCCAGGCCGCGGTAAAGCTCCGCGAGCCAGGCCGGGACCGTCGCGCCGCAGGCCCCGGCAAAACGGACCGCCCGGGCAAAATTTGTGATTGGCAGGATGCCCGGTACGATCGGCGCTTCGATGCCGGCCGCACGCGCCCGGTCCCGGAAGCGCAGGAAGGTCGCCGGCTCAAAGAAGAACTGGGTGATCGCACAGGCTGCGCCGGCGTCAAGCTTGCGCTTGAGATTGTCGAGATCGGCCTCCGGCGATGTCGAGTCCGGATGGCATTCCGGATAGGCCGCCACCGCAATGTCGAAATCCGCGACTCGGCGCAGGCCGGCGACCAGGGCGGCGGCATTCTCATAGCCGCCCGGATGCGGCGCATACCGGACCGCGTCCCTCGGCGGGTCGCCGCGCAGGGCGACGAGATGGCGGATGCCCGCCTCCCACCATCCTTTTGCGATGGCGTCGACGTCTTCGCGCACCGCGCCGACGCAGGTCAGATGCGCCGCCGGCTCGAGGCCGGTATCCCGCCTGATGGCGCGCACGATCCGGTCGGTCCGGGCGCGGGTCGAGCCGCCGGCGCCGTAGGTGACCGAAACGAAACGCGGTCCGAACGGCGCCAGGGCCTCGACGGTGCGCCACAGCGCGGCCTCGTCCCGTTCCGTGGCCGGCGGGAAGAATTCGAAGCTCAGCTTGAGCGGCGGATTCACGAAACCGCCCTCCCCTCGGCATCCGCCTCCGGTTCGGGCGCCGCATCGTTGGCAGGGCGGGCGGCGGACCAGATGGCGACCGTCAGCGGATCGCCGTCCAGCAGCACGGGCTCCTCCGGCGACAGGCTGGCGGCGCGGAACCAGCGCCGGATATCGCTGTCCTCGAAACCCGCCCAGCGATGGGCATGCTGGTCGAGCAGCGCCGTCATGCCGTGGGGCGCGAAATCGACCACGACCACCCGGCCGCCGGGCTTCAGCACCCGCGCGGCCTCGGCGAGCACCTGGGCCGGCCGTTCGGAATAATGCAGCACCATGTGCAGCGTTACGGCATCGAAACGCTCCTGCCCGAAGGGCAGCTGGTACATGTCGGCGTGGCGGACCTGGCAGTGGCGCAGCCCGTCCTTGTCCAGATTGTGCCGCGCGACCGCCAGCATCTCGCGGCTGAGGTCGATGCCGATGGCGCTGGTCACTTCCTGTGCGACCAGTTCCAGCACCCGGCCGGTGCCCGTGCCGATATCGAGCAGGTTATGGACCGGCTGGCGCAGCACGACCTGGCGCAGGGCGGCATCGACCTGCGCCGGGTCGACGTGAAGGGCGCGGACCTCCGACCAGCTCGCGGCGTTGGCCCGGAAGTAGTCGGCGGCGATGCGCGCCCGCTCGGCCTTGATTTCTTCGAGCCGGACCAGGTCGAGCGCCTGGATCTCGTCGCTTTCCGGGATCAGATCGATCAGCTGCCGCGCCAACTCGGCGTTGCGCGCGCCGCTGCTCGTTTCAGCCAGGCGGTACCACGCCCAATTGCCCTCCTGGTGCCGCTCCAGGAGACCGGCCTCGACCAGCAGCCTCAGATGGCGCGAGACCCGGGGCTGCGACTGCCCCAGCACGCGCACCAGATCCGACACCGTGAGTTCGACATGCGCGCACAGCGAAAGGATGCGCAGGCGCGTTCCCTCCGCCGCCGCCTTCAGGCCCAGAAGCAACTGGTCCACGTCCCGATAGCTCCCCGGATAGCGGGCCGGCCTGACCCGGCCCTGAACAATTGCTGACAGATTGATATAAACATATCGTTATGTAATTATCAAGAAGAAACTGCTGATGTTTCCTGTTCAGGCCCGGTCCGGGTCGCGGCAGCGATTTCCTCTCCAGCCAACGATTTGTGACCCCGGCCGAAGGGCGAACCGGGGTCTGGATCCGGCGGCGGGGCGCCGGAGCCTTATCGCCACGGGCCGCCGCATGGGGCTTGGCAAGGCGGCGCGGTTCGGGGAGGCTTCCGCAGCCGTCACAGCAGTCTTCGGGGCGCGGTCGCGCCGGCCCCTCATATCGAGGAATCCGCAGCAGATGGACGCAGACCGGACCCATGTCATCGTCGGAGCGGGCCATGCCGGCGGGCGTGCGGCCCAGGCCATGCGGCAATACGGGTTCGAAGGCCGCGTCCTGCTGATCGGCGAGGAGCCGCACCTCCCCTACGAGCGGCCGCCGCTCTCCAAGGAGCTGATCGTCACCGACGCCGGCCTGGAGAAGGTCCGGCTGCACGACGCGGCCTGGTACGCCGAGAACCGGATCGAGCTGATCGCCGGCAATGCCGCGGCCTCGATCGACGCGGCGGCGAAGACCGTCGGACTGGCCGAGGGGCAAACCATCGGCTTCGACCGGCTGATGCTGACGACCGGCGCGCGGGTCCGCAGGCTGCCGGTGCCGGGCGCCGATCTCGACGGCGTTTTCTACCTGCGCACGATCGAAGACAGCGAAGCGATCCGGGCGCAGATCGCAGCGGGAACCGAAGTCGCGGTGATCGGCGGCGGCTTCATCGGCCTCGAAATCGCTGGCAGCGCCGCGAAGCGGGGCGCCGGGGTCACCGTGCTCGAAGCGGCCGACCGGCCGATGGGCCGCAGCGTGGCGCCGGAAGTGTCGGACTGGTTCGCGGGGATGCACCGGGCGCGCGGCGTCGACCTCCGGCTCGGCGTATCGGTCGCCGCGATCGAAGGAAACCGCGCCGCAACCGGCGTCCGGCTGGGCGACGGCAGCGTCGTTCCGGCGACGGTCGTCGTCATCGGCATCGGCATCCTGCCCAATATCGAGATTGCCCAAACCGCGGGGCTGGCGGTCGACAACGGCATCGTCGTGGACGACCGGGGCCGGACCTCGCATCCGGACATCTGGGCCGCCGGCGACGTCGCCAACCAGCCCAACGCCTTCGCCGGCCGGCGCCTGCGGCTGGAGAGCTACCAGAACGCCCAGGACCAGGCGGCGGCCGTGGCGCGCAACCTGTGCGGCGCGGACGAGGCCTATGAGGACTCGCTGTGGGTCTGGTCCGACCAGCACGATGTCAACCTGCAGATGACCGGCGCGCCGGAAAGCTGGGACGGTCTTCTCTGGCGCGGCGATCCGGATGACAGCCGGTTCACCGTCTTCTACATGGCGGGCGGCAGGATCGTCGCGGTGAACACCGTCAACAACGGCCGCGAGATGCGCCCGGCCCGGATGCTGATGGAGAGTGGCAGGATCGTCGATCCCGCCGCGCTTGCCGATACGTCGGTCAAGCTCCTGAAACTGGCGCGAGGCTGATCCGTTCGATGCCGACCGACATTCACTCGCCGGACCGGCCGCCCGTGATCGGCGTGATCGGCGGCAGCGGGATCTACGAGATCGACGGGCTGGAGGACTGCCGCTGGGCGACCGTGGAAAGCCCGTTCGGCGCGCCCTCGGACCAGCTGCTGTTCGGACGGCTGGGCGGGATCCGCATGGTCTTCCTGCCCCGGCACGGGCGCGGCCATGTCCACTCGCCGACCTCGATAAACTATCGCGCCAACATCGACGCGATGAAACGCGCCGGCGCGACCGAGATTCTTTCAGTCAGCGCCTGCGGCTCGTTCCGGGAGGAGCTCGCGCCCGGCACCTTCGTGCTCCCGGATCAGTTCATCGACCGCACCTTCGGCCGGGACAAGAGCTTCTTCGGCGAGGGTCTTGTGGCCCATGTCGCCTTTGCGCATCCGGTGTGCAACCGGCTGAGCGGCGTTCTTGCCGAGTCCTGCGCGGCGCTGGACATTCCGTTCAGCGCCGGCGGCACCTACCTGGCGATGGAGGGACCGCAGTTCTCCACGCTGGCCGAATCGAACCTCTACCGCTCGTGGGGCTGTTCGGTCATCGGCATGACCAACATGCCCGAAGCCAAGCTCGCCCGGGAAGCCGAGCTCTGCTACGCCACCGTCGCGATGGTGACGGACTACGACTGCTGGCACCCGGACCACGATGCCGTCTCGGTCGAGAATGTCATCGGCGTGCTTCTGGCCAATGCCGACAAGGGCCGGGCGCTGGTCAGGGACGCGGCGCAGCGGCTGGCCGGGCGCACCCGCGCCTGCCCGGAGGGCTGTCACACGGCGCTCGAACACGCCGTCATCACGGCGCCCGACGCGCGCGACCCGGCAATGGCCGCCAGGCTGGATGCGGTGGCCGGGCGCGTCCTCAGCCGCTGAGGCGGCCCCTTGACTAGCGCCCCGCCACGCCATCTGAAGCTGCGCAAGGCGGTCATCGCGGCGGCGCGGCAGCTGGAGCCGCTCGGCATCAACCGGGGCACCTCCGGCAATGTCAGCGTGCGGGCCGGCGAGGGGCTGCTGATCACGCCGACCGGCATTCCTTACGATTCGTTGACGCCTGGCCAGATTGTGTGGATGGACACAGAAGGCCGTTACAAAGGCGACTGGCTGCCGTCGAGCGAGTGGCGCTTCCATTGCGATATCCTGCGCGTTCGGCCGGACCTCAACGCCATCGTCCACACCCACGCTGTCCATGCGACGGCGCTTGCCTGCCACGGCAGGGGCATCCCCGCCTTCCATTACATGGTCGCCGCGGCCGGCGGGCGGGATATCCGCTGCGCGCCCTACGCCACCTTCGGCACCGCCGAACTGTCGGCCAACGCGCTCCGCGCCCTCGAGGACCGGCGGGCCTGCCTGCTCGCCAACCACGGCCTGATTGCGTGCGGCTACACGCTCAATGCGGCGCTGGCGCTCGCCGTGGAGGTCGAATCGCTGGCTGCCATGTATCTCAAGGCGCTCGAAATCGGCGAGCCGGTTGAACTGGACGACGCGGAAATGCAGAGAATCCTTGGGAAATTCGCGACTTACGGCCAGAATCCGGCCTCCGCGCGCCGCTAGCCTTCGCAAAATCCGGCATGGTGTCGCAGGGGCCGGGTGCCACAAAGATTCGCCCCGTTCCGGCGTCTAACCTTCGGGCACTCGAACCCCGTCAGGCCAGATATCCGGAGTCTCATGCCCGTTCCGATCACCGGAATCGACCACGCCATCGTCGGCGTCCGCAAGCTGGAAGCGGCGCGGCGGAAATGGGCGAAGCTCGGCTTCACGATAACCCCGCGGGGCCGGCACAGGGGCTGGGGCACGGCGAACTACTGCATCATGTTCGAGACCGACTATGTCGAGCTGCTCGGCATCGTCGATCCGGAGAAATTCACCAACAAGCTGGACCGGTTTCTCAAGCTCCGCGAAGGGCTGATGGGCCTGGCCTTTTCGGCGGAAGAAGCGGAGGCGGTCAGCGCGGCCCTCGAAGCCGCCGCCATCGGCTACAAGGGCCCTGCCGACCTGTCGCGCCTGCTCGAACTTCCCGAGGGCGAGGTCGAACCGGCCTTCAAGCTGGTTTACCTCAACGGGGCCACGCCGGGCGTCTCGTCCTTCGTCTGCCAGCATCTGACCCGCGATCTGGTCTGGCGGCCGGAATGGACGGACCACCCCAACGGCGTCACCGGCATCGACTCGATGACCGTCGTGGTCCGGAGCACCGGCGCGGCCCAGGCCGGCTGGAAGAAGTTTCTGGGCCGGGATGCCGTGACCGAGATCGGCGGGCAGGAATTCAGCGTAAAGGTCGGCCCGACCGAATTGCGCTTCCTGACCGAGGCCGCCGCCGGGGACGCCCTGCCGGAACTCAGGCGGCGGAAATGGCGGCCGCCGTTCGTCGCCGGCATGGCGCTTTCGGTGACCGATCCGGCGGAGACGGTCAGGGCCCTGGAGGCCGGCGGCATCGGATACACGCGCAAGGACGACCAGACCGTCGCCGTCACGGGATCGCAGGCCAACGGCGTGAGCCTGGAGTTCTGCGCACTCTGACCGCGCGCGCCGCGGCGACCCCTCAGGTCAGCGATTCGAAGAAAGCCAGTGTGCGCCGCAGCGCCTGGCCGGCGGCGGCCGGGTCGTAATCCTTCCGGGCGTCGCAATTGAAGCCGTGACCGGCATCGTAGACATGGACCGGCACGCCCCTGTGGGCCTCGCGGATCGTGTCGACATCGGCCATCGGGATCGCATGGTCCCTGGCCCCGAAATGCAGCATGACCGGCGCCTGCGGTTGTTCGTCCACCAGCCCGGCGGTACGCCCGCCATAGTAGCCGACCGACGGAATCGCGAGGCGCGTCGCCGCCAGCCAGGCGAGCGTGCCGCCCCAGCAATAGCCGACGCCGAACGCCGGGCCGCCGCATCCGGTTGCCGAGGCGGCCGTATCCGCCGCGGCCCGGACATCGAGCAGCGGCCCGTCCCAGCCCAGTTCGCCGACGACGCTGCGGCCCCTGGCAAATCCGTCCTCGTCGTAGCCCAGTTCGACGCCGTTCTCGACCCGGTCGAAGACCGCCGGCGCGATCGCGACATAGCCGTGGCCGGCGAACTTGTCGGTATCCCGCCGGATATGGTCGTTGACGCCGAAAATCTCCTGCATGACGACGACGATGCCCTTCGCCGCGCCCTCCGGCCTCGCAAGCCAGGCCCGGCACTCGTGGCCGTCTTCTGCGGTTACCGCAATCCATTCGCCCATCGATACCGTCCTCCAGCCAATCTAATGTTCTCGGGCTTCCGCCTCTTCAAGCGACGGCAGGCCGAGGTGGCGGCGCACATCCTCGTAGGAAACGGACATACTCCAATCAGTCGCCTGATTCAGGCGCCGCGCGCCGCCTGGTAACAGACTTCCGCCGCGTGTCAGAAACGCAACATTGATAACGATCTTTCCGAAGTTCTTGATAGCGGAAACTGCGGGCAAATAGTCCTGATCGCCGGAGAGGATCACGGCGACGTCGTAAATGTCTCTTAGCATGTTCATGTCGACGGCGAGGTTGACGTCGACGGTCTTTTCTTCGCCGAAGCGGGCCGAGAGAACATTGTATCCGATCGAGCCGGATCGCCGGAATTCGACGGATCGATGCGCCGCTGAAATTCTGTCTTGAGCCCGGAGAAACGATTCGAACCGCGCCCGGATGGTATCCGCTCCGCGATTGAGAAAAGCTCTGATCTCGTCCGCTTTGGCAGCCAGATCCGCCAACGATTCGATACCAAGGCTGTCGCACATCAGCCGGTTACCGAGTGCCAGGTTGACCTGCCGTCTCGGAATTCGACCAGTCGCCAAGGCGGATACAGGAAACGGATCGACCTGCTGGACGACATACCAATATGCGCGAATTCGTTCGCCGTTGCCGCCGGTCGCCCGATAAACCAGATCGTCGAAAAAACCGGTCCAGTCCGCCTGTTCCGGCAAATAATCCCGTGGATCGAATTGCGCACGCGTAAACAGGTCGCCGATCACGTGGCGTAAGTTCTCGCCATCTACGAAGATGCAGACCCGTTTGGTCATGTCCGACATAAAATGGCGGGGAGCCGCAACTCCCCGCCGGATCGCAAGCGAGCCCGAGCACACCCGGGCTTTCAACGGAAACAGATAGGCAACTGGTGCTTCGCGTCAAGTGAAATTGCAATCCCACTACACGTTGAAGCGAAAAAGCATGATATCGCCGTCCCTGACCGGATAGTCCCGGCCTTCGCTGCGCATTTTTCCGGCCTCCCGGGCCGCCTGTTCGCCGCCGGATTCGAGGAAAACCTCCGAAGAGACCGTTTCCGCCCGGATGAAACCGCGCTGGAAATCCGAGTGGATCTCGCCGGCCGCCTCGTACGCCGTGGCGCCGCGCGGCACCGTCCAGGCGCGGGTTTCCTTCGGCCCGGTCGAGAAGAAGGTGATCAGTCCGAGCAGATCGTATCCGGCGCGAATCACCCGGTCGAGACCGGGCTCGCCTAGTCCCAGCGATTCGAGAAACGCCTGGCGCTCGGCTGCGTCCTCCAGTTGCGCCAGTTCCGCCTCGATATCCGCGGCGATGACCACCGAGGCCGCCCCGCTGGCGGCGGCAAAGTCCTCGACCTGCCGGGAATGGCCGTTGCCGGTCGCCGCCGATTCCTCGTCGACATTGGCGATGTAGAGGACCGGCTTGGCGGTGAGCAGCTGCAGGTCGCGAAACGCCTTTTCCGAGCCGGCCGGGACATCCGCCTGTCGCGCCGGACGCCCGGCCTCGAGCGCGGCCAGCGCCGGCTCCATCGCCTTCAGCCGTTCCCGGGCGTCCTTGTCGCCGCCGGTGACGCGCCGCCGGGCGTTCTCCGCACGGCCTTCCAGGCTTTCCAGATCGGCCAGCATCAGTTCGGTTTCGACGGTCTCGATATCGCGCACCGGATCGACCGCCCCTTCGACATGGTGCACGGCGCCGCTATCGAAGCAGCGCACGACATGGGCGATGGCGTCGACCTCGCGGATGTTGGCGAGAAACCGGTTGCCCAGTCCTTCGCCCCTGCTCGCCCCGCGCACCAGCCCGGCGATATCGACGAATTCCAGCTGCGCCGGGACGGCGGCGGCGGAGCCGGTCAGCGCCGCGATCGCCGCCGGCCGGTCGTCGGGCACTGCGACGCGGCCGATATTCGGCTCGATGGTGCAGAACGGATAGTTGGACGCCTCGGCGGCCGCCGTCGCCGTCAGGGCGTTGAACAGGGTGGACTTGCCGACATTCGGCAGCCCGACGATGCCGCAGCGGAACCCCATCTATCCGGCATCCCCCTCGGCGGCAGGCGGCGCTGCGGAGCCTTCGGACACTGGCGGGTCGTTCGTTTTCGGAGGCGGTTTCGGCGGCGGCTTCGGGTCCGGTTTCGGGGGCGGCGGGTTCATGGTCTGGCTGACCTTCGTCATGAAGCGGTTGTCGTCGCCACCGACCAGCAGGGGCAGGGCTTCGGCAACCGCATCGATCAGCGCGCCGGCGGTCCTGCGCTCCGCCTTGGTGAAATCGTGCAGGACATAGCCCGTGACCCGGTCGCTGTCGCCCGGATGGCCGATGCCGAGCCGGACCCGGCGAAAGTCGGGACCGATGCGCGCCGCGATATCGCGAATGCCGTTGTGGCCGCCGTGGCCGCCGCCGGTCTTGACCCGTATCTTGCCGGGCACGAGATCGAGTTCGTCGTAGAGAACGGCGACATCGGCCGGATCGAGCTTGTGAAAACGCACCGCCGCGCCGACCGAGCGGCCCGACAGGTTCATCCGCGTCATCGGCTTGAGCGCCAGAATGCGTGTGCCGGCGACCTCGCCGTCCGCGGCGGCGCCGGCGAAGCGGCCGCGCCAGGGACCGAAGCCGTAGCACCGCACGATTTCGTCCAGCGCCATGAAGCCGAAATTATGGCGGTGGCCGGCGAATTTCGGCCCGGGATTGCCCAGTCCGACCAGGAGCAACATGGCTGCGCCCTACGGTGTGGCCCGCCGCGCCGGAACTTCGCAGCGGTGCAGGATCAGGATTCGGCCGGGCCGTCCTCGTCGTCCTGCTGCGACGCCTCGTCCTCGGCGACGGTCGGGACGTCCATTTCGTCGTCTTCCTCGTCTTCTTCTTCGTCCTCGACGATCTGCATCGGCGCGGCGATGGAGGCGATCATGAAATCGCGGTCGGCGATCGTCGGCCGCACGCCTTCCGGCAGGGTGATGTTTCCGATCCTGACCGAATCGCCGATTTCCATTCCGCTGAGATCGACGACGATCTCCTCCGGAATGTTGCCGGCGGCGGTCGCCACTTCGACGGTGTGACGCACGACGCTCAACACGCCGCCGACCTCCAGGCCCGGCGCGGCCTCTTCGTTGACGAAGCGGACCGGTATCTCGACCGTCACCCGCGTCCGGTCGGTCACGCGCAGGAAATCGACATGGATCGGATCGTCCGTGACCGGGTGGAACTGCACCTCTTTCGGCAGGACCCGGTGCTTTTCCCCGGCCACATCGACATGGAACTGGGTTGCGAAGAATCCCGTCTTGCGCATCCGGGCGTGCAGGACCCGGGGGTCCATCGTCAGCAGCACGATATCCCGGCCGCCGCCGTAGATGACGCCCGGCAAGCGGCCTTCGCGGCGGATCGCCCGGGCGGCCCCCTTGCCGGCCCGGTCGCGCGCCGCGGCTTCGAGCACAGCGTAGTCGCTCATCGATCGTCTCCAGAATTCGTCCCGATATTCGATGGAACCCGCCCGTCCGACCTCCCCTCGGGCCTTTTTGGGGTGCCGCGCGCGGACGCCGCGATATGGGTCCGGGCGGATGCCGCAATCAAGCGACAGGTGGCCGCGGCGGATTGCCGGCGATGCCCGTCGCGGACAAGGCCGCCTCAGTTGAACAGGCTGCTGACGCTGGTCTCCTCGCTGATCCGCCGGATGGCCTCGCCGATCAGCGGCGCAATGCTGAGCGGCCGGAGCTTGTCGGAGACGCGGACGGCCTCGGTTGCCTGGATCGAGTCGGTGATCACCATCTCGCCGATCGGCGATCCGGCGATCCGGCCGACCGCGCCGCCCGAAAGGACGCCGTGGGTGACGTAGGCCGCCACCGATTCGGCGCCGGCATTCATCAGGGCGTCGGACGCGTTGCACAGGGTCCCGGCGGAATCGACGATGTCGTCGACCAGGATGCAGACCCGGCCCTTGACGTCGCCGATGATGTTCATCACCGCCGAGACGCCGGCCCGCTCGCGCCGCTTGTCGATGATGGCGAGGTCGGCGCCGATCCGGCGCGCGATGCCCCGGGCGCGCAGCACGCCGCCGACATCCGGCGACACGATCACCGCCTCGCTGGCCCCGTTGTCCTTGCCGTATTCCCGGTCGATATCGGCGGTGAAGACCGGCGCGGCGAACAGGTTATCGACCGGAATGTCGAAGAAGCCCTGGATCTGCCCGGCGTGGAGATCGATGGTGAGCAGCCGGTTGGCGCCGGCCGTGGTGATCAGGTTTGAGACCAGCTTTGCCGATATCGGCGTTCGCGGGCCGGTCTTGCGGTCCTGCCGGGCGTAGCCGTAGTAAGGCACCGCGGCCGTGACCCGGCGCGCCGACGCGCGGCGCAGCGCGTCCAGCATCACCAGCAGTTCCATCAGGTTGTCGTTGGCCGGGAACGACGTCGACTGGATGACGAAGACATCCTCGCCGCGGATGTTTTCCTCGATCTCGACGAACACCTCCATGTCGGAGAACCGGCGCACATTGGCCTGCGTCAGCGGCACGTTGAGATAGGCGGAGACCGCTTCGGCGAGCGGCCGGTTGCTGTTGCCGGCGATCAGTTTCATGAAATTCCCCGCCACGCCCCGGAGAGAATCGTTCTTTCCGGGTTGTACATTCCGGGTCGAACCCGCCCTTCGTTCGAG
Source organism: Rhodospirillaceae bacterium (assembly GCA_028819475.1). NCBI lineage: Bacteria > Pseudomonadati > Pseudomonadota > Alphaproteobacteria > Rhodospirillales > Rhodospirillaceae > Rhodospirillaceae bacterium. The sequence continues at coordinate 83,490 of JAPPLJ010000030.1, forward strand.
CCGGCCGGGAAGACAGCCTTCGGGCAACCCGCACGCGATGGGGCGGTTCTAACAAGCCGTCATAAAGCTGTAAACGTGGCCGGCGCCGCCGCGGACCGGCACCGGCCGGCGGCGGGCTGCGCCGAATGCGGCCCATGCCAAAGCCGCGCTTGGCGTCCCGCGCCGATACACTTAGGTTACGGGCGCACACCGGATTTGCCCGAAACGGAATTCTCGAACCCATGGCCGCCACGCCGCAGCGAAAAGTTACTCTCGAAGACAAGTACGAGCTGGAGGAAGGCCGGGTTTTCCTGACCGGCATCCAGGCGCTGGTCCGGCTGCCCATGATGCAGCGCCAGCGCGACCTCGCGGCGGGCCTGGACACCGGCGGCTTCATCAGCGGCTATCGCGGCTCGCCGCTGGGCGTCCTGGACATGAACCTGTGGCGCGCGCAGAAATATCTCGAACGCCACCACATCAAGTTCGAGCCGGGCGTCAACGAAGACCTGGCGATGACGGCGGTCTGGGGCAGCCAGCAATTGCCGCTGTTCCCCGACGCCGCCAAGGATGGCGTCTTCGCCATGTGGTACGGCAAGGGCCCCGGCGTCGACCGCTGCGGCGATGTGCTGAAGCACGGCAACGCGGCGGGCTCGTCGGAACATGGCGGCGTCCTGATCTGCGCCGGCGACGACCACGGCGCCAGCTCCTCCACCCTGCCCCACCAGTCGGACCATATGTTCATCGCCGCCATGGTGCCGGTCCTGTATCCGGCCAACGTCCAGGAGATGCTGGACTACGGCCTGATCGGCTGGGCGATGTCGCGCTATACCGGCGCCTGGGTCGGTTTCAAGACGGTCGCCGAAGTGGTCGAGAGCGCCGCATCCGTCTCCGTCTCGCCGGACCGCGTCCGGATCGACACGCCGAACGCCTACACCCCGCCGCCCGGCGGCCTGAACATCCGCTGGCCCGACGGCATCCACGAACAGGAAGACCGGCTGCTCCGGCACAAGGCCTATGCCGCGCTCGCCTTCGCCCGGACCAACCGGATCGACCGGGTGACGATCGACAGCCCGCGGCCGCGCCTCGGCATCGCGACGTGCGGCAAGTCCTATCTCGACGTGCGCCAGGCGTTGCAGGATCTGGGCGTCGACGAGGCGAAGGCCGCCGCGATCGGCATCCGGCTCTACAAGGTCGGCATGATCTGGCCGCTGGAGAAGGACGGCGTACGGGAATTCGCCCGGGGACTCGAAGAGATCGTCGTCGTCGAGGAGAAGCGCGCGCTGGTCGAGAACCAGCTGAAGGAGCAGCTGTACAACTGGGACGCGGCGACCCGGCCGCGCGTCATCGGCAAGTTCGACGAGAAGGGCGACTGGCTGCTCCCGGCGTCGAGCGACCTGTCCCCCGCCACGATTTCAAGGGCGATCGGCGAGCGGATTCTCAAGTTCCACGACGACGAGAGCATCCGGAGCCGCCTCGAATTCCTCGACCGCAAGGAAAAGGCGCTGGCCGCCAAACCGGTGAGCTTCGACCGGACGCCCTATTTCTGCTCCGGCTGCCCGCACAACAGCTCGACCCGGGTGCCGGAAGGCAGCCGGGCGGTGTCCGGCATCGGCTGCCATTTCATGTCGCAATGGATGGACCGCAACACCGCGACCTTCACCCAGATGGGCGGCGAAGGCACGCCGTGGATCGGCCAGGCCGCCTTCTCCAACGCCGGGCACATCTTCGCCAACCTTGGCGACGGCACCTACTATCACAGCGGCCTGCTCGCGATCCGGGCCTGCGTCGCGGCCGGCGTCAACATCACCTACAAGATTCTCTACAACGACGCCGTGGCGATGACCGGCGGACAGCCCGTGGAAGGCCAGCCGACGGTGGCCGACATCTCGCTCCAGGTCTATGCCGAGGGCGCGAAGAAGGTCGTTATCGTCTCCGACGAGCCGGACAAGTACCCGACGTCGATGCATTTCGCGCCGGGCGTCACCTTCCACCACCGCGACGATCTCGACCGGGTGCAGCGCGACCTGCGCGAATGGAAGGGCGTATCGGTGCTGATCTACGACCAGACCTGCGCCGCCGAGAAACGCCGCCGCCGCAAGCGCGGCGAATTCTACGATCCGCCGAAGCGGGTCTTCATCAACGAGCGGGTGTGCGAAGGCTGCGGCGACTGCTCGGTCCAGTCGAACTGCATGTCGGTCACGCCGGTCGAGACCGAATTCGGCCGCAAGCGCAAGATCGACCAGTCGAACTGCAACAAGGATTTCTCCTGCATCAAGGGCTTCTGCCCGAGCTTCGTGACCGTGCATGGCGCGGCGCCGCGGCGGGCCGCGGCAACCGTGCGCCCGGCCGACCTGCCGGACGAGGCGATCCCCGAGCCGGCCGTTCCGGACTGTAGCGAGCCCTACGGCATCCTGGTGACCGGTATCGGCGGCACCGGCGTCATCACCGTCGGCGCCCTGATCTCCATGGCCGCCCATATCGAGGGCAAGGGCGTCACGACCCTCGACCATACCGGCGTCGCGCAGAAGAACGGCGCGGTGATGAGCCATATCCGCATCGCCGAGCGGCCGGAGGACATTCACGCGGTCCGGATCGCGGCCGGCGAGGCGGATGCGGTGATCGGCTGCGACCTCGTGGTGACGTCGAGCAATGCTGCGCTCGCCAAGATGGGCGGGGACAAGACCCGCGCCATCGTCAACACCCAGGAGACGATGACCGCCGGCTTCATCCGCGACAAGGACCTGCAATTCCCGAGCCAGGCCCTGCTGGATATCGTCGGGCAGACGGTGGGCGAAGGAAGGTTCGAGGCGCTCGAAGCGACCGCCATCGCCACCCGCCTGATGGGCGATTCGATCGCGACCAACATGTTCATGCTTGGCTATGCCCTGCAGAAGGGCATGGTGCCATTGCAGGAAGCCTCGATCCTCGAAGCGATCGAACTGAACGGCGTCGCCGTGACGGCCAACAAGCGGGCGCTCGACTGGGGCCGGCGCGCTGCGGTCGACCTCGAAGCCGTGCGCAGGATCGCGTTTCCGGCCGCGCCGCTCGAATTCAAACCGAAACGGGCCGAGACGGTGGACGAGATCGTCGCGCTCCGGTGCAAGGACCTGACGGCCTACCAGAACGCCGCCTGGGCCGACCGGTACGAAAGCCTGGTGCGGGCGGCCGAAGCGGCGGAGCGGGACAAGGCAAAGGGCCGGTCGGGCCTGGCGCTCGCCGTGGCGCGGAACTTCCACAAGCTGATGGCCTACAAGGACGAGTATGAGGTCGCCCGGCTCTATTCGGACGGCGATTTCCGCCGCCGGGCCGCCCAGGCCTTCGAGGACGGCAACCACCGCATGACGGTCCATCTCGCGCCGCCGCTGCTGGCCCGGCGCGATCCCGAGACCGGCCATCTCGAAAAACGCGAATACGGCCCGTGGATCTTCACCGCCTTCGCCGTGCTGGCGAAATTCAAGGGCCTGCGCGGCGGGCCGTTCGACCCGTTCGGCCGGACGGCGGAGCGCAAGGCGGAGCGCAGGCTGATCGCCGATTACGAAACGACCGTCCGCGAACTGATCGACGGGCTTGACGCCGAAACCCACGATCTGGCGGTGCAGATCGCCAATATCCCGGAGGACATCCGCGGCTACGGCCACATCAAGGAAGCCGGCATGGCCTGCGCCGCGGAGCGCGAGGCCGAACTGATGCGCCTGTTCCGCGATCCGGCCGAACGGCGCAGGGCCGCGATCCGGGAAGCCGCGGAGTAGACGCGCGCCGGTTCGGGGCGCTTCGGAGATTTCAGGGGTGTCTGTCGCCGGCGTCCCGCCGGCGTCCCGGCGGCGTCGCGGGGGCCGGATACCTTCGGTCGCATTGTTGGGGTTCCGGCCCGCCCATAGCTTCGCGCGCGCCCCGTTTCACCGTCTTTCGGAGGACAACCGATGCCCCTCGACCAGCGATCCGAAGATCGCGGCCCGGCCTATGCGCCCGTAACCAGCGCCGAACTCCACGGATATTATTTCGAGGATCTCGAGATCGGCATGACCGCGGTCTATTCGCGCACGGTCACCGAAGCGGATATCGCCAATTTTTCCGCGGTTTCGGGCGACATCAACCCGCTGCATCTGTCGGAGCAGTTCGGCGGCGAGGGGATGTTCGAAGGGCGTATCGCCCACGGCATGCTGTCCGCCGGTTTCATCTCGGCGGTCATCGCCAACAAGCTGCCGGGGCCCGGCGCCATCTATCTGGGCCAGTCGCTCCGCTTCATGGCGCCGGTGCGCGCCGGCGATACCGTGAACACGCGGCTCACCGTCCGCGAGCTCAACGACGAGAAGTGCCGGGCCATTCTCGATACGATCTGCATGGTGAACGGCGAGCCGGTGATCGAAGGGGAAGCGATGGTCAAGGTGCCGTCGCGCGACGGCTGACCCGCCGCGCAATGCGGCTGATCCGGACATGGCGGGAAATCCAGGACGAGGCGGCCGGCGCGGTCGTCGCGGTCGGCAATTTCGACGGGGTGCATGAGGGCCACCGCGCGGTAATCGGCGCCGCGGTCGAGGCCGCCCGGAGCGCGGGCGCGCCGGCCGGCGTGCTGACCTTCGAGCCCCATCCGCGCTCCTGGTTCCGGCCGGAGCAGCCGCCGTTCCGGCTGACGCCGCTGCGCTCCAAGGTGCGCCAGCTCGAAGCGCTCGGGATCGACCTGCTTTACGTGCTGCCGTTCGACGAAGCGATGGCCGGCCGAACCGCCGAAGCCTTCGTTGAGGAAATCCTGATTGCGGGCCTGCAAATCCGCCGCCTCGTCGTCGGCTACGATTTCGTCTTCGGCAAGGGCCGGGGCGGTTCGGTCGCGACCCTGCAAGGCTACAGCGATGCCGGCCGTTTCGGCCTCACCGTCGTCCCCGCCGTCGACGACGAAACCGGCGGCAGCTATTCCTCGACCCGGATCAGGCAGGCGCTGCGCGACGGCGACCCGGCGACTGCAGCCGCCCTGCTCGGCCGGTCCTGGGAGATCGAGGGCCATGTCCTGCCCGGCGACCGGCGCGGCCGGACCATCGGCTTCCCGACCGCGAACCTGGATATCAGCGATTACCTGCGCCCCCGGTACGGGGTCTACGCGGTTCTGATCGCGCTCGACGAACCGGGCGGCGGTGCGCCGGTCTGGCTGCCCGCCGTCGCCAATCTGGGCAAACGACCCACGATCGGCGACGACAAGCTCCTGCTCGAAGTCAACATCTTCGACTTCGACCGGGATATCTACGGCCGGCTCGCCAGGGTGCGTTTCGTGGATTATGTCAGGCCCGAACGGAAATTCGATGGACTGGACGCCTTGAAAGCGCAGATCGCGAAGGATGCGGCGGCGGCGCGCCGAATTATCGCCGCCCTCCCGGCGGGGCGCTAACACGCCGGGCACTTTCGCCGTTCCAGTTTCACACCGGGCGCAACAGGCCCGGCCCTTTCCCGGACCCTTTCGATGACCGTCGACTACCGAGACACGATTTTCCTGCCGCAAACCGACTTTCCCATGCGCGCCGGCCTGCCGAAGAAGGAGCCGGAAATCCAGAAGCGCTGGGAAGAGGAGGATCTCTACGGCCAGTTGCGCCGGATCAGCACGGGCCGCGAGAAATTCATCCTGCACGACGGGCCGCCCTACGCCAACGGCAACATCCATATCGGCACCGGGCTCAACAAGATCCTCAAGGACCTGATCAACCGGACCCAGCAGATGCTGGGCAAGGACGCCAACTACGTTCCGGGCTGGGACTGCCACGGCCTGCCGATCGAATGGAAGATCGAGGAGCAGTACCGCGCCAAGGGCCGGGACCGCGGCGCCGTCCCGATCAACGATTTCCGGCGCGAATGCCGCGAGTTCGCCGAACACTGGATCGAGGTCCAGCGCCAGGAGTTCAAGCGCCTCGGCGTGATCGGCCGCTGGGACGATCCCTACCTGACGATGACGTTCGACTCCGAGGCGCTGATCGCGGCCGAGCTGATGAAGTTCGCCGCCGGCGGCAAGCTCTATCGCGGCTCGAAACCCGTCATGTGGTCGGTCGTCGAGGGCACGGCGCTCGCCGAGGCGGAGGTCGAATATCTCGACCACGAGTCCGACACGATCTGGGCGAAATTTCCGGTCGTCGGCGGGCCCGGCGATCTCGTCGGCGCCTCGGTTGCCATCTGGACGACGACGCCGTGGACGATCCCCGGCAACCGGGCGGTCTGCTATTCCGGCCGCCTGCCCTACGGCGTTTACGAAGTCACCGCGGCGCCGGACGGCAACTGGGCGAAGGCCGGCGACCGGCTGATTCTGGCCGACGCCCTCGCCGCCGACGTCATGGGCGCGGCGCGGGTCGAAAGTTTCGAGAAGCGGCGGGCGGTCGGCGCGGAGGATCTGGCGGCGGCGACCTGCGCCCATCCGCTGCGCGCGGCCGGCCTCGGCGGCTACGGGTTCGACGTGCCGCTGCTTGCCGGCGAGCACGTTACCGACGACGCCGGCACCGGCTTCGTCCACACCGCACCCGGACACGGCCGCGAGGACTTCGATATCTGGACGGCCGAGGAAGCCGGGATCGGGGCCCGGGGCATCGACACCGCCATCCCCTTCACCGTCGGCGCGGACGGGGCGTTCACCGAAGATGCGCCCGGCTTCACCGGCGAATTCGTCATTACCGACAAGGGGAAGAAAGGCGGCGCCAACAAGGCGGTGATCGCCGCCCTCGCCGCGGCCGATGCCCTGATCGCCCGGGGCCGCCTGACGCACCAGTATCCCCATTCCTGGCGCTCGAAGAAGCCGGTCATCTTCCGCAACACGCCGCAATGGTTCATCGGCATGGGCGACGGTGAGGCGGAAGGCCTGCGCAAGGTGGCGCTCGGCGCCATCGACGCGACCCGCTTCGTGCCGGCGGCGGGGCGCAACCGCCTGTACGCCATGATCGAGCAGCGGCCGGACTGGGTGATCTCGCGACAGCGGGCCTGGGGCGTGCCGATCGCCGTGTTCGCCGACCCGGCGACCGGCGAGGTGCTGAACGACCCGGCGGTTAACGCGCGCATTATCGAAGCCTTCCGCGAAGAGAGTTCCGACGCCTGGTTCCGGGACGGCGCGCGCGAGCGCTTCCTGGGCGGCGCGTACCGGGACGGTCCGTGGCAGAAGGTTGACGACATTCTCGACGTGTGGTTCGAGAGCGGCTGCACCCACGCCTTCTGCCTGGAGCAGGAGCCGGACGAACTGGTCTGGCCGGCCTCGCTCTATCTGGAAGGCTCGGACCAGCATCGCGGCTGGTTCCATTCCTCGCTTCTGGAATCCTGCGGCACCCGCGGCCGGGCCCCTTACGAGGCCGTGCTGACCCACGGTTTCGTGACGGACGAGGACGGCCGCAAGATGTCCAAGTCCCTGGGCAACGTGACGGCGCCCCAGGAGATTTGCGACCGGTACGGCGCCGATATCCTGCGCCTGTGGGTCGTCGCCTCGGACTATTCCGAAGACCTGCGCATCGGGCCGGAGATCGTCAAACAGCAGGCCGACACCTACCGCCGCCTGCGCAACACGCTGCGCTTTATCCTCGGCAACGTCGCCGGCTTCTCGGAGGAGGAGAAAGTCGCGCCGGCGGACTTGCCGGAGCTTGAGCGCTGGGTGCTGCACCGGCTGCACGCGCTGGACGGCGAATTGCGCAAGGCGTGCGACGACTTCGAGTTCCACGGCTTCTACGCCGCCCTGCACCATTTCTGCGCCACCGAATTGTCGGCCTTCTATCTCGATATCCGCAAGGATGCGCTCTATTGCGACCGGCCGGATTCGCAGCGGCGGCGGGCGGCGCGGACGGTGCTGGACATTCTGTTCGACTGCCTGACCGCCTGGCTTGCGCCGGTGATCTGCTTCACCGCGGAAGAGGCCTGGGCGGCCCGGCACGGCGACAATGCCGGCAGCGTTCATCTGCGCACCTTCCCGGACATTCCGGCAGACTGGCGCGACGACGCCCTGGCGGCGAAATGGTCGAAGATCCGCGCCTTGAGGCGTGTCGTGACCGGCGCGCTGGAGGAAGAGCGGGCGGCCAAGCGGATCGGCTCGAGTCTGGACGCCGCCCCGGCGGTCGAAGCGACGCCCGATTTTGTCGAGGCGATGAACGGCGTCGACCTTGCCGAGATCGCGATCACGTCTGCCGCCACGCTCACGCCGAGCGCCGATCCGCAGGGCGCGTTCGCCATGCCGGAAATCGCCGGCGTCGCCGTGACGCCGGCACCGGCCGAACATCCGAAATGCGCCCGGTGCTGGAAGAAACTGCCGGATGTCGGCGCCGATCCGGACGTGCCGGATACCTGCGGCCGCTGTGCCGATGCGGTCCGGGCCCATCGGGTCCGGGCCCTGCGCTGAAGGGCGGATATGGCCGTCCGGCGATACGGCTTCGTCGCCGGCCTCGGCGCCCTGATCCTGGCGCTCGACCAGATCACCAAGGTCTGGGTTCTCGGCGCCCTCAGCGCCGCCCGGCCGGCGATCGAGGTCACCTCGTTCCTCAACATCGTCCTGGTCTGGAACCGGGGCATCAGCTTCGGGCTGTTCAACCGCGAATCCGATTGGCAGCCCTGGCTGCTCGTCGGTCTGAGCCTCGTCATCGTGGCCGGTCTTCTGCTCTGGCTGCGCACGGAGCGCGGCCGGTGGATGACGCTGGCGATCGCCCTGCTCGCCGGCGGCGCGATCGGCAATGCGGTGGACCGGGTGCGCCTCGGCGCCGTGGTGGATTTCCTCGATTTCCATGTCCGCGGCTGGCATTTCGCGGCGTTCAACGTGGCCGACGCGGCGATCACCTGCGGCGTGGCGGTATTACTGGTCGGTTCCTTGTTCGGCAGCCGGAATGACGCTACATAGCGTGACGAATCGGTCCTCCGGAATTTTCGCGGAACGATGGAGAGGCGAAGGCGATGACGAGACACGAGCGCCCTGTCCGGCGGCCTTTCGGGATCGCGGTCGCCCTGGGTGCGATGCTGGCGCTGGGCGGCTGCGAAACCCTTGGCGAGGCCTTCAGCGGCGTCAATCCGATCGCGAAGGAACTCGACCAGTCGGCGACCAAGGGCGGCGGCAAGACGGACAAGCTCGCGATCCCGCCGGGTTACGGGCAACGGCCGACAGCCGGCAAGGCCGCGGGCGGCGATACCCGCAAACCCGGAGACGCGCCGAAAGCCGGCGCCGGCAAGGCTCCGGAAAAGGTCGGCGATCCGAAGAAGATCGACCTCAAGACCGGTACAACCGGCGAAACGACCGAGGGCCGGACGCTGAACACGAACCGCAGGATCGTCCGCGAGGACCGGGTCGAGACCCGCGGCAAGGAGATCGTCAAAGAAGGCGACCCGAGCAAAGGCGAAAAGGAACTCCTCAAACCTTCGAAGAAGAAAAGCTAGCCCGGATTTCCTGCCGCAGTTGCGGTCTGCGCGGCGCCCGGGGCGGCGGACCGCGCCCCGGTCGATCATATTGCCACATCCCGGCCACAAGTTGCGGCCATGAAACGCCCCCAAAGCGTTGGGCGGGCGGTTTTCCCTGCCGCCGGGCCCGTCAGCCAAGGCAGGAGAAGTCCTTGATCGGTCGACGAATTGTGCGCCGCGCGGCGCTTGCGGGGCCGGCCCTTGCCGCCCTGATGCTGATGGGCGGGTCGATGGCAGCCGGCGTTCCGGCCGTTGCGGCCGAGCCCCAACGCCAGGGCTTGTTCAACGCGCAGACCTTCACCCTGAAGAACGGGCTTCGCGGGGTCGTCATCGTCAACCGGCGGGCGCCGGTCGCCCTCCATATGGTCTGGTACCGGGCCGGCGCCATCGACGAACCGGCCGGCAAGTCAGGCATCGCGCATTTTGTCGAACACCTGCTGTTCAAGGGCACAAAAACGCTGAAATCCGGGGAATTTTCCAGGATCGTCGCCGCCAATGGCGGCCGGGAAAACGCCTTCACCAGCTGGGACTACACCGGCTACTACCAGTTCGTCGCCAGGGACCGCCTGCCCCGGATGATGGAGATCGAGGCGGACCGCATGGCGAACCTCGTGCTCACGGAAGACAACATCGTCCAGGAACGGCGCGTCATCCTGGAGGAACGGCGCTCGCGTATCGAGGCGAGCCCCTCCACGATCCTGTGGGAGCAGGCGCGCCGCGCCCTTTTCCTCAACCATGGCTACGGCCGCCCGATCATCGGCTGGATGCACGAGATGGCGCAGCTGTCGCGGCAGGATGCGCTGGACTTTTACCGGCGGTTTTACGGCCCCGATAACGCGGTCCTTGTCGTCGCCGGCGATGTCGACCCCGCTGAGGTGCGCCGCCTGGCGAAGAAATACTACGGTCCCGTGCCGCGGCTGAAGGCGCCGCCGCACCGGCGCCTGCTGGAGCCGCCGCAGCGCGCCGAACGCCGGGTGATCTATCGCGACCGCCGCGTGCGCCGGCCTTCGTTCAGCCGGATGTACCATGCGCCCGGTTACAACAGCAGCGGCGCGGAGCACGCCTACGCCCTTCAGGTGCTGGCGCGGCTGCTCGGCTCGTCCTCTACCAGCCTGCTTTACCAGAGCCTGGTGGTGCGCCGGAAGCTGGCCACCGCCGCCGGCAGCGGCTATGGCGCGAGCCGGCGCGGACCGTCCAGCTTCTACCTGTTTGCGTCGCCGCGGCCGGGTGTCGGCATCGGCCGGCTGGAAGAGGCGGTCGACGACGAATTGGCGACGATCCTGAAAAAGGGCGTGCCGAAAGAGGAGGTCGAGGCGGCGAAGCGGCAATTGCAGGACATGGCGATCTTTGCCCGCGACAGCCTTCGGACCGGCGCCAACGCCATCGCAACGTCGCTGACGATCGGCCGGACGGTGCGGGACGTCGAGGAATGGCCGGCGCGGATCGGCGCGGTAACGGTCGACCAGGTCAACGCCGCGGCGCGCCACGTCCTGCAACGGCGCAAGTCGGTCACCGCCCTGTTGCTGCCGGACGAGCCCGCCGAAGCGGACAAGGCCGGGGAGCAGAGGCAATGAGCGCCCGTCGGCGCAGCGCCGGACCGGCCCCCGGGTTCGTTCTCGGCGCACTTGTTCTCGGCGCGCTCGCCCTGTTCGCGGTTTCCGCCGCATCGGCCGCCGTCGAGGTGCGCAAGGTCGTCAGCCGGTCGGGCATCGTCGCCTGGCTGGTCGAGGATCACAGCAACCCGATCCTGTCGATGAGCTTCGGGTTTCGCGCTGGCGGTTCGTTCGATCCGGCCGGCAAGGAGGGACTGGCGGAACTGACGTCGATCCTGCTGGACGAAGGCGCCGGGCCGATGGATGCCCTGGCCTTCCAGAAAAAGCTCGAAAACCTCTCGATCCGGCTCGACTTCGAGGTCGGCCGCGACCAGTTCCACGGCGCGCTCAGGACGCTCAGCCGCAACAACGACGCGGCGTTCGAAATGATCGGGCTGGCGCTCACCCGGCCGCGCTTCGACGCCGACGCGGTCGAGCGGATGCGGGCCGGCCTGCTGTCGGGCTATCTGCGCGACAGCCGCCGGCCCCGTTACCTGGCGCGGCGCGCCTTCTGGTCGTCGGCCTTTCCGGACCATCCCTACGGACGCCCGGTTTCCGGCACGACAAAGAGCCTGGGCGCGATCGCCCGGGCCGACCTGGAGCGCTTCGTCGCCGATAATTTCACCCGGGACAACCTGTTTGTCGGCGTCGTCGGCGACGTGACCCCCGCCCAACTCGCGGTGTTGCTCGACAAGGCGTTCGGCGGCCTGCCGGCAAAACGGAAATCGCGCCCGGTGCCGGCCGCCGCGCCGAAGCTCGAAGGCGGACTTGTCGTCAAGCGGTTCGATACGCCGCAAAGCGTGGCGATGTTCGGCCAGCCGGGCCTGCCGCGCCGGCATCCCGATTACTATGCGGCGTATGTCCTGAACCATATCCTCGGCGGCGGCGGCTTCACTTCGCGCCTGTATCTGCAGATCCGCGAAAAACGCGGCCTGGCCTATTCCGTCTATTCCTATCTCTGGCCGATGCGGCGCACGTCCCTGCTGCTCGGCGCGGTGGCGACCGAGAATGCGCGGGTGGCCGAATCGGTCGCGATCATCCGGGAGCAATGGGCCCGAATCGCTGAAACCGGGCCGACCGCCGAAGAACTGGCTGCCGCCAGGAAATACCTCACCGGCAGCTATCCGCTGCGTTTTTCGAGTTCTTCGCGGATCGCGGACATGCTGGTCGGTCTGCAGTTCGAGGGCCTGGAGCGGGATTATTTCGCCAGGCGGAACGGCTATATCGAAAAGGTCACCTTGGCGGATGTCCGGCGGGTGGCGAAAAGCCTGCTGAAACCCGACCGGCTGACCTTCTTCATTGTCGGCAAGCCCGCCGGCCTGTAAGCATTGGCAGGTGACAATCGACCATTGAACGCTGCGGGGCCGGCCGTTTTCCGCCGGCGCCGACCTGGGCCGGCCGATCCCGATGACGCCCCTCTATTCGCAGGATATTTCCGGAATCCTTGCGGCGCCGTCCGGCGCCGGCGGCCTGTCGCAAGCCGCCTTCGACGCCGCGTGCAACGAGGCCTGGCGCGCCTTGCTACGGCTGCGCGACGAGCACGCGGCCGGCGCGCCGCTGATGCGCCACGCATTTCGCGACGACGACCTGCCCGGGATCGAAACGGCGGCGCAGACGCTGGCTGGCGGGACATCCCGGATTTTCATGATCGGCGCGGGCGGATCGTCGCTCGGCGCAAGGACCTTGTGCGCGACCGCATGGGCCGGCCGGTCGACGTTCATCGAAAATGCCGATCCGGACACCGTGGGCCGGGTAGGCAGAGCCGAAATTGCCGACAGCGCCTTCCTCGCCGTCTCGAAATCGGGCGCCACCGCCGAGACCCTGGCGGTCTTCGCGTTGTTCTGGGCCGAGGCAGCGGAGGCGCTGGGCCCGGCCGAGGCCGCGAAGCGGTTTCTTGTCGTTACCGGACCGGATGAGTCGCCGCTGCGCCGGCTCGCCCTGCGGCACGGCATCGGGATTGTGGACCACGAAGCGGACGTGGTCGGCCGCATGTCCATTCTCGCCAATGTCGGGCTGCTGCCGGCCGCCATCAACGGCGTCGACGGCCGGGCGGTCCGTGCCGGTGCGCGCGCGGTTGCGGAACAGGCGTTGACGGCGGACGCGGCGGCGGCCTGCCCGCCGGCCCTGGGCGCGGCGATGCAGGTTGCGCTGATGCGCGGGCGGGGCGCGACCGCCAGCATCCTGATGCCCTACGCCGACCGGCTGGCGGACTTTTCCCTCTGGTACGCACAGCTCTGGGCGGAGAGCCTGGGCAAGCAGGGCTGCGGCAGCATGCCCTATCCGGCGCTCGGCATGGTCGACCAGCACAGCCAGCTCCAGTTCTGGCTCGACGGCCCGCCGACCGGCGTCTACACGCTCATCGACCTGCCGCCCGCCGATACGCCGCCGCTGCGCCCCAACGACCCCGGCCTCGACTGGATGGACGGCCGGACCCTCGGCGAACTCATGCAGGCCGCAGCGCGCGCAACATCCCGGACTCTGGCCAAGAACGGCCGCCCGGTGCGGCGGATCCGGCTGGCGAGGACACGCGTCGATGCGCAGAGCGTCGGCGCCCTGGCGATGCATTTCATGCTGGAGACGGCGCTCGCCGGATACATGCTGGGGGTGGACCCCTATACCCAACCTGCCGTGGACGCGGCAAAGGCGATGGTGCGCGATTTTCTCTCGAATTCCGGAGAGAATTGATCTACATTATTTGGTGAATGATTCGTCTCCTTCCACCAGATGTTGTTAACCGGATCGCTGCGGGCGAGGTGATCGAGCGCCCTGCGGCCGTCGTCAAGGAACTGGTCGAGAACGCGATCGACGCCGGTGCGCGCAGGATCGATGCGGTCGTGCGCAACGGCGGCCGGAGCTATATCGCCGTGACCGACGACGGCTGCGGCATGGGGCGCAAGGCCCTGTCGCTTGCCGTGGAGCGGCACGCCACCAGCAAGCTGCCGGGCGACGACCTCGTCAACATTTCGACCCTCGGCTTCCGCGGCGAGGCGCTGCCTTCGATCGGCGCGGTCAGCCGGCTCAAGATCGCGACCCGGGAGGCGGACACCGATTCGGGCTGGTCGATCCACGTTCACGGCGGCCTGCGCGGCATTCCCGGACCGGCGCCGATGCCGGGCGGCACCAAGGTCGAGGTGTTCGACCTGTTCTACGCCACGCCGGCTCGGCTCAAGTTCCTCAAGAGCGAGCGCAGCGAGCAGCAGGCGGTTTGCGACACCATCAACCGCCTGGCGATGGCCCATCCGGAAATCGGTTTCAGCCTGCGCGGCGACGGCGAACGCCCCCTGCTTGCGCTACCGGTCAACACCGGGGACATGTTCGATGTCCGGCTGGCGCGGCTCTCGGCGATCCTGGGCAAGGATTTTGCCGACAATGCGGTGCGCGTCGACGCCATGCGCGACGGTTTGCGGCTGACCGGCCATATCGGCGTGCCGACGCTGCATCGCGGAACCGCGCGGCACCAGTATCTCTTCGTCAACGGCCGGCCGGTAAAGGACCGCCTGATGACCGGGGCCGTGCGCGGCGCCTATCGCGATTTCCTGGCCCGCGACCGCCATCCGCTTGTTGCCCTGTTTCTCGATATTCCGCCGGCCGAAGTGGACGTGAACGTCCATCCGGCCAAGACCGAAGTCCGGTTCCGGGATGCCGGAACGGTCCGCGGGCTGATCGTCAGCGCCCTGCGCCATGCGCTGGCCGAGGCCGGGCATCGTGCGTCGTCGACGGTTTCGGACGCCGCGCTCGGCTCGTTCCGGCCGTCGAGCGGCGCGGCGCCGTCCCATGCTTCCGGGCATTCGTTCAACGGCCATCGGCCGGCCTACGACGGCATGGCCGAAGCGACGACCGAGTGGCAGGGCCCCGACGCCGCGCAACGGCCCGCAACGGACGCGTTTGACGGCGTCTCGGCGCCATCGGCGCAGCCGGTCGAGGCGCCGGACGTCGACGACACGGGTTTCGACAATCCCCTGGGAGCGGCCCGGGCCCAGGTTCACCGGACCTACATCGTATCCCAGACCGCCGACGGAATCGTGATCGTGGACCAGCACGCGGCGCACGAACGGCTGGTCTACGAGGAGATGAAGAAGGCGCTCGCCAACGGCGGCGTCCAGCGCCAGGGCCTGTTGATCCCGGAAGTCGTCGAGCTGGACGACGACGCGGCCAACGCCCTGATCGCCCGCCGCGGCGACCTGGCGGAACTCGGGCTGGCGATCGAGAAATTCGGCGGCGGCGCCATCGTCGTGCGCGAATATCCGGCGCTGCTCGGCGACGGCGACATCCAGGGCCTGGTGCGCGACCTGGCCGACGAGGTCGTCGATCTGGGCGGCGATTTTTCGCTGAAGGAAAAGCTTGACGAGGTGTGCGGCACGATCGCCTGCCACAGCTCGATCCGCGCCGGCCGGCCGATGAACGGCGACGAGATGAACGCCCTGTTGCGCCAGATGGAGGCCACGCCCCACAGCGGCCAGTGCAATCACGGCCGGCCGACCTATGTCGAACTGAAGCTGGACGATCTGGAGCGGCTGTTCGGCCGGCGGTAGATTTCAGCCCGAAGAGCCGGGGATCGGGCGCGTGCGGGAAACAGCCTCGCAGGGGCGTTATTTCAAGAGCCAGTGTGCCGCCGGGGCCGCCGTCTCATTACGCAGGCGAAAGTGGATCGCGTTCATGGCCGGACCTCGCTCGCAGCCGATCGGGCTCCCGGATCGGCCACGTCGTATTGCAGGAGCCGGCGTTGCAGCCGCCACGCGCCGTCTTCGCGCACGAACACGTCCCGGTACCACCCGGTGCGGTGCACCACCTGCGACCCGTCGCTATTGAGCATCGCAACGGCGAGCAGCGCCGACAGGCCGTGCACCGTGCCGCGCGCGCCGGGCGTGAGACGCAGGTTCATCGTGTAGTGGCGGGTGCGGCGATCCCTGGGCCTGGCGCGCATCGTTTCGAACGCCGCGACAATGGCATCGCACCCGACCAGCGGGACCTCCACGACTCCGAGATCGGGCTCCGCATCGAAATGGGCATCCCGGGCCCAGATTCGGCGAAAGCGCTCGAAGTCGCCGGCATCTATGGCGAGGCCGTAGTCGGCTACGAGGGCGCTGATGGCGACGAATGCGTCCGCGCTGACCGTGGCAGCCGAAGGTGCATCATCGTTCACGGGTGTCCCCCTCTTTTCGAAATTGAATAGATCCTGTTACCCCGGTTCAGCGCAGCGCCCCTTTGTCTGACAGCTGCCGGCTTACGGCGTGGGCGAATCGATCCGCGGGCGCTTGGCCAAACCATACTCCATGGTGAGTAAGCGGCTTTCGAACCGCCATTGCCCGTCGCCGTCGCGGACGACGATGTCGTCGTAGAAGCCGGTATTGATGATTGTCGGAACCGGCTGATCGAGCCTCATATGCGTCAGCACCGAGCTCACCCGCGCGCGGGACTCCGTAAGGTCGTCGACGAGAACGCTGGACATCAGGTGCCGCCGTTTCGCGACCGCATCGCCCGCATCGCGCCGGCCGAACATGAGCCGTGCAATGACCATCGACCCGCGCGCCGGGAAGGACGCACCCCCGGGTCGTGGCAGGACGTCGAAGCTCGCGTCCTCGACAAAGAGCGCGGCGAATTCCTCGACCGCGTCGGCCCCGCGACGATCGATGATGTGGGCGTAGCGGCTCACCAGATCGGTGATCGCGCAGCGAACGCAACTTTGCGGTTCATGCGTAACGGTCATGTGTGCCTGCTTCTCGATGCCCGGATTTTTTCGGCGGTCATCGCTTATACCATGCGGCGCGGGCGGGCCCCGCATCCGCCTCGGCCGCTTCGCGACTCGTCGCGCTCCAGGTGCAGGGCCGGGGTCAGGCGGCGATTGCCGGCCAGCGATCCTTCCAGGGCCGGGCTTTTTCCAGCTGCCCCGCCAGGCGGAACAGCGTCGCCTCGTCGCCGTAGCGGCCGGCGAATTGCACCCCGACGGGCAATCCGGCGTCGTTCCAGACCAGGGGGACATTCATCGCCGGCTGGCCGGTCACGTTGTACAGCGGCGTGTGGGAACTGAACCGGGCGACGGCCTGCCGGGCGGAGCGGCGGGTTTCCTCCGTCCAGACGAAGCTGCCGACCGGCAGGGGCGGCGCAGCGACCGTCGGCGTGAGCAGGATGTCCCGGTCCTCGAAGAAGCGGCCGACGATGCGGGCGATGCGCTGGGCGTCCTGGACCGCGAGCAGATAGTCGGCCGCGCCGACCTTCTGCGAGACTTCGTACATGCGCCAGGTCCAGGGCTCGAAATATTCCTGCGACGGCTCCCGGCCCAGGCGGCGCGACCAGTCGGCGACCGCCCCGCCGAACGTGCCGGTCCACAGGTTCGAGAACAGCCGGGCGATCGTCTCCCACTCGATATCCGGTTCGGCATAATCGACGCGATGGCCGAGGGATTCGCACAGCCGGGCCGCATCCTCGACCGCGGCGACGCAATCTGCATGGACGTCGCAGCCGTTCATCGAGCCGGTCATCACAGCAATCCTGAGCGCGCCCGGATCGGCCCCGACCTCCTGCGCGAACGGCCGGGCCGGCGGCGCAGGGGCATAGGGATCGCCGGGCACGGAGCCGGCCGTGGCGTCGAGCAGCGCCGCGCTGTCGCGCACCGAGCGGCTGACGACGTGTTCGTGGACAATGCCGCCGCCGATATCGCCGTAATGCGGCGCCAGCGAATTGCGCCCGCGCGTCGCCTTCAGGCCGAACAGCCCGCAGCAGGACGCCGGAATGCGGATCGAGCCGCCGCCGTCGTTGGCGTGGGCCACCGGCACGAGGCCGGCCGCGACCGCTGCCGCCGAACCGCCGCTGGAGCCGCCGGTCATGCGGCCGGTGTCCCACGGGTTGCGCGCCGGGCCGAACAGTTCGGGCTCCGCGGTCGGCAGCAGGCCGAACTCGGACGTGTTGGTCTTGCCCAGCGTCACCAGACCGGCGGCGCGGTAGCGCGCGACCAGTTCGCTGTCCCCGTCCGAAACGTAGCCTTCGAGGAACCGCGATCCTTCGGTCATCGGCTCGCCAGCGAACTCCGCGGCAAGGTCCTTGAGGAGAAACGGAACGCCGCGGAACGGCCCCTCGGGCAGATCGGCCGCCGCGGCCTTCCGGGCCCGCTCGAACATCGGATGGACGACGGCGTTCAGGGCCGGATTGAGCCGTTCGATCCGGGCGATGGCGGCATCGACGAGTTCGGCGGCGCTCGCCTCGCCCCGCCGGACGAGCGCCGCCTGGTCCGTGGCATCCAGTTTCCAGAGGTCGCCGAAGCCGGTCATGCCGATGGCCTTTCTTCCGGCAGCATCGCGACGATGCCGCGGCAACCGGCTTCGATCAGGTCGAGCGCCAGTTCGTAATCCTCCGCGCCGCCGTAGTAGGGATCGGGCACGTCCCGCCGCCCGGCGCCCGGGGCGAAATCGAGAAACCGGCGAATCCGGTCGCCGCGCCCTGCCGGCGCCGCCCGCCTCAGCCGGTCGAGATGGCCGCCGTCCATCGCCAGGATCAGGTCGAACCGGTCGAAATCGGCGCTAGCGATCTGCCGGGCGCGCTGGCCGGAGAAATCATAGCCGCGCCGCTCGCCGGCCGCTTGCGCCCGGGCATCCGGCGGCTGACCGATATGGTAGGCATGGGTGCCGCAGGACTCGACCGTCACCGCGTCGCCCAGCCCGGCAGCCTCGGCCATGCGGCGCAGCACGGCCTCGCCGGTCGGCGAGCGGCAGATGTTGCCGGTGCAAACGAACAGAATGTTCATCCGGCCGGACTACAGGTGCGAGCCGCCGCCGTCGACGGTCAGCGACTGGCCGGTCAGGAAGCCGGTCTGCGGCGAGGCGAGGAACAGGATGGCGCCGATCAGGTCGTCCGGCGTTTCCGTGCGCTTGAAGCACTGGCTCTGGGCGAAGGCCCTGAAACCCTCGGCCGTGGTCGTCTCGCGCGGAATTTCCGTCATGGTTGCGCCGGGCAGTATGCAATTTACTGCAATGCCGAAGTCGCCCAATTCCCGCGCCATCGAGCGTGTCATGCCGATCACAGCGGACTTTGATGCAATATAATGCAGGTATCGGTCGCGCCCGCGGTTGACCGCGGCCGAGGAGACGTTAATCACCCGCCCCCAGCCGGCTTCGCGCATCGCCGGCACGACCGCCCTGGTCGCCAGCATCGTGCCGGTGACGTTGACGTCGATCACCCGCCGCCACTCGTCGAGCGGGATCTCCCAGAACGGGCGCATCTTCAGGGTCGAGAAGATCGCGGCGCAGTTGAACAGGATGTCGATCCGGCCCCGCGCGCGCAGCACGGTTTCGGCCAGCGCTTCGACCGAGGCCGGGTCGGCGACGTCGGTCGGCACAGCCAGGGCAGCTTCGCCGATCTCGCCGGCCACCGAGGCCGCTTTTTCGCCGTCTATGTCGGCGACGACTGGCAGCGCGCCGCAGGCCGCGAAGGCATGGGCCGCCGCCCGGCCGATGCCCTGGCCGCCGCCGGTGACGATGGCGACCCGGCCCTCCAGTCCTCCGATTTGCGGGCCGCCGCCCGCCGGGCCGTCCGGGTCAGGCACAGAAGCCTCTCGCGTTCAGCCAGTCGATGCAGGTGTCGGCCGCTTCCTGCAATTTGTCCTTCTGGCCGAGATAGTAGTGGGTGGCGCCCTTTATCACCTTCATCGTCTTGTCCGCGCTGCCGGCGGCGGCATGGATCATGCCGGTGTGGGGTTGCGGCACCGCATCGTCGGCCGAATTCTCGATCGCCAGCAACGGCACGCCGACCGTGCGCGCGCATTTCTCGCCATGGGCGTTGGTATCGTCCGGCGACCATTGGCTGAGCCAGGCGCGCAGGGTCGAGAAGCGCCCGATGCCGACCGGGCCGCTGTTCACCGTTTCCGGCACGCCGAGATAGCACGCGCCCGGCTTGCGGTCGTTCGGGTCCAGCGCTGGATCGAGGAAGCGCGGCTCCGCCATGGTCCGGTGGGTGATCAGGCTGCGCTCGACCTCGTTGCCGCCGCGCTTCTTCAGGTCTTCGAGCATCTGGCGGACATACGCCGTCTTGCGGCGCATCCGGCCGAGCTGTGCGGCGCGGAAGCGGGCGATATAGTCGGCGCTGTAGGGCGGCCGGTTCGGGTTATCGGGATCGTAGAGGTCCAGTTCCGGGTCGCGGTTGTCGGGATCGTTTTCGTCGCGCACGGACGGGTCGATCCAGTCGGTCAGCACCACGGCGCGGGACAGGTGCGCGGCCTGGAAGATGAGCGCGTCGGCGGGAATCAGTCCCGCGGCGGTCAGGTCGTAGGGGTCGCCGGCCGGCGTGTGGACGATCGTCGGGTTCTCGGCCTGGGACTGGTAGAACAGGGAGAGCGAGCCGCCGCCGGACCAGCCGACCAGCACGACCTTGTCGTAGCCCCAGTCCTCCTTCGCGTGGCGGACCCAGGCGCCGAGATCGGCCGCGACCTTTTCCATGATCAGCGCCGTATCGTTCTTCGGATAGCGGCTGGCGGCGCACAGGACATGGACGCCGTGGCGCGCCATCGCCCGCGGCATGGGCAGGAGTTGGAGCGTCGAGGCCGGGTGCATGTAGACGAGCAGCGTGTCCGAGGGCCGGCCTTCCGGAAGAAAGCGGACGCCTTCCAGGTTCACCGCGCCGTGGCTGCCGGCGAAACCGTAGGTCTCGGTGAACTGGCTGGTCTCCGCATAGGAAATGTGCGCCCATTCGGCCTGCCAGGTGAAGGTTTCGCGCGCCATGGTTACCGTTTCCCGCTCCCGTTCGTCGTCCGCCATCCATGCCCGCGCCCGCCGCGCCTGTAAAGGGCCGGCGGTGGCCCGGTTCGCTATTCGTCGGCATCTATTCAGTCTGAATTTTCCGGGCACGGAAACCGGTTTGCTGCGGTGGACGTTTGTCGCGAGCACCGGGCCGGGCGGAGAGACCGTAGGGGAGTTTCAAATAAGGCTCCCGGAAGCCGGACTTCAGGTGCGTATTCCGCTTCTCCGGCTGGCGCGGCGAAGCCGGTCCTCGAAGAATTTCCGGAAGACCGCATTTTCGTGAAAGCCGTCCGGGTCGACCCAAACTGCGCCAAATCGGCCAACCAGCCCGGCAATCCAGTCCGCAGCCTGCAACGTCTGGTATCGGTGACTTTCCAGTTGAAACGGGGGTTCGATAAGGTGACGCCTCGGCTGCGCCCCTCCGAACATTTTGCGCGACGCTTCGGTAATCAGGGCGGCGCGTTGGTCGTGCTCGTCAAGCGCCATCACAAAATTGCTCGATGGAATGCAATCTTCGATGCAAAAGTCATCGAGGCGATTTATGGCCTCGCTGAGGATCCTCCGGTAGAGCAGATTCGGATTGTGAATACCGACAGGCGCCGTTTTCCCGATTCCGACGTAGAACACGAACCCGCCGAGCCTTGCAATTTTGTTGAGCAGGCGATTCGTGAACTTGCGGAGTTCGGGGTAGGTTGCAACGTTCCTGACCGTGTAGAGGCTCGATCCCTTCTTCTCCCACATTGCGGGATGTTCCTCGGACCGGGCGATTTCGAAAGCGAGCAATTCGCACTTTCGCTTGAAGAACCATGTCGCAAAGCCCCTGACCTCGTCCAGGGGCAGGACGAAGCCGGCGAGGCCGAAAACGGGACTGTCATTGTGCTTCGGGTGCGTCCGATCGATGTACGGACCGACATGGCCGAATTCGTCCAGATACGCAATATAGGTCACTGGAAATCCATGGGTCCCGGAAACGCGAAAGCCCGCGCCGGAGCGCGGGCCTCGGAATGAAGGCAAGCCAGCTTGCGTTTCGCACGAAGATATAGCGATCCGGCGATGGGCTTGTCAACCGAATAAACGACCGGGCCGGCAGGGGCAAAACCGTGCCGCCGGCCAATTCGACAGGCGATTGCCGTCTCAGAACCTCCGGGCGGGCCGCTTGGGCGCGCGCCGCCGCCTTGCGGAACTCAAGGCCGGGATGCCGCCAGGTCGGGGCGGCACTTGAACGGCGCGGGCGGTTCGGCTTTATAGGCGGGTCTTCATCGCCGGGAGCGCCCGCCATGTACAAGCCGTTCGACCTGACCGGAAAGGTTGCGCTCGTCACCGGCGGCAACGGCGGCATCGGCCTCGGCTTCTGCGAAGCGATGGCGCAGGCGGGCGCCGACATCTGCATCTGGGGCACCAACGCGGAAAAAAACGCCGCCGCGGCCGAAACGCTGGCGGAGCCCGGCCGCAAGGTCCGTTCGCAGCAGGTCGACGTTTCGGACAGCGCCGCGGTCGAGGCCGCCTTCGCCGAGACCCTCGCCGAATTCGGCCGGGTCGACGGCGCGTTCGCCAACGCCGGGGTCACCGGCCGGAAACGCAGCTTTTTCGAGATCGACGACGCCGAATGGCAGCGCGTGATGCGGGTCAACCTGGACGGCGCGTTCTACACCCTGCGCGCGGCGGCCCGGCACATGGTCGAGCGGGCGGAAGAGGGCGATCCCGGCGGCCGGCTGGTCGCCACGGCGAGCCTCGCCGCCCTCTCCGGCGCGGCGCGCAACGAGCATTACGGCGCAACCAAGGGCGCCGTCGTCTCGATGATCCGGGCGATGGCGGTCGATTTCGCGCGCTACGGCATCACCGCCAACGCCATCCTGCCCGGCTGGATCGAGACCGACATGACCGAGACGCTGTTCGCCTGGGACCGGTTCGCGGAGGCCGCCCTGCCCCGCACGCCCGCCGGGCGCTGGGGCCGGCCGGAGGATTTCGGCGGCATCGCCGTCTACCTGATGAGCGACGCCTCGGCCTTCCACACCGGCGACAGCCACCTGATCGACGGTGGCTACTGGGTGTTCTAGGCCGCCCAGACTAGGCCTCCTAACCCGCCTCTACGAAGCGGGCTAGGAGGATCACCTTGGCGTGTGTTGGCAATCGCCTCGACGGGCAACTGGAGCAAATTTGGTGCCAATGCTGACTACCAGCACATTGCAGGCCTATACGAGACCTCGGTTACTCGACTTCCATATCGGGAAGATGGCGCAGGAGCATTGCCCGAAGAACCCGTTTGCCGGCGCTTGAGGAAAAACCGCCAGCGGCGCCGCCCTTCGGTGCAACAAGCCAAAACTCCGGGCTTTGAACGGTTTCGCCATCGGTGTTGTCGCCATGAACATTTTCGAAGACCGGAGCCAGCAGGTCCACATATGCTGCACTGTCGAACACACTTGCACCCCGAGAACGTACATGTTCGAGAACAACGAGTAAGAGTTCGTGCATCGCAGTAACGCCGATACCCTTCTGTAAGGTGAAGTCCGACGGCCGGAATTCGAGATCGCCGTCGCTGCCGTACTGCCCTTCGAACGGCTGGGGGCACACTTCTTTGACCGCTTTCCAAAACGCATTCAGTACCCGGACCTGATTTTCAGTACCGAGCTGCCCGAAGTAGTGACTGCTCACCAACGGTTTCAGCGAACTGATGAAGCTCGCGGCCGGTATGATCTTGTCACCCTTGTCTTCGTTTGCGAGGCGGATCCGGTCTTTCCAGATGGGCGAAGTTTTGTTCAAGACATCCACAAGGCATTGACCACTGATCTGCCAAGCCTTGTTATCCCGGATTGCCTGATCCATCACCTTCCCATCGTGGTCGGTCTGCTGTTTCAACAGGTCGAACGCTAGGTCTGTTTTCACCGATTTGGCGTTGCTGTTTACGACGTAGAATTGCCGCAATTCCTGATGTTCGTCTGCACCGAGCATCAAGACGAACGGTACAGAAAAGTTTTTCCAGACTTCGAGATCTTCTTCGCAAAGCTGCCGTATTGCCAGAACGCGGTGCTGACCATCAACGACGTAGAGCGAAAACGATTCGTCGGCAGAATCTATCTCGATTGATCCGCCTTTCGCCATTTCGATGAGATGCTCAGCGTGCCGTTCCCGAACATTCAGCAAGACCGCCGTTGGTATGTCGACGGTTTCAGCCCTTAGGTCTTTTGCCAGTTTGCTCACCCGACCCGGTTGCGGCTTGCGCTGGTACCCGGTCTTGCGGAGCGAATCGCGATACGGAACCTTGAAGCGGCACGCCAAGACGCCAGCCGGTATGCATCCAACGACGGTAGGAATCCCGCTGCTGACCGTTGGGCCCATTACGACAGGTATAGTCACGGATGCCTCCAAGCGTCTTGGGATGTCGCTGAGAGAAATGGAGATTTCGTCCTCGACGGGTGCGTTTTGCCTCGCCAGGTCTAGGTCAGTCATGTATACTACTCGTGTTGATGAGCGGGCATTCCTTATGCTCCGCAGATTGGAGGGCCCCGGCGGTGCGACGCCGGGGCCTTCGTCGTTTCGACGGATCGAACCGACGAAGGCGCTGCAACGAAACACATATGAGGGCAATTGTCAAGGCCGAAAAATGGGACCTGATTTTCAGATCCCATTTTTCGTATTCGAAGTGCAATGACGCTGTTCGCCTGGGACCGGTTCGCGGAGGCCGCCCTGCCCCGCACGCCCGCCGGGCGCTGGGGCCGGCCGGAGGATTTCGGCGGCATCGCCGTCTACCTGATGAGCGACGCCTCGGCCTTCCACACCGGCGACAGCCACCTGATCGACGGCGGCTACTGGGTGTTCTAGGCGTCGCGCCGTATCGAGAGCCTGCCCTGAGCCTGTCGAAGGGGACGCAGGATCAGTTGTTCGGCCAGCGCATCCGCCGGAGCGGCGCATCCAGCGAAATGATCCCCGGCCCGCCCTTGAAGACAATGGCGGCGAGCACGGCGATCGCCAGCGTCTCCTTGGAAAAGAAGTTCGGATAGACGACCAGGCCGATGACGAGCGCCATGACGCACAGGACGAAGGCCGCGTAGCGCGACGCCAGGCCGACCATCAGGAACAGCGGCGCGATGCTCTCGGCCCAGACGATCGGATGCATGGAAATGGCGTGGAACCATTCCGGCATCTCGAAACCGAAATACTTGTACTCGGCGAACACGAAATCCTGATTGTCCGCAATCGCCCAGGGCAGCGGGATGCTCATGAAGCCGAGGTCGATCTTCTCGCCGACCCGGGTCAGCGCCGAGCGGAAGAAAAACAGGCCGACGGCAAACCGCGCGCCCAGCGCGAGCAGCGAATAGGGGATCAGCTCGAAGAGGCGGAACGTCTGCTGGATCAGGCCGTCCAGCCCCTCTTCCGTCGCCCTGGTTTCGGTCATTCTCATGGGGTTCGGCTCCTTGCGTGACTGGTGTTCCGGGATGCCCTGCCGGAATCAGCCGGCATCGCTGGTGACGTGGGAATGGAATGTGCCGCCCGCCAGATGTCCGGCGAGGCAGGCCGAAAGATCGAAGTCCGGGTCGGCGGCGACGCCGGCAGCGGCAGCTTCACCGAGCGTATCGCGGGCGGCAAGCGCGCTGAGGAAGGCGAAGTCGCCGTGCGTCGCCATGACCACGTCGACCTTGCTTTCCGGCCGGCGCACCAGCACGCGCTGCCCGCCCTCCTGCTTTCCGGGCGGCCCGGGATCCGGCCCCGAATCCGGTAGCGCCTCGGCGCCCCACAGGTCCCAGACCGGCCAGTCCGATTCGATCAGGCGTACCGTCGGATGCAGCCCGAGGCGCAATCCGGCATAGCGTTCCGGCGCCAGTCCGGCGAGCTGTCCGGCGTTCAGCATTTTGGCATCGGCCTCGAAATAGGCCTCGTTCACCGCCCACTCGACCCGCGCGAGATCGGGCAGGAAGGGCAGTTCCTCGACCGCCGGCGCAAAGCCGGCCAGGAAGGCCGCGAAGTCGCCGCCATAGGCGAACAGCTGGGGCCGTTGCGGCGGGTATTCCGCGATAAACCGCCGGGCCAGCACGGTGAATTTCTCATCGCCGACCAGATTGCGGACGGTCGGGAACGCGGCCTCGAGCACGCCGGCCAGCGACCGGTAGATATTGTTCCGGTAAATGCCGAAGCGATGGCCGTTCTGCATGCCGCCGGCGGAAAGGGCCGCCACCGCCTCGCCGTCGCGGCCGATCGTTGCGGCGCGGAAGGCGGCTTGCAGGTCAGGCAACATCGTCCAGAATCCGGGGCTCGGGCCCAAGCCTGTCCAGCGCCGCCTGCGCCCGCGCCGCTTCGCCGAGCAGGGTGTCGAGCGGCGGCAGGTCCAGATCCCATTCCATGAGAACCGGTTTCGGCCCGACCCGCGCGAGCGCGGTATCCAGCAGGTCCCAGACCGCCTCTTTCACGGTCGATCCGTGATCGTCGATCAGCACCGGCCGGCCGTCCCACTCCGTATCGGCGTGGCCGGCGATATGGATTTAGCCGACCAGCTCGCCGGGAATCGCATCGATAAAGTTCAGCGCGTCGTAGCCGTGGTTGAAGGCGCTGACATGGATGTTGTTGACGTCCAGCAGCAGGCCGCAGCCGCTGCGCTTCGCCGCTTCGACGCAGAATTCCCATTCCGGGATCGCCGATTCGGCGAAGGTGACGTAGGAGGACGGATTTTCGATCAGGATGGTCCGGCCGAGTGCGTCCTGCGCCTGGCCGATGTTGCGCACCAGGGTGTCCAGCGCCTCTTCGGTATAGGGCAGCGGCAGCAGGTCGTTCAGATAGTCGCCGCCGGTCGTGCTCCAGGAGACATGCTCGGAAACCAGGCCGGGCTCGAACCGGTCGAACAGGGACCGCAAAAGCGCAAGATGGGCGGTATCAAGCCCTTCGGCACTGCCGAGCGACAGGCCGACGCCGTGGCAGCTCAGGGGATAGTCCCGGCGGATCGCCTCGAGCGTCGCCAGCCGCGGACCGCCCGGGCACAGATAGTTTTCCGAATGAACCTCGATCCATGCGGTCGCCGGCCGGCCGTTCAGGAAGTCGCCGTAATGGGTATGGCGCAGGCCGATGCCGGCGGCGGCGGGGACCGGATCGCGCGCGAAAGCGTCAGCCAGCCCGGTCCCGTGTTCGATGGCCCCGTGTTCGATGGCCATGCCGTCCCCTGCCGCCATTCGCTACCGCCATTCGCTGCCGCCGTCGGCCCTTTATATCTGGACGCCCGCGCACAACTGGCAAGGCGTTTTCCTTCGTCCGGAGACGATAGAGGCGCATGATGCGCAGGCGAAAATAAAGGCGGCGCGGCCGGGCCGCGCCGCCCCTTCGAACTTTCCGGCGTCAGCTGGACTTCTTCTTCGGGTTCATACCCTTGAAGGGCTTCGTCTGGCCGCCCATCTCGGTGCAGGCCGTTGCCGAGGCGACGCCTTTCCAGTCGTCACCGCTGTAGTCGACCTTGGACTGGCCGGCGCAGCTGTGCGTGCCCGCGGCGTTGCCGCAATCGTTCTGGCCGGCCTTGGCGATGCCGTAGCACTTCGTCTTGGCGGCCATGGCCGGGGTCGCGGCGGTCACGGCGGCCAGGGAAAGGGCGCCGGCAACGGCCGCGGCAACGGTCAATGCGTTGACTGTTTTCATGATGGAATCCTCCGGAATGTCGGTTCTCGGTGAGTGGCGAAAAAGCCATACAAACCTACGCATGGGCCCCGGCGAATCCAATCGCTTTCGTTCACGAAGGCGTGCAAAATCCGTTAGCTGCAGCGGCGTTGAACGGAGCGCCGCGGCACGGTCTTGACCGGCCGGGGGGCCGCGGTCACATTCCTGCGCCATCGGCCCGACAGACTGTTCACAGATTATTCAGGGAGGCGCCGGCTGTGGCGAACCTTTCGACAAATCCCCGGAGCGAAACGATCCGGCAGGCGCGCCGGGACCTTTCCGCCGCCTTGCGCATGGCGGACCGGCTCGGCTTCGGCGAAGGCGTCTGCAACCATTTCAGTTTCGCCGTTCCCGGCTCCGACGGCCTGTTCCTGATCAATCCCCGGCGCCTGCACTGGTCGGAAGTCACCGCGTCCAGCCTGCTGCTCGTGGACGACGACGGCGCCCTGGTCGAAGGCGACGAGCCGCCGGAAGCCAGCGCCTTCTATATCCACTGGCGCCTGCACAAGGCGGCGCCGCAGGCGAAATGCGTTCTGCACACCCACATGCCCCATGCGACGGCATTGACCATGCTGGAAGATCCCACGCTGCTGCCACTCAGCCAGACTTCGCTCATGTTCCACAACGATGTCAGCTACGACGACGCCTATAACGGTCTCGCCGGGTACCGTGAGGAGGGCGACCGCATTGCGGCGGCGCTGGGCAACCGCTCCACCCTGTTTCTCGCCAACCACGGCGTCATCGTGACCGGCGGGACCGTGCCGCTTGCCTGGAACCGGCTCTACTACCTGGAACGCGCGGCGATGCACCAGGTCATGGCGCTGTCGACCGGCAAACCGCTGCGGCCGGTGCCGGAGGACGTTGCCGAACTGACCGCGCAACAGATCGCGGAAGACGAGGCCGACATGGCGGAGAACCACTTCCGTTCGGTGCATCGGATTCTGGAACGGGAGTGCCCGGAATACCGCCACTGATGCGCTGCCTGCGACAGCGTCATGAGTGCCGCTGCAAAATCGGGAAAGAAGCGATCCGCCCGCCCCGCCGGGAAGAAGCGGCCCCCGCCGAAGGCCGCCCGCCCGCGGGCACGCAAATCCCGGGCGCGCGAGCCCCGGACGCGCCTGACCGGAGTGCGCGCCGCCTTCTCCATCGCCCTGTCGCTGTTCGCCCTTCCCATGGCCGTCGCCGGCCTGATGGTTCCGCTGCCGGCCGGGCTGGCTGCCGTGCTCATGGCCGGGATCGCGCTGGTCGCCGGGCGCGGCCGGAAATGGCCGGTCCGGATCGCGCTGGCGGCCCTCGTTCTCGGCGTTTGCGGCCTGATCGGCGGACTGGTGATCGGCCTGACCGTGACCGCGCCCGCATGAGCGGGCGACAGGCCGGCAGCCCTGCGCGCCGCGCATGAGCTTCCTGGACCGGGTTCGCGAAATCAACCGGCACGATCCGGCGGCCTTTGCGCCGTTTGCCGTCGATGGCCGGCGCCTCGGCGCGGTGCGCAACGACCGGATCGAGGCATTGCTCGCCGCCACCGCCGCCATCGTCCGGGCCGGCGACGGCAGCCTGACCTTTGCGGACGGTCTGGCTGCAGGCGGGCCGGGGGCGGTCGCGGCGCGAAACGAGGCCATGGCCGGGGCCGCGGCGCGCCTGTCGGAGGCCGGAGCCATCGCGCGGCTGCGCGGCGAGCTTTATCCGGCGGCGCGCCGGTTCGGCGAAACGCCCGCATTCGTCGTCGACCGGGCCGCCGTGCCCTTTCTCGGGCTGCGCGCCTGGGGCGTTCACCTCAACGGCTACACCCGGCGCGACGGCGCGCTGCACATGTGGATCGGGCGGCGCGCCCGGGACAAGCCGACCTATCCGGGCCGGCTCGACAATATGGTGGCCGGCGGCCAGCCCGCCGGGCTCGGCCTCATGGAAAACCTGGTCAAGGAATGCGCCGAGGAAGCGGACATTCCCGAAGCCCTGGCGCGGCGGGCCCGGCCGGTTGGCGCGATAACCTATGTCCAGCAGGCGCCGGAAGGCCTCAAGCCCGACGTGCAATTCTGTTTCGACCTGGAGTTGCCGCCGGACTTCGTGCCCCGCAACACCGACGGCGAGATCGAGAGTTTCGCCCTCTGGCCGATCGAACGGGTCGCCGGGATCGTCGCCGAAACCCGGGAATTCAAGGACAACTGCAACCTGGTCATCATCGACTTCCTGATCCGCCACGGCCTGATCCCGCCCGACGACCCGGACTATGTCGCCCTGGTCAGCGGGCTCCGTCCCTGAGGGGCGGCCGGATTCCTCTGTGAAGAGGCACCGAACGAATCCCCCTCCCCTTGGGGGAGGGGCTAGGGGAGGGGTCGCCTGCCGCCGCGCCGATGTCGGAACCCCGCACCGCGACAGAGGCCGCATACCCCTCCCCCTGACCCCCTCGCCCAAGGGGAGGGGGGACGCGTCGTTCTGCCTGTCGGATCCGGCTTGCGACTTTTCACAGAGAAATCCTCCCGGGAGATACCGGAATTGGCCGAACCGCCTATCCCGCTGCCCGCGGGCGGCCGATGGCATTTGCGGCAGTCTCGCCCGACCGGATCGCGCCTTCGATGGTGGCCGGCAGGCCGGTGTCGGTCCAGTCGCCGGCGAGATACAGGTTGCGCCAGCGGGTCGTTGCGCCCGGCCGCAGCCGGTCCTGGGCCGGCGTCTGGGCGATGGTGGCGCGCTTTTCGGTAATGACCCGGCAGGGCGGCACGGGACCGGACGGCATGGGGCCTGCCGCGCCGGTCGCCCGGCGGATTTCGTCCCACACCGTGGCGGCGAGACGGTCGTGGGGCAGGGCGGCCTCGGCGACCCCGGCGCTGATGGTGACGGAGAGCACGTCGCCGCGCAGGAACAGCCATTGCGCCGTTCCGCCGATCAGCCCCAGCAGCGGCAGCCCGCCGGGCAACGCAACCCCCTCCCCGACGACGTAATGCAGGTTCACGATCGGCCGGTATTCCGCCGGCGTCGCGACCTCCGGGAACAGGGCGGCGCAGGCGGCGGGCGGCACGGCGCTCACGACGGGTTCGCCCGACGCGACCGCGACCGTCTCCCCGCCGGCGTTCAGCGCGGACACCGTGGCATCGCCGAAGGAGACCGAACGGATGCGGACGCCGGGCCGGAACCGGCCGCCGCGGGCTTCCAGCCATGTCACGGCCGGATCGGCGAAGCTTTCGGACAGGCCGGTGCGCGCGATGCAGGGGCGGAACGCAGCCTCGCCGCGAAACAGGATCTCCGCCATCACCGGCCAGAGCAGCCGGGCCGCGCCGGCGGCAGCCTCGGTGTTGAGCACGGCGACCGCCATCGGCTCCCAGAACCGTTCGTAGAGGCGGCGGCGCGCCGAGCCCGGCGGCCCGTCGAACAGCTCGGCGACCGTGCGGTCCCTGGCCCGCCGCAGCTTCAGGGCGGCGGCATAGTCCGCAAGTCCGGTGTCCGGCACGCGACGGCCGGGCGCGCAGACCCACCAAGGCAGCGGCCCGCGGTTCGGCCGCAGGGTCCAGCGCGCCCCCGATCCGAGATCGACAAAGGGAATGCGCGCGGGCGCAACCTCGATCAGGGGGTCCGGCGCCCCGGTATCGCGCAGCAGCCCCATGGCCGACCGGTTGCCGGACAGCAGCAGGTGGTTGCCGTTGTCGATCGTGCGGTCGAGCGCGGAATCGTGGAACGAGCGGCAGCGCCCGCCCGGCTGGCCGGCCGCTTCGAACACGGTGACGGACCAGCCCAGCCCGGCGAGCCGCACCGCGGCGGACAGGCCGGCGAGGCCGGCGCCGATCACCCAGGCCCGGGAGGCGGTATCGGACGTCATCCGGCTCAGATCAGCCCGTAGCGCACGGCGATCCAGAGTTTGCGCGGCCGGGACAGCGATACCGGCTCGGCATAGCGCTGCCAGCCGCGCCGCTCCAGCGCGGCGAGAATTGCGCGGTAGCCCATCATCATCATCCGCGCCGGCCGCATCGGACCGCGCCGGCTTCGGCGCATGTGTTGCAGCGCCATCCGGTAGTGCTGCTTGGCCATGCGCGCGACCTCGGCGCAGATCGCCGGCAGGGCCGAATGGCCGAGCACCGTATAGGGATCGCGCGACTCCAGTCCCTGCGCGGCGATCAGTTCGGCGGGCAGGTAAAGCCGGCCGCGCCTTGCGTCTTCGTCCAGATCGCGCAGGATGTTTGTCAGCTGCAGGGCGCGGCCGAGATGATGGGCGACCCGGCGGCCCCGCTCCCCCTCGGCGCCGAACGCCCGGATCGAGAGCCGGCCGACCGCCGACGCCACCCGGTCGCAATAGGTGTCGAGCGTCGAAAGGCTCGGCCCGCGAATGTCCTCTATCGCGTCCATCTCCATGCCGTCGATGACGGCGAGAAAATCCTCCTTCTCGAGGCCGAACTGGCGCACCGGCCGCACCAGCGCGCGCAGGGTCATGATCTGCGGATCGCCGCGATAGACCCGGTCGATCTCCCGGCGCCAGATTTGCAGCCGGCCGATCTTCTCCGCCGCCGGCGCGGCCGCGTCGGCGATGTCGTCGACCTCCCGGCAGAAGGCGTAGATCGCAAACATCGCGTTGCGCCGATCCTCCGGCAGGATTTTCATGGCGGCCAGAAAGGACGTGCCCGACGCCTGGACGATCTCCTGGGCGTGGGTCAGCGCCTCGAAATCCGGCGGCGGCAGGCCGTCGGCGCCGTTATCCGGGCCGGACGGCGGCGGGCGATCGGGGCGGGCGGCGGTTGCGGTCACGGAACGGGGCTGTCGGCGCTGCGAAGCTTTCACGGATTACCCGGCCGAGCCTATCGCCGGCACTCGCACGGCGTCACGCATTTTCGACGCCCCCTTCACGTCCCCGGCGTCGGCGCGCGCGGGCGCGTCATCCAGGCGCGGCCCAGTTCGCCGA
Source organism: Rhodospirillaceae bacterium (assembly GCA_028819475.1). Lineage (NCBI taxonomy): Bacteria > Pseudomonadati > Pseudomonadota > Alphaproteobacteria > Rhodospirillales > Rhodospirillaceae > Rhodospirillaceae bacterium. The sequence goes on from JAPPLJ010000030.1 coordinate 115,685, forward strand.
GCACGCCGCGGCCGGCGGTGAGAGCGGCGCGGGGCTTCGACAGTTCGATGCGCGCCGCCACCGGATCGCCGGCGCGCAGGCGCTTCGACAGGGCGTGGGCCAGGGCGAGGATGGCGGCGCTCTCCCAGGCCAGGCGGCGGCTGCGCAGCGCCGGCATCAGGGGCCGGGCGTCGCGGAGCAGCGCGTCGACGCCGTCGAGGCAGCGGTCCTTCACCCGTTGCAGGCCGGGCGGCATGGCGGGCAGCGCCAGCTCCTCGACCGCCGCGCCCTCGGCCGCCATCCAGTCGCCGGGCAAGTAGACCCGGTCGAGGTTGCGGTAGTCGTCGGCGCAGTCCTGGAGGTGGTTGATGACCTGGAGCGCGTTGCACAGGGCGTCGGCGGCCGGCCAGGCGCTGTCCGGCCCGCCGTGCAGGTCGATCAGAAACCGCCCGACCGGCGCCGCCGAGTGGCGGCAATAGCCCATCAGGTCGTCCCAATCGTCGTAGCGGGACTTCACCGCGTCCTGCTTGAAGGCGACGATCAGATCCCGGCAATGGCGGATGACCTGGCCGGTCTCCGCCATTGTCTCGCGGACGCGGTGCGCCTTTTCGTAGGCCGGGTCGTCGGTCTCGCCGAGCAAGGCGCGGTCGAAGCCGTCCAGGCGGGCGACCTTGTCGTCGGGGTCGAGCACGGGATTGTCGGCAATGTCGTCGATCGCCCGGGCATAGGCGTAGAAGACCGCCACCTTCGGGCGAAGCCGCCGGGGCAGCAGGAAAGAGCCGACGGGAAAGTTCTCGTCCCCGGCGCCCTTGCCCGATGGGGTCTCCGCCGTTGTCATAGGGTGCCTCGGCATGGCCCTGCCGACGGGCCGAACCCTTGGGGGAGCGGTCGCGCCGGGCGGAAAAAGCGACGATACGGCCCGCTACCACGTTCGCAGCCGCAAGCCAATTGCTGTAGGGAAACCGCTGGAACCCGGCCCAGGCCGAAACCCGCCGCCGACGGGAGCCCGATGCGCGTCTACGACTTCGATTTTGCCCTGCCCAAAGACCGGATCGCCCAGGCGCCGGCGCGGCCGCGGGATTCGGCGCGGCTGCTCTGTGTGGGTGGCGGGGCCGGCGGCGGGCTGGCCGACCGCGCGGTGCGCGACCTGCCGGCCCTGCTGCGCCCCGACGACCTGCTGGTGATGAACGATACGAAGGTGATCCCGGCGCGGATTCGCGGCGTCCGGTCGGCGGCGCGCGGCGAGGCCCGGATCGAACTGACCCTGCACCGGCAGATGCCGGGCGAACGCGAGGCGGAGGCGCGCTGGCTGGCCTTCGCCCGGCCGGGCAGGCGGCTCAAGCCCGGCGATAGCGTGCGCTGCCCCGGCCTGCCCGACGCCACCGTTCTGGAAAAGCGGGCGGGCGGGGAAATCCTGCTCGCCTTCGAGGCCGGGGCGGCGGCGCTGCTGGAAACCCTCGACGCCGCCGGAGAAATGCCGCTGCCGCCCTATATCGCGCGGAGCGCGGCGTGCATGGACGACCGGGAGGATTACCAGACGATCTATGCGCGCGCGCGCGGCGCTGTCGCCGCGCCGACGGCCGGCCTGCACTTTACCGAAGACCTGTTCGGGGCGCTGGACCGGCGCGGCGTCGACCGCGCTTTCGTCACCCTGCATGTCGGCGCCGGCACTTTCCTGCCGGTCAAGGCGGAGCGGGTGGCCGACCACCGGATGCACGCCGAGACCGGCACGGTCTCCGCCGAAACGGCGCAGCGGATCAACCGGGCGCGCGCCGCCGGCGGCCGGATCGTCGCCGTCGGCACGACCAGCCTGCGCCTGCTGGAAAGCTGCACCGACGACAACGGCCGGGTTCGCCCGTTCGCCGGGGACACCGACATCTTCATCGTCCCCGGTTCGCCGATCCGCAGCGCCGATTTGCTGCTGACCAATTTCCATCTGCCCCGCTCGACCCTGTTCATGCTGGTCTGCGCCTTTGCCGGCACGGCGCAGATGAAGGCCGCCTACGCCCATGCCGTCGAGAACGGCTACCGTTTCTACTCCTACGGCGACGCCTGCCTGCTGGAGCGCGCCCAGTGAGACCGGTGGCGTGACCGAATTCCGCTTCGATCTGCGGGAGACCGACGGCGCGGCCCGGCGCGGCCGGCTGCACACGGCCCACGGCACGGCGGAGACGCCGGCCTTCATGCCGGTCGGCACGGCGGGCACCGTCAAGGCCATGCTGCCGGCGCATGTCGCGGGCACCGGCGCGGAGATCGTGCTCGGCAACACCTATCACCTCATGCTCCGGCCGGGCGCGGCGCGGGTCAAGGCGCTGGGCGGCCTGCACCGCTTCATGGACTGGCCCGGCCCGATCCTGACCGACAGCGGCGGCTTCCAGGTCATGTCGCTCGGCAGCCTGCGCACCCTTTCGGAGGAGGGCGTGATCTTCCGCTCCCATATCGACGGCAGCGAACACGCGCTCACGCCCGAGCGCTCGACGGCGATCCAGGACGATCTGGACGCGACGGTCTCCATGGTCCTGGACGAGTGCACGCCCTGGCCGGTGGAAAAGGCCGCGGCGGCGGACTCGATGCGCCTGTCCATGCGCTGGGCGGAGCGAAGCCGCGCCGCCTTCCGCGCCCGGCCGGGCTACGGCCAGTTCGGCATCGTGCAGGGCAGCGTTTTCCCCGATTTGCGCGCCGAATCCGCGGCAGCGCTGGCCGACATCGGCTTCGAGGGCTACGCCGTCGGCGGCCTGGCGGTCGGCGAGGGCCAGCAGGCCATGTTCGAGACGCTTGACCTGACGGTGCCGGCCCTGCCGGGAGACCGGCCGCGCTACCTGATGGGCGTCGGCCGGCCGTCGGACATTGTCGGCGCGGTCGCCCGCGGCATCGACATGTTCGACTGCGTCCTGCCGACCCGGTCCGGCCGCACAGGCAAGGCCTTCGTGCCGGGCGGCGAACTGAATATCCGCAATGCGCGCCATGCCGGGGCGGACCGGCCGCTCGATCCGGATTGCCCCTGCCCGGCCTGCCGGCGCTTCAGCCGGGCCTATCTGCACCACCTGTTCAAGGCCGGCGAGATGCTCGGGCCGGTCCTGCTCACCTGGCACAATCTGCAACACTTCCAGGATCTGATGCGGGACATCCGGTCCGCGGTCGAGACCGGCAGTTTCGCGCTATACAGGCGGGAGCATGCCGCGGCCGAGGCGGCCTTCGATCCGCAGGCCGCCTGAGCGCCCGCCGCAGCACGCCCGAAAGGGAGACAATGTCCACCCCGATCGAAACCCATACCCTCACCCAACTGGGCCAGCCGACGGAGATTCCCGCCTCGCCCGACGAGGCGGTGCTGGAATCCGTCCCCAACCCGCACCCCGGCAAGACCTATCTGGTGCGCTTTGTGTGCCCCGAATTCACCTCGCTCTGCCCGCTTACCGGCCAGCCGGATTTCGCCCATCTGGTGATCGACTATGTGCCGGCCGAACGGATCGTCGAGAGCAAGTCCCTCAAGCTGTTCCTGACTTCCTTCCGCAACCACGGCGCGTTCCACGAGGCCTGCACCGTCGGCATCGCCGAACGGCTGGCCGAGGCGCTGGCGCCGGCATGGCTGCGCATCGGCGGCTACTGGTATCCGCGCGGCGGCATGCCGATCGACGTGTTCTGGCAGACCGGCGAACCGCCGCCGGGCCTGTGGCTGCCCGATCAGGGCGTCCCGCCCTATCGCGGGCGCGGCTGACCCGGAGCGGACAGGTCCGGGGATGAGCGCCGCCGGGGATATCCGGGCCGAGGCGGCGCGCGCGGGGTTCGACGCCGTCCGCTTTACCCATGCCCGGCTGCCGGCTTCGGCCGGCGACGATCTCGACCGCTTCCTGTTGCAGGGCTATGCCGGCGACATGGGCTGGCTGGCGATGACCCGGACCCGCCGCCGCTCGCCCGAGCGGATGTGGCCGGACGCGCGGACCGCCATCGTGCTCGGCGCGAATTACGGGCCGGCGGGCGACCCCCTCGCCGTTCTCGAAAAGCGCGACCGGGGCGCGGTCTCCGTCTACGCGCAGAACGACGACTATCACGACGTTGTCAAGAAACGGCTCAAGGCGCTGGCGCGCTGGATCGCCGGGCGGTTCGAAACGGAGGTCAAGGTCTTCGTCGACACCGCGCCCCTGATGGAAAAGCCGCTCGCCGAACGGGCCGGACTGGGCTGGCAGGGCAAGCACACCAACCTGGTCTCGCGCGACTTCGGCAGCTGGCTGTTCCTCGGAACCATTCTCACGACCCTCGACCTGCCGGCGGACCCGCCGGAAACGGACCATTGCGGTTCCTGCCGCGCCTGCCTCGACATCTGCCCGACCGATGCCTTCCCGGCGCCCGGCCAAATCGATGCCCGGCGCTGCATCAGCTACCTCACCATCGAGCACAAGGGACCGATCCCGCGCGACTTGCGGCCGCTCATGGGCAACCGGATCTACGGCTGCGACGATTGCCTGGCGGTCTGCCCGTGGAACAAGTTCGCCCGGCAGACGGAGGAACCGGCCTTCCTGCCGCGGGCCGGACTCACCGCGCCGCGGCTGGCCGACCTGGCGGCGCTCGACGACGCCGGTTTCCGGGCCCTGTTCCGCAAGTCGGCGATCAAGCGGATCGGCCGCGACCGCTTCGTGCGCAACGTGCTGATCGCGATCGGCAACAGTGGGAGCGCCGACCTGGCCGCGACTGCCGAAAGCCTGCTGCAGGACGGATCGGCGCTGGTCCGCGGCGCGGCGGTCTGGGCGCTGCGGCGGCTCGATCCGGCGCGGGCCGAAGCGCTGAGGGCAGCCGCGGAACCGGCGGAGACCGATCCCGACGTCCGCGCCGAGTGGGCGGCCTGACCGCTACTCCGCCGCGACGGCGACGCCGGCCGGGCAGGTGATGCCCGTGCCGCCGAGGCCGCAATAGCCGCCGGGAACCTTCGCCAGATACTGCTGGTGGTAGTCCTCGGCGTAAAAGAACTCCGGCGCGTCGAGGATTTCCGTCGTGATCGGCCCGTAGCCGGCGGCGGCGAGCCGGTCCTGGAACAGCGCCTTCGTCGCTTCGGCGAGCGATTTCTGTTCCGCCGTTGTGCAGTAGATGCCGGAGCGGTACTGGGTGCCGGCATCGTTGCCCTGGCGCATGCCCTGGGTCGGGTCGTGGTTTTCCCAGAACAGCTTCAGGACTTCCTCGGCGGGAAGCGTCGCCGGATCGTAGACGACCAGCACGACCTCATTATGGCCGGTCATGCCGCTGCACACTTCCTCGTAGGTCGGGTTCGGCGTCTCGCCGGCGGCGTAGCCCACGGCGGTCGTATAAACGCCCGGCGCCTGCCAGAAGACCCGTTCGGCGCCCCAGAAGCAGCCCATGCCGACGATCAGCGTTTCCATGCCGTCCGGGAAGGGCGGCTTGATCGGGTTGCCGTTGACATTGTGCCGGTTCTCGACCGGCATCGCCTGCGCCCGCCCCTTCAGCGCCCGGCCCGGCGCGGGCATCTCCAGCTTGCGTCGCGGGATGAAGAACATGGCGGGAGCCTCGCAATGCCGGTTACGTTCGATACGACATAGGCAATGCATTGCTTGCCGGCCAGTGCCCGGCGCACCGCCCCCTTCCCTGGAGGAGTCCTCTGCGAAAAGGGCCAGGCCGCCGCAAACTTTTCCTTCCCCCTCTTCAGAGGGGGAAGTGGCCGAGCGCAGCGAGGTCGATGGGGGTGTCCGCGTGCTGTAGGGCCGTGCCGGCGCCACTCCACCCCCACCTGGCCTCCCCCTCTGAAGAGGGGGAGGAATAGGAAAGCGTCCGTTGGCGGATACTTGCGGCCTTCGCAGAGGAATCCCCAAGGGGAGGGGGACTGCCTTGCTTTCTCTGTCGAATCCCGTTCGTGGCTTTTTAACGAGAAATCCGTAATTGGGACATTTAACGATACAGTCTGCCGGAGGCAAAGCCATGACCGACCGTTCCGACGCCCGCCGCGTCTCCGGATTGCGCCTCGTACAGCTATGGGTGCCTGATTCACGCGCGCCGGGCTTTGCCGAAGAGTGCCGTCGCCAGACCGCGCTGGCGGCTGCATCCGACTGCGCCGACGCCGACCTCGGCGGTTTCCTCGACGCCGCGCTCGAAGACCTCGGCGCTTGGAAGTGAGGAAAGACCCGGTAGCGACGGACAGCCGACGATGAAGCGCGGCAACCCCTTTACCGTCGGGTCACCCGATCCGCCGCCGCGCCCTAGCCCCGGAACGGGCTGGCCGGGTAGGTGCCGAGGAGGGTCCATTCGGTGGTGAAGAAATCGAGCTCCTCGAAGGCCCATTTCATGGCCTGCTCGTCCGGATGGCCTTCGACGTCGGCGTAGAACTGGGCGACGGTGAAGGCGCCGTCGATGATGTAGCTTTCCAGCTTGGTGATGTTGATGTTGTTGGTCGCGAAGCCGCCGAGCGCCTTGTAGAGCGCGGCCGGCACGCTGCGCACCCGGAAGACGAAGCTGGTGATCGTCTTGCGGCTGCCGGCGGCGGGCGTCAGATGCTCCGGCCCCATGATGATGAAGCGGGTCGTGTTGTGGTCGGCATCCTCGATCTGGTCGCGCAGGATCTTCAGGCCGTAGATTTCGGCCGCCAGGGACGACGCGATGGCGCATTTCGCCCTGTCGCCCCATTGCGCGACGTCGCGCGCCGCGCCGGCGGTGTCGAAATGGATCGCCGGCTCGACGCCCAGCTCGGCGATCAGGTTGCGGCACTGGTCCAGCGCATGGATATGGCTGTGGATCTCCTTCAGGCCGCCGATTTCGGCGTCCGCCGTGCCGAGCAGGCAATGCTCGACCCGCTGGAAATGTTCGCCGATGATGTAGAGGCCGGAATGGGGCAGCAGGTGGTGAATGTCCGCCACGCGCCCCGCGACCGAATTGTCGATCGGGATCATGGCGAGCCGCGCCCCGCCCTCGCGCACCGCGGCGAAGCTGTCCTCGAAGGTGGCGCAGGGCAGCGGCTGCATGTCCGGGTAGACCTGGCGGCAGGCGATGTGGGAGTTCGCGCCCAGGGTGCCCTGGAAGGCGATGCGGTTGGCGGCGGTCTCGATCATGCGTCTTGTTCCAGCATTGCCCGCGCCCGTGCAAGGTCTTCCGGCGTATCGACTCCGAAGGGTACGCCGTCGGCGACTGCCGCGTCGATGCGCATGCCGGCCTCCAGCGCGCGCAGCTGTTCCAGCTTCTCCCGCTTCTCCAGCGGGCTCGGCGGCAGGCCGACGAAGCGGTCGAGGGCCGGGCGGCGCCAGGCGTAGATTCCGATATGGTGCCAGACCGGCCCGGCGCCGGACGGCGCGGCGGCCCGGGTGAAATAGAGCGCCCGGCCCGCGGCGGCGCCCTCCGCCAGGCTCATCACGGCCTTGACGACGTTCGGGTTGTCGCGCTCGGCCGGATCGGCGGTCGGCACGACGAGGGTCGCGATATCGACCGCCGGGTCGCGCAGGGGGACGAGCGACGCGCGGATCAGGGCGGGATCGATCGCCGGCAGGTCGCCCTGGAGGTTGACCACGATATCGAACCGGCCTTCGGGATCGCGGCTCGCGGCGGCAGCATGGACCCGGTCGGAGCCCGACGGCAGGGCCGGATCGGTCATGACTGCCTCGCCGCCGGCGGCCTCGACCGCCTCGGCGATCGCCCGGTCGGCGCAGGCGACAATGACCGGGCCGACGTCGGCTTCGACGGCGCGCCGCCAGACATGGACGATCATCGGCGCACCCGCAATTGTCGCAAGCGGCTTGTCCGGCAGCCGCGTCGCGGCCAGCCGGGCAGGGATAATTACCAGCGATTCCCGGCCGTTATCGGTCATGGCCTCGGTCATAGCCCCGGTCTTGGCCCCGGTATTGGCCCCGGTATTGGATTGGGCGTAACCCGCGGTTCGCAAAGGATTTATGTGACATCGTGTCGCCAAGTCCCGGCCTGTCGAGGCTGCGGGCCCGTCACTATAACCGGAGGCAAGTGTTCAGGTCCGTCGGCGCCGCGCCCGTTCTCGTGCCGCGGCGATCCGGGAGCGGCCCTGCCGGGACGTTGCAGAATGCAGCGTCTTCCGGCCAGGGTCGAGGGGCCTGCGTTGCAGGAAAAGCCCGGTCGCCGCCATGAATATCAACTCCCTTGCCGCCTCTGTCCTGGTCGTGGGCATCAGCGCCCTGGTGATCAGCAAGGTGGGCGATATTCTCGTTCCGGAGACCTATTTCAGCCACAAGGCGGAAGCCGCGCACACGCCCGGAACCGCCACGCCGGCGAAAAAGGCCGCCCCGGACCCGGCGGTCGCCGTCGCCCTGGCCGCCGCCGACGCGGCGAAGGGCGAGAAGCTGGTGCGCAGCAAGTGCAAGTCCTGCCATACCTGGAACAAGGGCGGCCGCAACAGCGTCGGCCCCAATCTCTGGGGCGTGGTCGGCCGCGAGAAGGCGACCGTCGACGGTTTCAGCTATTCCTCGGCGATGAAGGCTGCGGGCGGAGACTGGTCCTTCGAGGAAATGTACACCTTCCTCAAGCGGCCGAGCGCGAAGATCAAGGGCACGAAGATGACGTACCGCCTGCGCAAGTACAAGCAGCGCGCCGACGTGATCGCCTTCCTGCGCACCCAGACCGATACGCCCCTGCCGCTCCCCGAGGCGGGCGACGCCGCCGGGAAAGCGGAGTAGCCGCCCGTCGGAGGATGGGCGGCGCAGCGCCATGACCGGCGTTTGCCCCGAAGAATTCGTCGAGATTGCGAACCGGCTTGCCGACGCGAGCGGCGCCGTTATCCGCCCGCATTTCCGCAGCGGCATCGCCGTGGCCGACAAGCATGACGAAAGCCCGGTCACGATCGCCGACGAGGCCGCCGAGCGGGAAATCCGCCGTATCTTGGAACGGGCCTGCCCCGGCCACGGCATCGTGGGCGAGGAGTTCGGTTCCGACGGGGCCGGGCGCGACTACGTCTGGGTGATCGACCCGATCGACGGCACGCGCAGCTTCATCTGCGGCGTCCCGCTCTTCACGACCCTGATCGCCCTGCTGCGCGACGGCGAACCGGTCCTGGGCGTCATCGACCAGCCGGTTTCCGGCGAACGCTGGGTCGGCGCGCGCGGCCGCGGCACGACCTTCAACGGGGCGCCGGTCAGGACGGCCGCGCCGAGGCCGCTCGCCGAAGCGGCGATGTTCACGACCGCGCCGGACATGTTCGAAGGGACCGTATTCCGGGACGCAGCGGCGGCGGAGGCCTATGGCCGGCTCCGGGCGGCAACCCGTCTCACCCGCTTCGGCCTGGACGGCTACGCCGCCGGGCTGCTGGCGAGCGGCCTGATCGACCTGCATGTCGAAGGGGACATGAAACCGTGGGACTACATGGCGCTGGTGCCGGTGATCGAGAATGCCGGCGGCGTCATGACCGACTGGGACGGCGGCCGGTTAACCCTCAAGGCCGGCGCCGGGCTCACGCTCGCCGCGTCCTCGCCCACCCTGCACGCAGCGGCGCTGGATGTCCTCGGGAACGGCCGGGCGCGGCGCGGCAGATAGCCTAGAAGGGGCTAAACCTGCGATACGTGCGAACTAAGAAAAATTTACGAAAATAATAAAATTTTCTCTTGACAGTCCGGCGCAAAGCCCTATCTTCCTTGCAGCATTGTGCAGACATGCGCCCGGGCTGAGCGCCCTCCCCTTTCCTGCCGTCCAAGCCGGCAGTCCGGGCCTGTCCCGGACCGGATCGCCGTGGCGGTTCCGAACAGTTAGGGAATTTTTCATTTATTTTTGAGGAGTTTTTCAAAAGGAATGTATGCCTCTATCCGGAGCGCGATATATTGCGGTTCGGACAGAAGCGACCGCAGTATATTGTTGTCGGACGCCCGGCGGTGCAAAAAAACACAGTAGACGTACCGGTCTGTTTTGCTTATGGCTACGGAATCCGGCGGCGGCCGGAACCGCGGCGCGCCTGCCGCCTTACGCGCGCAGCAGGCTGCGCACGTCGTTCGGCAGCGCGAAGGCGGCGGCGAAGATGTCCGCATTGAAATAGCGCGTCTTCAGGCCGATGGCGTCGATCCGGTCCTGGATCGTGGCGCCGCTCCAGCGGCGCAGGCCGGGATTGTCGGTCGCCCAGCCGAACGCCATGAAGCCGCCATTGTAGGTCGGCACCGGCGCCAGGTAGAAGGCCGGGTCGGCGAACAGCCTGCGGAACGCGGTATGGCTCGCCGTCACTTCGTCGCCCTGCAGGGACGGCACGCCATTCTGCGTCACCAGCACCCCGCCCTCCTTCAGGCAGCGCTTGCAGTTGCGGTAGAAGTCTTCGGTGAACAGGGCGACACCGGGGCCGACCGGATCGGTCGAGTCGATAATCGCGACGTCGAAGCGCCGGCCCGTCTCTGCGGCGAAGCGGGCGCCGTCGGCGATGACCAGTTCGGCGCGCGGATCGTCGAACGCGCCGGCCGAGAGCGCCGGCAGCCAGGCTTTCGCCAGTTCCACCACGCGCGGATCGATCTCGACCTGCGTCGCCCGGACTTCGGGATGGCGCAGCGCTTCGCGCAGGCAGCCGCCGTCGCCGCCGCCGACGATCAGGACGTCCAGCCCGTCCTCCGGACCGCTGCCCCCGGGATCGCTGAAGCTGCCCCAGGGATCGCTGAAAAGGGCAGCTTTCCGCGCCAGGATCGCCGGGTGGGCCAGCATCTCGTGATAGACATATTCGTCGGCCTCGGTGGTCTGGATGGCGCCGTCAAGGGCCAGGACCCGCCCGAACAGCCGGTTCTCGAAGATCGCCAGGTCGTGCAGTCCGGTATGTTCGCGGTGGAGGAGCCGGTCGACGGTAAGCGACTGCCGGATGCCGTCATGCAGCGTCTCGTCGAACCAGTCCATCGGCGCCCCGGTCATTGGCCCGTTCGTCGGGCCGCTCAGCCGCCGGCGCCGCGGCGGTGTTCGGATATTTCGATCCGGCCCGGTGCGAAGGCCTCCTCCAACACGGCGACCGCCCGGTAGGGATCGCAGGCCCCGCACATGAACACGTCGGCGGCGGCATAGCCCCGTTCGGGCCAGGTATGGATCGCGATATGGGATTCGGCCAGCACGACGACGCCCGAAACGCCCTTCTGCGCGCCGAACGGGTGCATGTAGCTGTGCAGGACCGTGGCGCCGCTGGCCCGCGCCGCGCGGACCAGCGCCTCCTCGACGGCGCGGACGTCCGAAAGATTGCCGGCGTCCCACAACTCGGCGAGCAGATGCGTTGCGGCGGCGTCCGCCGTCATGGTCTGCCCGGCCGCCGCGGGACCGGGCGGGGGATCGGCCGGCGCGCTCAGAACTGGTCTTCCGCCAGCGCCATCACCGTATCGCCGCTGTCGGCGATGCCGGCGAGCAGGCCGCCGGACCGGCTGAGGACGTGATCGGCATAGAAGCGGGCCGTCTTGATCTTGGCCCCGCACCAGGCGCTTCCGCCCCCGTTGGCGCCGTTCGCGCCCTCGGCGACGGCCGCCGCTGCGGCCTTGCCCATCAGCCAGCCGCCGGCCGTGTTGCCGAACAGGGTGAGATAGGGCACAGCGTGGGCCGAAGCCTTGCAGATATCGGCCGGACCGGTCGCCAGCATCCAGTCCGTCGCCTGTCCCAGGGATTTGGCGGACGACGACAGCGCCCTGCCCGTCGCCGCGACATCCGGGTTGCCCGAGGCGGCGATGCCGGCGGCGTCCGCGGCCATGCCGGCGATAAAGCCGAGCGCCGCCTCGCCGCCGTCGCGCAGGATCTTGCGGCCCATCAGGTCGTTGGCCTGGATGCCGTTGGTGCCCTCGTAGATCGGGTGGATGCGGGCGTCGCGCATATGCTGGGCGGCCCCTGTCTCCTCGATGAAGCCCATCCCGCCATGCACCTGCACGCCGGTGAAGGCGACGTCGCAGCCGGTGTCCGTACACCAGGCCTTGACCACCGGGATCAGCAGGTCGAGCTCGCTCTGGGCCTCATCGCGCACCTCGGCGTCCGGGTGCCTCCTGGCGACATCCATCCGGCCGGCCGTGTAGTAGCACAGGGCGCGCATGGCCTCGGTCTTCGCCTTCATGTCCATCAGCATCCGGCGCACGTCCGGGTGGCGGACGATCGGCACGTTTTGCTCGCCGGTCGCGATGTCCCGCCCCTGGGTCCGCTCCATGGCGAAGGCCCTTGCCTGCTGCCACGCCCGCTCGGCCGTTGCGAGCCCGGCGACGCCGACATTGAGCCTGGCGTTGTTCATCATGGTGAACATGCAGGCCATGCCGTTGTTCTCTTCGCCGATCAGATAGCCGACCGCGCCGTCGTTCTCGCCATAGGCCATGACGCAGGTCGGGCTGCCGTGGATGCCGAGCTTGTGCTCGAGCGAGACCGGCCGCAGATCGTTGCGCGGGCCGAGGGAGCCGTCGTCGTTGACCAGCACCTTGGGCACGAGGAACAGGGATATGCCTTTCACACCCGGCGGCCCGCCCTCGATCCGGGCGAGCACGAGGTGGACGACATTTTCCGTGTAGTCCTGGTCGCCGAAGGTGATGAAGATTTTCTGGCCGTGAATGCGGAACCGGCCGCCGTCGCGCACCGCCTTCGTCCGCAGGGCGCCGACATCGGAGCCGGCATGCGGTTCGGTCAGGTTCATGGTGCCGGTCCATTCGCCGGTCACCAGCTTCGGCAGGTAGGTCGCCTTCTGCTCGTCCGTGCCGTGGGCGCCGATCGCCTCGATGGCGCCGACGGTCAGCATCGGGCAGAGCGCCCAGCTCGTGTTCGCCGCGCCCCACATCTCGGAAACCGCCGTGCTCAGCGCCCAGGGCAGGCCCTGGCCGCCGATCTCTGGATCGAACGGCACGCTGTTCCATCCGCCCTCGACGAATTTCAGGTAGGCGTCGCGGAAGCCCGCCGGGGTCCGCACCACACCGTTTTCGAGGACCGCGCCCTCCTCGTCGCCGCGCCGGTTGAGCGGCCCGACCACCTCCGCGGCCAGCCGGCCGGCCTCTTCAAGTACGGCGTTGACAAGGTCGCCGGTCGCTTCCTCGTAGCCGGGCAGCGCGGCGATGCCGGGCAGGCCGGCGACATGGTCGAGCACGAAGCGCATGTCATGCACGGGCGCGCGGTAGTCGGTCATGGGAACCTCGGGCAACGGCTGAACTTTTCCGAACTTCGAACGGAATATAGCAACGCCGGGAAGCGCCGGAAGGGCTGCAATGTCCCAACGACAGGACGGCCACCCTGCCCCACGCCGCGGATTCCTCTGCAAAAGGCCGCGGGCCGAATCCGGCAGAAAAAGCAAAGCGTCACCCTAACCGATCGGCTTCGGCTCAGAAACGCCGGTTAGCTCCTTCCGGACCGACACAAATGGCGCGAGTCAGGTTCGCTGCTTGCCTGCTGCCCTGGGCCACAGTAACGATCACCCAATGGCATGGTTCCTGTTCATTGACGAGAGCGGCCACGACAGGGTCGCCTCCCCTTACGAAGTGCTGGCTGGCATCGCGATTCGGGACAGCGTCCTCTGGGACGTCATTCGCAGTCTGCACGATGCCGAAGTTAGCTTCTTCGGTCGCCGGTACAGCGACGGGCATCGTGAACTTAAGGGTTCGCTCCCACTGAAGAGAAAGGTCTTTCATCACGAGGCTTTGAATGCGGAGGTGAAAGAGGCCGATATTCCGAGGCTTGCCCGGGCGGCGCTGGACGATGGCGCCAGCGCCGACGTGCACATGCTGAAGGCCTTGGCGCTAGCCAAGCTCCGCTACGTCTCGTCGGTCTTCGATATCTGCGCCGAACTGGATTGCCATGCTTTCGCCAGCATTATCGAAACCGATGCCCGGCCGACAGCCGGTGGAGGACTAAGAAAGGACTACGCCTACCTGTTCGAACGGTTCTTCTACTTTCTTGAAGACCAGTCCGTCCCCGAGCAGGGCATCGTCGTCTTCGATGAACTGGAAAAGTCGAAAAGCCATCTTCTGATCGACCAAACCCATCGATATTTTTCGGAAACGGCAGTCGGGCGTCACCGCTCGAGGTCGGTCGTGCCGGAACCGTTCTTCGTTCACAGCGACCTGACGACAGGCGTACAGATCGCCGACCTCATCGCGTATGTCGTTTCATGGGGATTCCGAACGGCACAGATGACGAAACCGGCGAGATCGGAACTGAATGCCTACGCCCGACAAGTTGCCGGGTTGCGCTACCGGACGACCCGCAACCGAATGGGCAACCCCAAATTCGAGATCTGGAGCTTCGCGCATATCGCCGATCTGCGGACAAGATCGGAACGCACGGACGACATGGCACAAAAAAGGCAATGAGGCGCCGAAGCGCCCCAAAGCCTCCGGTACTGAATATCGTTGCCCTGTCGGGTGACGTCAAGCCTTTCATATTCATCTAACATGTCTTTTGTCTTATCCACGGGCACCGATCCCCAAAGACTGCCAAGGGCCGCAACAAGCCCCTCCACAAGGGGAATTCGGTGGCGATTTTGCTCTTCCTCAGAGGAATTCCCTTGGGTAAGGGGAGCGGACAGCGCCTGTTCGCAGAGGAAACCGGCAGGGCCGCGAGCGGCGACGCACAACCTTACCGATCGTTAATGTTTCTTTCAGCGGAAAGAGAGGCCGGGCGACCTATATTGCCTGTCAGGAAGAGGTGCCCGAATTGCGCCTTCACCGCCCGATCATGCGAACAGGAGGCCTCCCCATGACCACAGCTTTGGCCGATCGCGCCCGTGCCGGAAGGCAACGGCGAACGCCGTCACGAGGCCTGATTCTCACTTTGGGCGCCGGGGCGCTCGCCGCCTTCGCGACGCTGCCGGCCAGCGTCCAGGCGCGCGGCGTGCCGCAGAGCTTCGCCGATCTTGCCGCCAGGGTGAAACCGGCCGTCGTCAGCGTTGCGGTGGAACGCAAGAGCGGGCCGAACGACCGGCGCTTTTCGCCGAATTTCCGCAACCCGTTTCCCGAAGGCTCGCCCTACCACGAATTCTTCCGCCGTTTCTTCGACGGTCCGGGCGAGGGCGGCCCGGCCCGGCCGCCGCGCCGCTTCCGCGCCGTCGGCTCGGGTTTCGTCGTCGATCCGTCCGGCTTCATCGTCACCAACCACCATGTCGTCAACCGCGCAACCCGAGTCGAGGTGATCTTCGATGGCGGGAAACGCCTCGACGCAAAGGTGGTCGGCCACGACGCCAAGACCGACCTGGCGCTGCTCAGGGTAACGGCCGAAAAGCCGCTTCCGCATGTCGCGTGGGGCGATTCCGACAAGACCCGCATCGGCGACTGGATCATGGCGGTCGGCAACCCCTTCGGCCTCAACAGCACGGTCACCGCCGGCATTGTCTCGGCCCGCGGCCGCAGCCTGGGCGGCGCGGCGCTGGTCGATTTTCTCCAGGTCGATGCGCCGATCAACAAGGGCAACTCCGGCGGGCCGACCTTCAACATGGACGGCAAGGTCGTCGGCGTGAACACGGCGATCTATTCGCCGACCGGCGGCAGCGTCGGCCTCGGCTTCGCCATTCCGTCGAATACGGCGCAGCGGGTGATCGAGCAGCTCAAGAGCGGCGGCAAGATCAGCCGCGGCTGGCTGGGCGTGCAGATTCAGGATGTTTCGGACGACATTGCCAAGGCGGTCGGCCTCGACAAGCCGCGCGGCGCGCTGGTCGCCATCGTGATGCCGGACAGTCCGGCCGCGCGCGCCGGCGTGAAAACCGGCGATGTGATCGTCGGCTGGGCCGGCAAGAAGGTCAAGGATATCCGCGACCTCGTGCGGAAGGTTGCCTTCACGAAAGCCGGCCGGTCGGTGGACGCGGTCGTCTGGCGCGACGGCAGCCGCAAGTCCCTGACCGTGCTCGTTGCCGAGAGCGGCACCCAGCAGGCCTCGGCGAGCGTAGACCCGGCGCCGAAGGAAACGGCCGAGCTCGGCCTTTCGGTCGCGCCGGCCGATGACGAACTGCGCCGCCGCTTCGGGCTGGAACGCGATGCCGAGGGCGTCGTGGTCCTGGCGGTCCGGCCGGACTCGCCGGCCGCTGCCAAGGACCTGCGCACCGGCGACCTGGTGACCCATGTCAACGGCGGCAAGGTCGCCACGCCCGACGCCATGAAGCGCCGCATAGACCGGGCGCGTCGCGATGGCCGGGAGGCGGTGTTGCTCCGCATCCTGCGGCGCGGCAATCCGGTCTTCGTCGCCGTCAATTTCGGTTGAGGGCGGAACAGCTTCGCAACGCCTCCCTCTCCCGCCGGTTCCGGCCGGCGACTTCCCCGGGGCGTTTCGGGAGCCCCGGATGCCGCGGTCTCCTCCTCGCCGCCGGCGTCCGGGGCTCGTCTCGTTCCGGCTTTTCGATGCGGGCCGATGCGGGCCGATGCGGGCGTTTCGATGAAGAGAGGCCGGGAAGCCTGTTCATCGGGCCATCCCGGCCGGGTATAACCGGCGCCATGAAAATCCTGGTCATCGAAGACGACGCCGAAACCGCGGACTATGTCGCCAAGGGTCTGCAGGAGGCCGGCCATACGGCGACCCTGGCCCGAGACGGCCACGACGGGCTCGTCAGGGCTGTCGGCGAACCTTTCGACGTCGCGGTCGTCGACCGGATGCTGCCGGAGGTGGACGGCAAGACCATCGTCGAGACGATGCGCAGCGCGGGCCGGACCACGCCCGTCCTGTTCCTGAGCGCGATGGGCGAGGTCCGCCACCGGGTCGAGGGCCTGCGCTCCGGCGCCGACGACTATCTGACCAAGCCCTTTGCCTTCTCGGAACTGCTCGCCCGGGTCGAGGCGCTGGGCCGGCGGCCCAGGGACGCCTACCGGGAAGAAACCGTCCTGCAGGCGGCGGGCCTAGAACTCAACCGGCTCACCCGGGAGGTGACCCGCGACGGCCGGCGGATTGAGTTGCAGCCGCGGGAATACCGGCTGCTGGAATATCTGATGCAGCATGCCGGCCGGGTCGTCACCCGCACGATGCTGCTCGAGCATGTCTGGGACTATCATTTCGACCCGCAGACCAATGTGATCGACGTGCATGTCAGCCGGCTGCGCCAGAAGATCGACAGGGATTTCGAGCGGCCGCTCATCCACACGGTGCGCGGCGCCGGGTACAGCATCCGTGTTCCCGATCCGGCTGATTAGATCGCGGGTCTTCCAGCTTTCGCTGCTGGCCAGCGCCATCTTCGGGATCGCGGCCGTCGCCGTCGTCGCCACCCTGTATTTTTCCTCCGTCGAAGCCGTCACCCGGCAGGTCGAGGCCACGATCGACGCCGAGATCAAGGGCCTGTCGGAGCAATACCGGCAGTTCGGCCCGGTCGGGCTGATCCGCGCCGTCGAGCGCCGGAGCCGCGAGCGCAGCCGGCCGGGCGCCATCTATCTGGTCGTCGATCGCGAATTCAAGCGGCTGGCCGGCAATGTCGCGGCATGGCCGAAGGAGGAGCCCGACGCCCGCCGCTGGGTGACCTTCGCGTTCCGCGGCGGCGGCGCGGCGGACAGCCCGGCCGGGGTCAGGGGCGAAGCCCGCGGGCGCATGTTCCGGCTGCAGGGCGGCCTCTACCTGCTGGTCGGCCACGACCTTCGCGAGCAGCAGCGGGTGACCGCACGGACCCGCGAGACGCTGATCCTGGCCGGGATCGTCGCCATCCTGTTCGCCGTCGCGTCCGGCGGCCTGCTAAGCTGGCTGGTCCTGCGCCGGATCGACAGCATCAACCGGACGAGCCGCGAGATCATGGCCGGCGACCTCGCCCGCCGGGTCCCGGAGACCGGCCGGGGCGACGAATTCGACCGGCTGGCGCAAAGCCTGAACGCCATGCTGGCCCAGAACGAGAAACTGTTTCTCGGGATGCGCGAAGTGTCGGAGAACCTGGCCCACGACCTCCGTAGCCCGCTCGGCCGGATCCGCCAGCGGCTGGAGCGGCAACTGTCGCCTTCGCTCCCGGAAAGCGGCAGGAAGGCATTGACAGAGGAAGCGCTGGCGGAGACCGACCGTCTGCTTTCGACCTTCAGCGCCATCCTGAGCATCGCCCAGGCGGATTCCGGTGCGCCGAAACGGAGTTTCGAGCCGGTCGACCTTCGCACCCTGTTGCAGGATGTGGCGGACCTCTACGAGCCCCTGGCCGAGGAAGCCGGCGCAACGCTGGCGCGCGCCCTGCCCGACCGGCCCGTTACCTTCCACGGCAACCGGGACATGCTGTTCCAGGCCTGCGCTAACCTGCTTGACAATGCCATCGAATATGGCGCCGGGGCCGGCGATCCGGCACAGACGGCGGTGATCGACCTCGATCTCGATACGGCCGGCGAATTCGTGCGCTTTACCGTGCGCGACCGGGGGCCGGGCATGGACGGCGAGGCGCTGGAGAGGGCGCGCGAGCGCTTCTACCGGGCCGACTCAAGCCGGACGACCGGCGGTTCCGGGCTCGGACTGGCCCTGGTCGATGCGGTCGCCCGGCTGCACGACGGCAGCCTCACCCTCGCCGCCGCCGGGCCCGGCCTGCGGGCAACGGTGCAACTCCCTCTCGACAAACGCCCTCCGGCGCAGGAAACAGCGGGAGGAACAGGGCACGAAGCGGCCGGTGCGGCCGGCGCAGAACCCGGTTAGGAGACAGCTCATGGCGACCGTCATCGTCTACGGCCTGAAGAATTGCGACAGCTGCCGGGCTGCGCGGGCCTATCTGGGGGAGCGCGCCTTCCGGTACGAGTTCCGCGATGTCCGCAGCGACGGCTTCTCGGATACGGAACTCGATACCTGGATCGCCGCCGTCGGCTGGGAGGCGCTGCTCAACCGGAAGAGCCGGACCTGGCGGGACTTGCCGGAAGACGACCGGGCCGGCCTCGACGCCGGGAAGGCGCGGGCCCTGCTGAAAGCCCACCCGGCCCTGATCAAGCGCCCGGTCATCGATGCGACCCGCGGCACGATCACCGTCGGCTGGACCCCGGAGGTGCGCCAAGCGCTTCAAGCCGTGCTGTGAGGCGCCTCAGAACTTCGGGAACACCTGGGTTTCGCGCAGCCAGTCCGACATGACCATCCGCTCCTTGCGTTCGGCTTTGCCGAAGCCCCCGTGGCGCGCCTTGTTGGGCCAGACATGCTCCGACACCCGCGCCATCCGGGTGACGACATGCTCGGCGGTCACGTTGATCACCATGAAATCGGTCGCCAGCGCCAGCCTGCCCTGCCAGTGCTTGCGGATCTCGGCCTCCATCTCGCCTGCCGTGTCGAAATCGTTGAAGAAGTGGAAGGCGACGAACAGGCGGGGATCGCACTGCGCGATGACATGCGCCGCCTCGCCGGGGTCGGAATGGGCGATGGTGCCGATGCCGCGGGCGGTGCGCTCGTCGTAGCCGGAGCGCTCCATCAACTGGCCGACCGTGTTGAAGGTCTCGTGGACCAGCACGTCGACGCCTTTGGCGTTGTCGATCATGAAGCTGCTCGGCGTGGTATCGCCGGAATAGACGAAGCTGAGGCCGTTCCATTCCAGCTTCAGGCTGACCGGCCCGTCGTAGATGTGTACGGCCGGAAAGCTGGTGATCGTCACGCCGTTCTGCTCGTAGACCGGGTGGACCGTCGAATAGTCGAACTCGTTGATCTCGACCTCGGCGCCGACGGCGGGCAGGAAGCCGACCCGGGTGTCGGTGTCCCAGCGGTAGCTCTCCATCTGCTTCTCGACGAAATGGCGGAAGCCGTATTCCGGCCGGTTGCTCGACGGTCCGTAGACGACCAGCGGCTTGAGCCGCCCGCCGGCCCAGCTGCCGATCCAGACCTGGCCGAAATCGCCGACATGATCGGTGTGCAGATGGGTCGCGAACCAGGCGGTAATGTCGTTGTAGGGGATCTCCAGTGCGGTGAAGTTCATCTGGCTGCCGAAGCCGAAATCGAACACGAACTTGTCGCCGTTGCCGAGCTCGACCAGCCACGACGCGTTGGCCTGGGAGCGGCGCAGGAACGGCCGGCCGGTGCCGAGCGCCGTGATCCGCATCTCGTCCGGACCCAGGGTCTCGGCGTTCGGATAGTATTGCTCGGCATATCCGGCGCGGCCGGCGTCCGTGGTCGTCCGAATGGTCATGGATAGGCTCCCGAGGAAATTCCGCCCGTCCCGGATAGCGCGGTTCCGGCGGCGTGTGTAGGGAATTGCGGACCTTCCGTCACGCCCGTCAAGGCTGCGGCGGACTGCCCGAATCGGCGAATTTTTCAAAACAGCCGCCTTGACAGGGCCGCGGGTTCCCCTAAATGGGCGTCGCAACGGCGTTAGCACTCGTCGGGAGGGAGTGCCAACAACCGGCCTACCGTCAGTGCAAGCCAGACGCCGTCCCGGTTCAACCGACAATCACCCGATCGCAAGCTACGCGACATTGTTTCTGAAAGGAGGCAATAGATGAATTTTCGTCCCCTGCACGACCGTGTTCTGGTGCGCCGTCTGGACGACGACGAGATGACGTCCGGCGGCATCATCATTCCCGACACGGCCAAGGAAAAGCCGATGGAAGGCGAGATCATCGCCGCCGGTTCCGGCGCCAAGAGCGACAAGGGCGAGGTAACGCCGCTCGACGTCAAGGCCGGCGACCGCATCCTGTTCGGCAAATGGTCGGGCACCGAAGTGAAGATCGACGGCGAAGAGCTGATCATCATGAAGGAGAGCGACATCCTCGGCATCATCGAGGACGGCGCGGAGGTCAAGAAGGCCGCCTGATTCCGGCCGGACAACCGGCAACCTGAGACTGACACCCCGGCCGCCGGCGGCGCAGACCGCCGTAGGCCGTTCGAACCACTGAACACCAGCTTTCAAGGAGGAAGACTCCAGCCATGGCTGCGAAAGACGTTAAATTCTCGACCGACGCCCGCACGCGGATGCTGAACGGCGTCGACATCCTGGCCGACGCGGTGCGCATCACCCTCGGCCCCAAAGGCCGCAACGTCGTGCTCGACAAGGCCTTCGGCGCGCCGCGCATCACCAAGGACGGCGTCACGGTCGCCAAGGAAATCGAACTGGAAGACAAGTTCGAGAACATGGGCGCCCAGATGGTCCGCGAAGTCGCGTCGAAGACCAACGACGAAGCCGGCGACGGCACGACGACCGCGACCCTGCTCGCCCACGGCATCGTGCGCGAGGGCTCCAAGGCCGTTGCCGCCGGCATGAACCCGATGGACCTGAAACGGGGCATCGACCTGGCCGTCTCGGCGATCGTCGACGACCTGCGCACGCGCTCCCGGACGATCGAGTCGAATGACGAGATCGCCCAGGTCGGCACCATCTCGGCCAACGGCGACCGCGAGGTCGGCGACATGATCGCCAAGGCCATGGAGACCGTGGGCAACGAGGGCGTCATCACGGTCGAGGAGGCCAAGTCCCTCGAGACCGAGCTGGAAGTCGTCGAAGGCATGCAGTTCGATCGCGGCTACCTCTCGCCCTACTTCGTCACCGACGCCGAGAAGATGAAGGTGACGCTGGACGACCCCTACATCCTGATCCACGAGAAGAAGCTGTCCAACCTGCAGTCCATGCTGCCGGTCCTGGAAGCCGTGGTGCAGTCGGGCAAGCCGCTGCTCATCATCGCCGAGGATGTCGAGGGCGAGGCGCTGGCCACGCTGGTGGTCAACAAGCTGCGCGGCGGCCTCAAGGTGGCTGCGGTCAAGGCGCCGGGCTTCGGCGACCGCCGCAAGGCCATGCTCGAGGACATCGCGATCCTGACCGATGGCCAGGTGATCAGCGAGGACGTCGGCATCAAGCTCGAGTCGGTGACCCTCGACATGCTCGGCACGGCCAAGAAGGTCGAGATCACCAAGGAAGAGACCACGATCGTCGACGGCGCCGGCGAAAAGGAGCAGATCGAGGGCCGTTGCGGCCAGATCCGCCAGCAGGCTGAAGAGACCACGTCTGATTACGACCGCGAGAAGCTGCAGGAGCGGCTGGCCAAGCTGGCCGGCGGCGTTGCGGTGATCCGGGTCGGCGGCGCCACCGAGGTCGAGGTGAAGGAGAAGAAGGACCGGGTCGACGACGCGATGCACGCGACCCGGGCCGCGGTCGAGGAAGGCATCGTCGCCGGCGGCGGCGTCGCCCTGATCAACTCGATGTCCGCACTCGATGCGCTTAACGTGGAAGACGACGACCAGCGCGTCGGCGTCAACATCGTGCGCAAGGCGATCCAGTCGCCGGTTCGCCAGATCGCCGAGAATTCGGGCGAGGACGGCTCGGTGGTCGCCGGCAAGATCATGGAGCACGCGGACGCCAACTGGGGCTTCAACGCCCAGAGCGGCAAATACGAGGACCTGGTCAAGGCCGGCATCATCGACCCGACAAAGGTCGTCCGCGCGGCCCTGCAGGATGCGGCCTCGGTCGCCGGCCTGCTGGTCACGACCGAAGCCATGGTCGCCGAGAAGCCGGAGAAGAAGGCCGCCGGCGGCGCGCCGGGCGGCGGCATGCCCGACATGGGCGGCATGGACTTCTAGTCCCTGTCCACCGGCGCCGTCCTTCGACGGCTCAGACAAGAAAAGGCCCGCACTCCGGTGCGGGCCTTTTTGTTCGGCAGTGAGTCAGTTTGACTTACGACGCCGGACCAAACCTGTTCCTTCCCCGTCATTTCGACCGGAGCGGCGCAGCCGCGGAGTAGCTTGGCCTGAGCCTGTCGAAGGGGAGAAATCTTTCCGGTACAATGCTTTGGACCTTGCTCCGCAGGTGAAAGATTTCTCCGCTCCGCCCCGGATGAATCCGGGGCTTCGGTCGAAATGACGGACAGGGGATCGGCTCCGGTCGACACGAAAAGTCAAACTGACTCACTACCGGTGCCCGGCGCCGCTGTCGCGCTTCCGGCCGCTGTGGTAAAATCGCGCGCCTTTCGACCACGCCCGACGCCAGCTTGCCCTACGCCATCCTCCCGGCCGAACCGGTGTCCGACGCCGTCCAGCGAATTGCGCTGGAGCAGCTCGACCGCGCCCTGGTTACGATCGAGAACCCGGCCACGCCGCGTTCCGACGCGGTCTACGCCATGCGCAAGCGCTGCAAGAAGGTGCGTGCCGTGCTGCGGCTGGCGCGCGGCCCGCTGGAAGAGGCCGGCCTGTACAAGCCGGCCAACGCCGCGCTCCGGGATATTGCCGCGGCATTTTCCGGCCTGCGCGATGCCGATGTCACCCTGGCGGTCTACGACCGGGAGATGGCGGCTTTCGCCGGGGCGGTGACGCGGAGATTCGACGGGCGCCGCTTCGGGCCGATCCGCGCGAGCATGACCCGCCGCCGTCGTGCCCTGCTGTCCGGGGACGACGCAGACCTGGACGGCCGGCTCGACAACGCGCACTGGCTGCTGCTGAAATTCCGCCTGGGGATCGCCGACTGGAGCTTTCGGGCCGACGGCTTCGAGGCCCTGGAGCCGGGCTTGCGCGATACCTATGGCCGGGTGCTCGCCGCGGCGGCCGAGGTCGAACGCGCCGGCACCGTCCTCGCGCTGCACGAATGGCGCAAGCGCATCAAGTATCACCGCAACCATCTGCGCATCCTGAGAAAACTGGCGCCGGGAACCCTCGACGCGCGCATCCTGGCGCTCTGGCGCCTCGGCGACCTGCTCGGCCTCGACCACGACACGGCGCTGGTCCGCGCCCGGGTCGGGAGCGAGCCCGCCTTTGCCCGGATCGGGACGCGGCGGCGGTTCGCAGCACTCCTCGACCGCCGGCGCGCGGCGGTTCAGGTCGAAGCGAAAGCCCTGGCAGAGGAAACCGGCTTCCCTTCGGAAGACGAAACCATCGGCCATCTGGCCGGCCTGTGGAACATGGGCATGAACCGGCGGTTTACGGCGGTTTCGGCAGGACGGGCGGCAACCGGATAGCCGCCCGCGCAGCCGTGGCGGCGGGGAGCGCGCCCGCGCGGCCCTATTCTGCTGCCGCGGCCGGCCGGGCGACGGTGCGGTTGGCGCCGGCCCCGGCGACGATCGCCACCATCAGGACTGCAGCAGCGCCGATAAACACGCCTTCGGGAAGGCCGCGGTCCATCAGCCAGCCGAAGAAGACCGGCGCCGCCACGCCGCCGAGATCGAGGCCGACGCTGACGAAACCGAAGACCCGGCCGCTGGCGCCCGGCGGGGAGATGTTGCGCACCATCATGTCGCGCGACGGCGAGATCATGCCGATCATGAAGCCGGCGAAGAGAAAGACGGCGAGGATGGCCGGATAGGGCAGCCGGGTCAGCACAACCAGCACCAGCGCCGCCGCCGCGCAGGCAAAGCCGACACCGGCGACCAGATCCAGCCGCTGCATCCGGTCCGCCACGAAGCCGCCGAACAGCACGCCCACCGCCATCGCTGCCAGGAACCCGGTGAGGATCAGGTTGGCTTCGACGAGTCCCATGCCGAACAATGTGGTGAGCGCCGCGGGCATGAAGCCCGCCATGCCCAGCGACACCAGGGCGACGACGAAGAAAAACAGGAACATGTACATGACCGGAGGCGAAACGACGGCGCGCAGACCGAGCCCCGACGGCGTCCGGGCCAGGGCAGGCTCGCTGCTCCCGCGTTCGTCCAGCAGGCGCATCTGGCTCAGAAGCAGCGCGACGATCAGCAGGCCGGCCATGCCGACGATGACGAAGGCCGTCCGCCAGTCCCAAGCTGTTGCCAGAAAGGTCATGACAACCGGCGCCGCGGCGAAACCGGCCATGCCGGCGAACGTGTGGAAGCTGAATGCGCGGCCGACCCGGCCCGGCCGCACCCGGGCGCCGAGGATCGTGTAGTCCGCCGGATGAAACACGCTGTTGCCCAGCCCGGCAACCAGCGCAAACGCCGCCAGCGCGCCGTAGACCGGCACGACGCCCATCATGGCGATGGCGCCGGCGAGCAGCGTCATGCCGCCGGTCAGCACCCAGCGCGCGCCGATCCGGTCGACCAGTACACCCATGAAATACTGCGCCGCGCCGGACGCCAGGCTGAACAGCGTCAGCAGCAGCCCCATTTCCGTATAGCTCACCCCGAGATCGGCCTTGATCAGCGGCAGCATCGGCGGGATGGCGAAAATGTAGAAATGGCTGAAGAAATGGGCCGTGCAGACCAGCCCGATCACCGCGCTGTCGCGGCCGAGCCCGGCAGCGGCGGTAGAGGGTTTGATCCGGTTGGGGTTCTCGGCCACAGGGCAAATCCTGGATCGGGCGGCAGGGCCATGTGGACCTGCGCTGCCGTCGGTCGGGCTGCGCCGTTCATAGCAGGGATTCCCTGTCCCGGCCCGGAATTCCGGAACGGCGCGTCCGGATGCGCGGATCGAAAGCCGGCCTCAGGTTTCGAACGGCAGGAACCGCGTCCGGGTGGACGGGAAGGCGTAGACCGCGCCGTTGCTGATCAGCCAGGCCGTAAATGCGCCGGGAAACAACCGGGCGATCGCCGGGTTCATGATGTCGAGACCGCCGGTAAATGCGCCGAAGGACGGCAGGATCAGGAGCCTTTCATCGCCGATGAAACACGGCCGGGTAACGCGCCGCGGCCCGGCCCTGATACGCGCCTTGGGATGGAAATGGCCGCAGATGTGAAACCTGCCGGCCCGCTCGTCCGGTCCCTGTTCCTCGGGTTCATGCAAAAACAGCAAACCATCCAGATTGTACCGATCGACGGCGCAGCCGCCGGCGCCTTGGGGAATTTCCGGATCGTGGTTGCCGGTGATCCATATCCAGTCGTAACGGTCGGCCAGGCGGCGCAACCGGCCGGCAAGCGGCCCGGCCATGCGGCCGCCGCCGCCGGTATCGTGAAAACTGTCGCCGAGGCAGATGACCCGGTCCGGCGCATGGCAGGCCAGCACCGCCTCCATCCGCTCGAGCGTGGCGGCGCTGTCCCAGGGCGGCAGGAGGGCGCCGCGTTCGGCATAGGCGGAGCCCTTCTCGAAATGCAGGTCGGCAAAGACGACGGTCCGCCGCTCCGGCAGGACCAGGGCGCCGGAGCCGTCGAGCAGCGCCGGTTCGCCGCCCAGCGTAACTGCGGCCGATTGCCGGCCGGGCCGTTCGGATTGCGTTGCCGATGTGACGGCCACGATATCGGCCGGGCGCTACAGGATGTCCAGAACCCGTTCCGGCGGTCGTCCGAGTGCGGCCTTGCCGCCGGCGAAGACGACAGGCCGTTCGATCAGGACGGGATGATCGTGCATCGCCTGGATCAGGGCATCGTCCGGGAGGCTCTCGTCGTCGAGGCCCTCGGACTTGTAGGGCGGTTCCCTGCGCCGCATCAGGTCGCGCGGCGCCATACCCAGCTTTGCCAGCGCGTTGCGCAATTCGGCCGGATCCGGCGGAGTCTTGAGATATTCGATGATAGCGGGCGCCATGCCGCGATCGGTCAGCAGCTTGAGGGTCTGGCGCGATTTGCTGCAGCGCGGGTTATGCCAGATTGTCACCGACATCGGGTATCGCTTCGCCTCCGGGTTTGACCGGCCTGCCGGCGGACCGCCTCGTTGCAGGCGGTTTGCCGGCGCCGCTGCGGTTGCTATGCTGCCGCCGCCGGATCGTGCCGGAACCTTTGGAAAGATACGCCTGTTCCGGACCATGTTCCACCGCCTTCGCCTTAGCCTGCTGTCCCTTCTGGGCGCTGCCTGTGCCGCAATATTGCTGGCGCAGGGGCTGGCGGCGATTCCGGCGACAGCGCAGGAAACGCCGGCGGCAGGCGCGCAGAAAATCGACCGGGCGGCGCTCGAAAAACTGGTCGCCACGATCGAGGACGAGCAGGAGCGCAAACGCCTCCTGACGCAGCTCAAGGCGCTGATTGCAGCGCAGAAGGCGGCGGAGACGGCGAAGGGCCCCTCGCCGCGGACCCAACCGATGCTGGTCGAACGCCTCGCCGAGCGGGCGCGTACGCTGACCGGCAGCCTCCAGGATCTCGCCGGTATCGCCACCGACCTGCCGAGCGCCTGGAAGTGGCTGCGCAGCCGTCTCGCGGGCGAAGCGGAGCGTGCGGCGCTGATCGGCGGCGTGTGGAAAACCGGACTGGCGCTGCTGCTCGGCCTGCTTGCGGAATGGCTGATGCGGCTCCTGCTCCGCGGACCGCGCCGGCGGGTCGAAGACCGGGAGAGCGAGGCGCTCGCCGTCCGCGCCGGCGGCCTTGCGATCCGCACCATGCTGGACCTGCTGCCCGTCGCCGCCCTGGCCGCCGCGGCCTATGCCGTGCTGCCGCAGCTCGCGCCGGGCGCCACGACCGCCCGGGTTGCGCTCACCCTTATCTTCGGCTTCGTGCTGGTCCGGGCCATCCTGGCCGCCGGCCGCGCCGTGCTCGCTCCGCGGGTTGGCAGCCTGCGCCTGCTGCCGCTTTCCGACGGGGCAGCCGCCTATCTTTACGTCTGGCTGCGCCGGCTGGCGAACACCGTCGTCTACGGCGCGGTCGTGCTGGAAGCGCTCGCAGCGTTCGAACTGCCCGGCAGCGCCCATGCCGCGCTGCTCCATCTGCTCGGCCTCGTCGTCGCGGCCATGCTGATCGTGCTGATTCTGCAGAACCGCCGGCCGGTCTCCGAGCGGCTGCGCGGCGCGCCGGCCGCCGATAGCGACCCGGCGAATCCGGTCCGTGGCATGCGCCGGGCTCTCGGCCGGTTGGGCGACCTGTGGCATGTCGTGGCCATCGTCTATGTGCTGGCCGGCCTGTTCGTCTGGCTGCTCGACGTCGAAGGGGGTATCGGCTTCATGGCGCAGGCTACGGGGCTGAGCGCCGTCATCCTGCTGGCCGCGGCGGCGCTGATCGCCGGGCTCGGCCGGCTGCTCGACCGCCTGTTCCGGATCGAGGCCGCGCTCCTCGAGAAGAACCCCGGCCTGCAACAACGCGCCAACCGCTACCTGGCGGCCGTGCGCCGCACCCTGTTCGGTGCGATCCTGGCCGTTGCCCTGCTCGCCATCCTCGATGTCTGGGGCTTCGGTGTCGCCGAATTGCTGCAGACTCCGGCCGGGCGAGCACTGGTCCGCGCCGTGCTGGTCGTCCTGCTGGTGACGGTCGGGGCCTTCATTCTGTGGGAACTGATCGAGACGGCGGCGGCGCGCTACCTGTTGCGGCTTGACGAGGCCGGCGAGGACTCGCGCGCCCAGCGCATGCGCACCCTGCTGCCGATGGTCGAAAAAGCCCTGCTGATCTCCATCGTCGTGATCGCGGCGATGATCGTGCTGTCGGAAATCGGCCTCGATATCGGGCCGTTGCTGGCCGGCGCCGGCGTGCTCGGCCTTGCCGTCGGTTTCGGCGCGCA
This sequence comes from Rhodospirillaceae bacterium, assembly GCA_028819475.1. Taxonomy (NCBI): domain Bacteria; kingdom Pseudomonadati; phylum Pseudomonadota; class Alphaproteobacteria; order Rhodospirillales; family Rhodospirillaceae; species Rhodospirillaceae bacterium. Next base: position 143,705 of record JAPPLJ010000030.1, read on the forward strand.
GACTCTGGTGAAGGACGTCATCACCGGCATCTTCATCATCGTCGAGGACAGCATGGCGATCGGCGATTTCGTGACAGTGGCGGGACGCAGCGGCGTCGTCGAGGACCTGTCCGTCCGCTCCGTCACCCTGCGCGGCTATTCGGGCTCCAAGCACACCATCCCGTTCAGCTCGATCGACGATGTCGAGAATCTGACCAAGGACTATTCCTACGCCGTGCTGGATTACGGCGTCGGCTACAGCGAGAATGTCGATGCGGTGATTGCCGTGATCCGGGAGACCGGCGAAGCCCTGCGCGCCGACCCGGAGTGGCGGGACCATATCGTCGAGGAACTGGAAGTCGCCGGCCTCCAGGAGCTGGGCGACAGCGCCGTCGTCATCCGCTCGCGCTTCAAGTGCCGGCCGGGCTTCCAGTGGGGCGTGCGGCGCGAGATGAACCGGCGCGTCAAGGCGGCCTTCGACGCACGCGGCATCGAGATTCCGTTCCCCCACGTCACCCTCTATTTCGGCGAAGGGAAGGACGGCAGCCTGCCCGCGCCGCCGGCCCGCATGGTCGAGGACGCCGTGCGCACCGATCTGGCCGACGGGGATACGGCAGAGGGCGAGCCGTAGGAGGGACGCGCAGCGCCCTACCGCCAGCGCTCCGCGGCTTCGTCGTCGCTGCCCCGGGCGGCCACCCAGGCCGGGCCGGCCTCGCTGTCCTCGAGCTTCCAGAAGGGCGCCTTGGTCTTCAGCCAGTCGATCAGGAACATGTTGGCCTCGAAGGCGGCATGGCGGTGCGCCGAGGCGGTGGCGACGAAGACGATCCGGTCGCCCGGCTCCAGCCGGCCGTAGCGGTGGACGATCAGGCTGGCGGCGAGCGGCCAGCGCGCGTTGGCCTCGGCCTCGATTTCGGTCAGCATCTTCTCGGTCATGCCGGGATAGTGCTCGAGCGTCATGGCCGAGATCGCCGCCGGCCGGCCGTCGTTGTCGATCAACTCGCGGACAAGGCCGGTGAAGGTGACGATGCCGCCGATATCCGTCCGCCCCGCTGTGAGCGCGGCGGCCTCGGCCTGCGGATCGAAATCTTCCTTTTGGACGCGGATCATGGGCTGCGCGCGGGATCGAACGAACGGCGGCGTACCGGCCGGGAACCTGTCCATTCTAGCGCAAGCCCGGCGCAGGCGACAGGGCGGCCGGGGCCACCCATCCGGCCTTTCATGTTTCGATATTGACGCCGCCGGCGACTCCGCAAAACAATACTTGACGCTCCGTTCTTGGAACATTATATGAACAAAATTACTTTTTGGGCCGGCGATGCAGCCTCGAAAGGAGAGGCCCGTGTGCAAAAAAACACGATAGAAGGACCGGTCTGTTTTAATTTTCGGTCAGACAAAAAACGGATAAATTTCAATGGATTAGGCGGAATTGGATATATGAACGATCAAAACAAAACGTGAAAATCTGGATCCGGCGGGCAGCGCCGGCTTGGCCTGTCGCATCGGCCATGACGGCGGCGAGACTTCCGCATCGGGGTCGTCGGGCCTCCGCCGGCGGCCGGGGCCGGCCACCGCCGGCGCCTCTGCATCCGGCATGACGAATCATGACAGAACATGACATTTCATGACACTTCACATGACAGGCCGGAAACCCGGTCGCCCGAATCGTTTTCCGCTCCGGCCCGCTCCCGCCGCCGCCTCTCCGGCACACCGGTTGCGCAGGCGAATCGGTCAAGGCAGGACCGGCACCGCCCGGAGATAATCGAAGATCGCCCGGGCGATGCGGCGGCGTTCGGCTTCGGGCAGGCGGTCGGACAGCGCCGGCATGGTCGCGCCCTCGCGCTCGGACGCCGGGACCAGGAGCAGCCGCAGGAAATCCGCCCTGTCGGAGTTCTTCGTAATCTCCGCCAGGTTGCCCTCGAACTTTTCGCCGCCGAAACCGTTGACCTTGTGACATTGCAGGCAATGGGTCTTCACCAGCGCGGCGCCCGACCGGAAGCGGGGGTCGAGGCCTTTCGGCAGCAGCGCCGCGTCGGACAAGGTGACGAGACTTATCTCTTTCACCTGGTAGGGCCAGTTGCGGGCGCCCTCGGCGATCAGGGCAGGGTTCGCGATATTGTCCCAGACCAGGTACCAGGGCGCGAGCGGCACGTCCTTCTCGTTCTGCTGGAGATTGTTCACCGTAAAGGGGGCGCCGTCCTGCCGGGCGAAGACCAGATAAGCGCGTACTCTGAGAAAGCGGCGGACGGGAAGCCGGGAGACAAAGCCGTCCAGGGCGCGGAATTCGACCGTTTCCCCCTTGCTCTGCCAATCCTTGCCGAGGATACGTTCGAAAACCGCGACGGCCGGGTAACCGACGTAACGGATCGCGACATGCCTGTCGCCGACGCTCAGATGCGGCTCATAGACCCGCACCGCCTGCGCCGGATCGGCCATCAGCCTTTGCAGCGTTTCGACGGGCGGCAACTCCGCCCCAAGCACCGTCCGGGCAGCACAGCCCAGCAGGACTGCCAGGCCGGCTATCCGGCCGAAGAAAGACAGGACGTTCTGCATGATCGGGCTCCGGTGCCAGCTTGCCGGTATCTCTTCGCCATGTTTCCGGAGAAATATCAATCCCGGACGCCGGCGGCAAATCCGGCGCGCGGGCAGGCCGTTGGCCCGACGGTTCTGCGGTCCGATTTTCCGCGGTCCGTCGCGGCGGCCCGTGCTAGCCTGCGACGCCGGCAACCAGCGGCAGCAGGATGGCATGGCGCAAAAGCCCGCGCTTCCCGACAGCGCTGAAGCGATCACCGTCGAATGGATGCAGCAGGCCTTTGCCGCCGGCGGCGCGGCAGACCTGCCGGCGCTCCGGGGCATGGCGATCGAGAATATCGGCGCCGGGGTCGGTCTGCCAGGAGAGATCCAGCGGCGTCGACCTGGGCGCCGATAGCTGCCGGCCGGCGGCCTGCCCATCAGCCTAGCCGGCGGCGTTTCCGCATTGTCTCGCGGCATTCATGCCTATAAAAAATTATTATGGGCATGAGAGAAAAACGATATTTTACTTAATATTTTTCTTTGAATATCTTTTATCTGCACGGTCCGGTTCTTCCTCCGCCGGAGACGTGCACAGCACTTGCGGGGCCGCCCCACCCGACTCTGGCCTCGCAGCGGGCCGGCTTCCGAGCAGAGCGTAAGCCGGCCTGCCCCCAACCGGCCCGAAATCCAGGCCTGCGCCCGTCACACGCCCCTTGCCCGCGAAGGCGGCGGAATGGTAGGGCTGAACGGCATTCCGGCGGCGCGCGACAGGGTGTGCCGCCGCCTTGCACGTCTGCATCTTCCTGGGAGGAAATCATGAGGAAACTGGTTCTCGCCGCCGCCGGCCTCGCCGTCGCGCTGGGTTCGACGTCTGCGCTCGCCGCGCAGTGCAAGAACGAGGTGTGGAAAAAGGTCATGTCCCGCGGCACGCTCGTCGTCGGCGTCAAGGCCGACTACAAGCCCTGGGGCTACCGCGACGCCAGCGGCAAGATCGTCGGCATGGAAGCCGACATGGCCAAGGACGTCGCCGACGCCATGGGCGTCAAGCTGGAGCTGGTCGCCGTGCAGTCGTCGAACCGCATGCAGTTCCTGCAGCAGGGCAAGATCGACATGATGATCGCCACGATGTCGGACCGCAAGGACCGGCGCAAGATCGTCGGCATCACCCAGCCCAACTACTACACCTCGGGCACCAACGTCATGTCGCCCAAGGCGCTGAAGATCCGCCAGTGGACCGCACTCAAGGGCAAGCCGGTGTGCGGCAAGCAGGGCGCGTTCTACAACAAGATCGTCTCCAAGCGTTACGGCGCCAAGATCATCGCCTTCACCGGCAACGCCGAGGCCAAGCAGGCCCTGCGCGACCGCAAGTGCATCGCCTGGGTCTATGACGATTCGTCGATCATGTCCGACCTGTCGTCCGGCCAGTACAACGACTTCGAGATGCCGCTGAACAGCGAGGACGACAACCCCTGGGGCCTCGCCGTGCCGAGGGCCGAGCTGAACTGCGTGTTCGGCAACTTCATGTCCGGCATGACCTACAACTGGCACCAGTCCGGCCGTCTGATCGAACTGGAAAAGAAATGGGGCATCCAGGCGACCCAGTATCTGGCGGACAAGAACAAGAAATTCGCCGACTGGCTCGCGGGCAAGTAGCCCCGGCCGGCCGTTCGGGCCCCTGAAAGCGGGGGTGAAGGCAGAGGGCGCCCGGCCGGATATCCGGTCCGGGCGCCCTCGTCGTCTGAGCGCCTTCCCGAGCGTGCCGTGCTGAGCGTGCCATACTGAGCGTGGTTGGCTGCGCCCGGAACGCGGTTCATGTGGGACTCGATCCAGACTTTCTTCCGGGATCTCGCGGAGCGGGATGCGTCCTGGAATTTCATCTACATCTACGACGACAACGAGCTTGAGCGCGTCCTCGAAGGCATGTGGGTGACGCTGGAGCTTTCCGTCGTCTGCGTCGTCTTCAGCGTCGTGATCGGGCTGGTCGGGGCCTGGCTCCAGGGCGCGCGCTCGCGCGTCGTGCGCAGCGTCGTCCAGGGCTACATCCAGTTCTTCCGGAACACGCCGCCGCTGGTCCAGCTCATGTTCTTCTATTTCGCGCTGGGCCAGTTCACGCCGACCTATTCGCCCGACGGCTATCTCCAGCAGCCGATCATCTCCAATGTCGGCTGGGCGATCATCTCGCTGTCCTTCTTCGCCGGCGCCTTCAACGTCGAGATTTTCCGCGCCGGCATCGAGGCGGTACCGCAATCGACCCAGGAGGCCGCAGAGTCCCTCGGGATGAGCCGCTTCCAGGCCTATGTCTATGTCGTGCTGCCGCTCGCCTTCCGGGTCAGCCTGCCGTCGCTCAACAACAATCTGGTCAATCTGGTCAAGACGACGACCCAGGCGCTGGCGATCGCCGTGCCCGAGCTGCTCTACCAGCTCGTCAGCATCTACAACGACTATTCCACCGCGCAGAACGCCTGCATGGTGCTGATGTTCATCGTCTACATCACGCTCGTCGGTTTCCTCGTCCTCGGCATGAACCGCTGGGAGCGCCGGATGGTGATACCGGGCTACGGCGGCGGAGGCGGACGATGAGCCGGGCGATGAAGCTGTCGGCCAGGCGGCGGGCGATCCCGGGCGTCGATGCGCCGGCGGCCGGCGGCTTCGCGGTGCTCCGGCCGGTCCGGGCGCGGGCGGCGGGCGAGCCGGACGACCTGCTGTTCAGCCGCTGGCTGGCGCGCGCCGGGCTGTGGCTGCCGCTGGGCGGCATCGCGCTGCTCGCCGCCGTCGTCATGGTCTGGCCGATGTCCGCCGCGGCTCAGAGCAAGTTCACTTTCTCCGACGCGTTCGATGCGCTGGTGCGCTGGCTGCCCTTCCTGGTCTCCAGCGGCTTCCTGCTCAACGTGGTCATCTCGATCACGACGATGGCGATCGGCACCGTCCTCGGCATCCTGCTCGGCCTCGGCCAGATTTCGCTCAGCGGCGCGGTCCGGCGCGTCTGCTGGTTCCTCACCCAGGCGTTCCGCAACTCGCCCTGGCTGGTCCTGCTGTTCATCGTGATGCTGACCTTCCCGTTCGAGATCGCGCTCGGCGATACGATCATCAAGATCCCGGACTGGATGAAGGCGGTGTTCGGCCTGTCGCTGCCGATCATGGCAAACATCTCGGAAGTCGTGCGCGGCGCGGTGCAGTCGGTGCCGACCGGCCAGTGGGAGGCCGCCGAATCCCTGGCCTATTCCCGGCAGCAGACCCTGTGGCGCATCATCCTGCCGCAATGCTTCAAGCGCATGATCCCGCCGTGGATGAACTGGTACGCCATCCTGACCATGGCGACGCCGCTGTGCTCGCTGCTCGGCGTCGAGGAACTCATCACCCTGTCGCGCCAGGCCATGGAATCGGAGAACAACCATCCCGAGTTGCTGATCCCCTTCTACGGCTTCGCCCTCGTCATCTTCTTCGCCTATTGTTACCCGATCGCCCGCCTGACCCTGCGGCTGGAGCGCCGCTACGCGGTCAAGCTCTAACGAATGCACATCGGGCTGCACCGGAGGATCCCGGCATGACCGACGCCGCCAACGGAAACTGGACACCGGATCTGCCGATCGTCTCGCTCAGGGACGTGCACAAGTCGTTCGGCGACCTGGAGGTGCTGAAGGGCATTTCCTTCGACGTGATGAAGGGCGAGGTGATCTGCATCATTGGGCCGTCCGGCTCCGGCAAGTCGACGCTCATCCGCTGCGTCAACGCCCTGAACCCGATCGATTCCGGCTCGATCACGGTCGAGGGGCAGGAGGTCAACGACCCGAAGCTCAACAAGCTGGAGTTGCGCAAGAAGGTCGGTATGGTGTTCCAGCAATACAACCTGTTCCCGCACAAGACGGCGCTGGAAAACGTCATGATGGCGCCCGTCCTGGTGCTCAGGGAGGACAAGGCGAGCGTCGAGGCGCGGGCCCGGGCGCTGATCCGCAAGGTCCGCCTGGACGGCAAGGAGGACAGCTTTCCCGGCGAGCTTTCCGGCGGCCAGCAGCAGCGCGTCGCCATCGCCCGCTCGCTCGCCATGCAGCCGGACGTCATGCTGTTCGACGAGGTGACCGCGGCGCTCGACCCGGAGACGGTCAAGGAGGTGCTGTTCACGATCCGCGAACTGGTCGAGGAGGGAATGACCTGCATGCTGGTGACCCACGAGATGGGCTTCGCGCGCGAGATCGCCGACCACATCTATTTCACCGACCGGGGCGTAATCGTCGAGCACGGCCCGCCCGCGACCTTCTTCGACGAGGCCAAGGACCCGCGCACGCAGGAGTTCCTGGGGCAGATTTTGTAGGGGCGCGGGGGCCGCGACTCGGCTGGAAGCGGAACTGTACGAGCGATGTCCGGCATCAACTTCGTCATAGCCGTTACCGACGGAGACTGGTTCGAAACGCTCCGCAAGCGGCCGGACCTGGACGAGATCAATTTCTGGTCGCCGGCACCGAAGAATTTCCGCGCGCTGCGACCAGGAGAACTATTTCTCTTCAAGCTGCGCTATCCGCGCAACTATATCGTGGGTGGCGGTATATTTGCATTTGCAAATAAAATGCCGTGTTCGCTCGCTTGGGATTCGTTCCGGGAATCAAACGGAGCTCTATCAGCGCTGGAAATGCGCACTCAGATCGCCCGCATTCGCAAGACCGATCCGAACGACAAGAGCGACTTCGAAATCGGTTGCCGGATACTGACCCAACCCTTCTTTTTCGCCAAACACGACTGGATCCCCGCACCGGCGAGCTTTTCGCCGAGCATTATGACATTAAAGAAATATAGCACGGTCGATTCGGAAGGACTTGCGTTGTGGGAGGCGGTCAACGCGCGGATGCACCGGCCAGAGAATCCTGGTATGGCCGACGCGCAGGCACGATACGGCGAACCTGCTCTGATCCGTCCTCGCCTCGGCCAGGGCGCCTTCCGGGTGCTTGTGACCGACATCTACGATCGGCGCTGCGCCGTCACGCGCGAACGGACGCTGCCGGCGCTCGAAGCCGCCCATATTCAGCCTTACAGCGAGGGCGGCGATCATGAGGCGCGCAACGGGCTGTTGCTTCGCCGCGACATCCACAGCCTGTTCGATTCAGGTTATGTGACCGTTACGCCGAGCCACCATTTCGAAGTCAGCGGCCGCATCAAGGAAGAGTTCGAAAACGGGCGCGATTACTATGCGCTACACGGTCGACCGATCGCCGTTCCGACGCTCGCGGAACAGCGGCCCGACCCGCGTGTACTGAGTTGGCACAACGAGCACTGCTTCCGTGGATAGTTGGACGGGCCCGGGTTCCCGTTTAGGTCGCCGGTGACCTGAGCCGGAGCCTGTCCGTCTCTCTCATGCGAACTCGCTCATGGTGAACAGGGCGTCGAGCGGCAGGCCGATTTCGGCGAGCGCCGCGCGGGCGCCCTGTTCGCGGTCGACCACCGTGAGCACGCCGAGCACTTCGCATTGCGTCTCGCGTTGCACCGCCTCGATCGCCCTGATGACCGAGCCGCCCTTCGTCGTCACGTCCTCGATCATCATGACGGCCGCGTGGCCGGCGATGTCATGGCCCTCGATCAGTTCGCGGGTGCCGGTGTTCTTGGGCTCCTTGCGGACGTAGAAGGCGGCGATCTCGCGCCCGCCGCCGCTCGCGCTCATCGCGTAGCTCGCCTGAGCGATGGCGCCGACGATCGGGCAGGCGCCGAGCGCCAGGCCGCCGACCGCCGTCGCCCGGCTCTCGAGCACCTTCTCCAGCATCAGGCTGCCGACCAGGCTCAGCCCCTCGGGCAGCAGCAGGGTCTGCTTCATGTCGAAGAACAGCCCGCTCTCGCCGCCCGACGCCAGCCGGAACTGCCCGCGCAGCACGGACTTCGCCGCAATCATCGCGCGCAGGCGGGACAGGCGGGGGTCGGAGGCGGGGGCGTCGGCGGTCATACCCCGGGCGCCTTCATCGTTCGTTGTGCATTGGCCGGGAAGATTTGGCCATGCAAGGAGTTTTCCTGCGTCTTGACATCTATTCGGCGTTCTCTCCCGCCCGTTTCAATAGTTCCCGCAGATCGGAAACGAGTTGCGGAACGGCGTCCTCTATCATGTTCCAGACAGTATCGTCCTCGATGTGCAGATAGCCGTGGGCCAAGCGATTCCGCGCGCCGATGATGGCGCGCCAGGGAATCTCCGGGTAGGCGTTCCGGACCGATTCGGGGACATGGGTCGCCGCTTCGCCGATGAGCTCCAAATTGCGCAGGGTGGCATCGTAGGCCATGCCGCCGGTAACGAACGTATCCCGGTTCAGTCCCGCAGTATAGGTCCGGACCTTTTCGCAGAAGCCGATCATGTCCTCGTCGTAGAAACGCCATTCCCGCGGTTCGCCGCCCGGATCAGACATGAATGGCCTCGCGCTCCACATAGGGGCGCAGCTCGCGTCGCAGCGCCTTGTCCGTGACGAGATCGACGGGCCGCCCCAACAGGTCCTCGATATAGAATTGCGCGCCGAAATACCGGCGCCACGTCGCCGGCCCGGCAAAGCGGACCAGAATATCGACATCGCTCTCCGCCGTTGCGCAGTCGCGGGCAAAAGAACCGAACAGGGCGAGATCGGCAACGCCGAAGCGCTGTTCCAACTCCGTCCGGTGCGCCCGCAGCAGGGCCAGGGTCGTCTCCCGGTTCATCGGTTCCGTGATCTGCAAATGTCGAAAGCGTTCGCGCGGCACCATACCAGACCGTTGCCTGTCTTTGGCAATGCGTCACGGTCGGGCCGGGATACACGTCACCTGACAGAACGACAACGAGAAGGGCCGCGGCGCCCCTCGGGCAGCAGCAGGGTCTGCTTCATGTCGAAGAACAGCCCGCTCTTGCCGCCCGACGCCAGCCGGAACTGCCCGCGCAGCACGGACTTCTCCGCAATCATCGCGCGCAGGCGGGGCAGGCGGGGGTCGGGGTCGGGGTTTCCGGAAGCGTTCACGCGCCCAAGACCTTTATTGCCGCGGCCTACCGGACATCGACCGATAGACAGCTCTCGATGGCCTCGTAGAGGTTACCCAGCAACTCTTCGAAGCTGTCTCCCTGGGTCGCACATCCGGGAATTGCCGGCACTTCGGCCCAATACCCGCCTTCCTCGGCTTCGTGCACCACGACTTTCAGTTTCATGGCTTGCTCCCCGCATCGGCGCACAGGCTACAGGCGCGCCGGGCTGCCGATCAACCCGCCCGTGTCGATCGCAGCGGCAGCGCCTCGGTCTCCAGCGTCGACAAATCGAGGCGCTGCGAGGCATGGTCGATATCGAAGCCGACCACGCCGCCGGCGGTATCGAGATCGACGTTCAGCCCGTCCGAAACCTCTCGTGTCTCCGCACCGGGGCCGGATTTCAGTTCGATATAGAGGCTGTCGGTCTCGGGGTAGTAATGCAGCTTCATGACTCGTCCTTCCTGAAACGCCGGTCGAAGAACGCATTGTGGACCGTCTCGCCGTCCGCCAGCGTAACCACGCGGAGCATACGCGGACGATCCTCGCCGGGCCGCATAACCTCACCCCAAAGGCGAACCCGTCCGTCTTCCTGCGCTTCACGACGAAGCGGTGCAGCGACGATCGCCGCGCACCATTCCCGGTCGATGTAAGGGCGCTTGCGTAAGACCTGTTCCTCGAAATACCGCGTCGTCTTCATGCGGTATCACAATAGGCCAACGCCGCAGATCAGCAACGGCGTTGGTAAGGTCCAAATCGGCTCGCCGGAAATCCGGCTGGCGCGTAATTTTCGAAAACTTGCCCGGCTGCAATTTGCGCCGGCCACCCACTCAAGCCGCTTCCAGCACCCGTTCCAGCTTCTCGACCGCGGCGTCCTCGTCGAGGCCGTCGATGGCGGCGACTTCGCGGGCCAGGCGCTCGAAGGCGGCCTGGTAGATCTGGCGCTCGGAATAGGACTGGTCCGGCTGGCCGGCGTTGCGGTGCAGGTCGCGGATCACCTCGGCGATCGAGACCGGGTCGCCCGAATTGATCTTGGCCTCGTATTCCTGGGCCCGGCGGCTCCACATGGTGCGCTTGACGCGGCTCTTGCCCTTGAGCGTCTTGTAGGCCGTGTTCATCACCGCCGTGTCGGCGAGCAGCCGGAGGCCCGAGGTGTCCGCCTTGGCGACGGGAACGCGGAGCGTCATCTTCTCCTTGGGAAATTCAATAACGAACAAATGCAGCTGCTGTCCCGCGATCTCCTGCTTCTCGCTCCCGGTGATCCGGCCGACGCCGTGCGTCGGATAGACAACGTAATCGCCTTTCTTGAATTTGGATTTGACAGCCATGCCGCTCCTCACCCCCGTTGTTTCTCCATGCCCCGGTGCAGCGCCGTTTCAGCCCGCCGAAGGGCCGGCGACAAAAAAGCGCCGAACACCGGAATATCCTGCGGACGGCGCTGACCGGTACGCCCCGACAGGCAGCCGGCCGCAAGCCGCAGCCGATCCCCCTTTCGGATGCGTGTAACCTATCACAAAAAAACGGAAATTTCCAGTTTCACGGCCGCGGCAATGCAGCCGCAGCACTGCGGCAGGATGGCCCGCCGGGCCCCGGACGCCGGATATTCCGCGCGCCGTCCCTACTGCGCCGCCGGCTGGTCGCTGAAATGGTCCTCGAACTTGTTGGCGACGTCCTTCCAGTCGTCGGCGTCGCCCGGCGTTTCGCCCTTGCGGTTGATGTTCGGCCATTGCTCGGCATAGGTGCGGTTGACCTCGACCCAGCGCTCCACATCCGGTTCGGTATCGGGCAGGATGGCCTCCGCGGGGCATTCCGGTTCGCATACACCGCAGTCGATGCACTCGTCCGGATGGATGACCAGCATGTTCTCGCCTTCGTAGAAGCAGTCCACCGGACAGACTTCCACGCAGTCCTGATACTTGCATTTGATGCAGGCTTCGATGACGACATAGGTCATTCGGAATGTCTCCCCCGGCTTCCATCCGGAACTGTCACATGACGTTGCCAAGCGGCTTATCGTGGCGCCGCGCCCGTTTCAAGCGATTTCCGGTGCGGCGCGGCGGGAAAACCGGCGCATGACGGCTATGCACGCCGACCGGCGCCGCCACGCCCCGGCCGCTGCGCGCAACCGCGATCCGATTGCCGCAGTCGTGCTACCGCGCCTGTTGCAAGGAACCCGGGCGCTGGAGATCGGCAGCGGCACCGGCGAGCATGTCGTCCATATGGCGGCCCTGCGGCCCGATACAAGCTGGCAGCCGTCCGATCCCGATCCGGCCTGCCGCGAGAGCATCGCCGCCTGGACCGCCCATACCGGCCTCGCCAATGTTGCGCCGCCGCTCGACCTGGATGTCCGCCTCGCGCCCTGGCCGGTCGCGGAAGCGGATTTCATCCTGTGCTGCAACCTGATCCACATCGCGCCGTGGCCGTGTACCGCTGCCCTGCTCCAGGGCGCCGGCCGGCTGCTCGACGCCGGCGGCGAGCTGCTGCTCTATGGCCCGTTCAAACGCGGCGGCGCCCACACTGCGCCGAGCAACGCCGCCTTCGATGCCGCCCTGCGCCGCGAGGATCCCGACTGGGGCGTGCGCGATCTGGAAGCGGTGGCCGTGCTGGCGGCGGAGAACGGACTTTCGTTCGTCGAGGCGGTGCCGATGCCGGCCAACAATTTCTGCGCCGTCTTCCGGAAGGCGGAACCCGGCAAGGCTGAACCCGGCAGAACCGAATCCCACGCGGGGGCGTAAGGCGGGTCCGGCTGGCCGGCGCTCGCCGTCCGGGTCACGAAATTGCCTCAAATGATCGCGGAATTGCCGCGATTCGCCGGTATTCCTGCCACAGGCTGGTGGCATTTTCGCTCCGGTCGATACGGCGCGAACCCCGGCGCCGGTCGGCCGACCGGAGCGGTTATCCCGAACCGGCCGGGACGTGGCGGAACGGGAATTCAGCGGCACGATTCCCGCTTCGCACTCCCGCCTCTCCTCCGGAAAGGCCGCGGCGCAGCCCTCCCCAGGCGCCGCGGCCTTTTCGTTTGCCGGGCGCGGCCGCCGGTGGCTTGACAGCACGGCACCGGGTTGCACCATCCGCGCCGGACGGCGGGCGCGGTTGCGGACCGCCGGTTGTACATCCGGAACGATACAGGACGGCGGCGGTGTTCCAGCGGCTTTACGGTTGGGCGATGACGAAGGCGGCGCATCCGCACGCCTTCTGGTGGCTCGTCGCCTTCGCCTTCGCCGAGGCGACCTTCTTTCCCCTGCCGGCCGATATTCTGCTGATCCCGATGGTCCTCGCCGTGCGCGCCCGGGCGTGGCGGCTGGCGGCGGCCTGCACTGTGGCCTCGGTCGCCGGCGGCTGTTTCGGCTGGCTGATCGGCAGTTTCGCCTTCGAGGAACTCGGCCGGCCGCTGATCGAACTCTACGGCGCGATGGACAAAATGGCATTCCTCCGGGCGGAGTACCACAAATACGGCGAACTCTTCGTCGCCATCGGCGCGGTCACGCCGGTGCCCTACAAGGTGGTGACCATCGCCAGCGGCTTCTTCCAGATGGACCCGGCCAGCTTCGCGCTGGTCTCGCTGGTCGGTCGCGGCGTGCGCTATTTCTTCGTCGCCGGCGCCGTCTTCCTGTTCGGCCCGCTGATCCACCGCTTCATCAACCGCAACGCACAACTCGCCTTCGCGGTCTTCACTGCGCTGCTGCTCGGCGGCTTCATGCTGACGGCGTGGGTGCTGTGAGGCCGGGCAGACGCTGCTGAACTATTCCGCCGCGGCGGCCGGCGCCTCCGGCCGCGTCACCCGCGCGGCGCAGAATTTGAAGCTCGGGATCTTGCCCCAGGGGTCGAGCATCGGATCGGTCAGCAGGTTGGCCGGCGCGTCGGTGAAGCAGAAGGGGATGAACACGGTGCCCGCGGGCACGGCGGTATCCATGCGCGCCGCCAGGTCGATGGCGCCGCGCCGCGTCTCGACCCGCACCGGATCGCCCGGCGCGATGCCGAGGCGATCGAGGTCGGTCGGGCTGAGCGAGGCGACCGCCTCCGGCTCCAGCGCTTCCAGAATAGTCGCCCGGGTGGTCATGGCGCCGGTGTGCCAGTGTTCGAGCTGGCGGCCGGTGGTCAGGATCATTGGATAGTCGGCGTCCGGCTGTTCGCCCGGCGGTTGCGGCGCCGCCGGCACCAGCTTGCCGCGGCCGTTCGTCGTCGGGAAGCCCTCGCCGAACACGATCTCCTCGCCCGGCCTGTCCGGCGCGGCGCTGGGATAGGTCACCGCGCTCTCGCGCTCCAGCCGCTCCCAGGAGATGTTGTCGAGGGACGGCATGGTCTGCGCCATTTCCGCATAAACGTCGGCCGCGCCTTCATAGTTCCAGTCGAGGCCCATGCCGCGGGCGATGTCCTGAATGATCCGGATATCGTGCCGCGCCTCGCCGGGCAGGGCGAGCGCCTGGCGGCCCATCTGGACCTGCCGGTTGGTGTTGGTGACCGTGCCGGTCTTTTCCGGCCAGGCCGAGGCCGGCAGCACGACATCGGCGTGCCAGGCCGTCTCGGTCAGGAACAGATCCTGCACCACCAGGTGGTCGAGCTTCGCGAGCGCAGCGCGGGCGTGGGCGGTGTCCGGATCGGACATCGCCGGGTTCTCGCCCATGATGTACATGCCGCCGATTTCGCCGGCGAGGATCGCGTTGACGATCTCGACCACCGTCAGCCCGCGCTTGGGATCGAGCGTGCCGCCCCACAGGTCCTGAATCGGCGCACGCAGGTCGGCATCCTCGACCGACTGGTAGTCCGGCAGGAACATCGGGATCAGTCCGGCGTCCGACGCGCCCTGGACGTTGTTCTGGCCGCGCAGCGGATGCAGGCCCGTACCCGGCCGCCCGACCTGGCCGGTGATGAGTGACAGCGCGATCAGGCAGCGGGCGTTGTCCGTGCCGTTGACGTGCTGGGATATCCCCATGCCCCAGAAGATGATCGCCTTCTCGGCCCGGGCGAACTTGCGCGCGACGGTGCGCAATTCCCCGGCGTCGATGCCGCAGACCGGCGCCATCTCCTCGGGCGTGAAGGGCCGGATATGTTCGGCGAAGGCGGCGAAGCCCTCGACGGTCGCCTGGACATACTGCTCGTCGTAGAGCTTCTCCTCGACGATCGTGTTGAGCAGTGCGTTCAGCAGCGCGACATCCGTGCCACCCTTGAACTGCAGCATGTGGCCGGCGTGGCGCGCCAGCGCCTGGCCGCGCGGGTCGGCGACGATCAGGGTCGCGCCGCGCGCCGCCGCCTGTTTGAAATAGGTCGCCGCGACCGGGTGGTTCTCGGTCGGGTTGGCGCCAATGACGAAGACGACGTCGCTGTCCCGGCAGGCCGTGAACGGCGCGGTGACGGCGCCGGAGCCGATCCCTTCGAGCAATGCCGCGACCGACGAGGCGTGGCACAGCCGGGTGCAATGGTCGACATTGTTGGTCCCGAAGCCGGTGCGCACCAGCTTCTGGAACAGGTAGGCCTCTTCGTTGGAGCCCTTGGCCGAGCCGAAGCCGGCGAGCGCGTTCGATCCCTTCTCGTCGCGAATCCGGCGCAGGCCGCCGGCGGCGCGCTCCAATGCCTCCTCCCAGCTCGCCTCCCGGAAGTATTCGAGCGGGTTCGACGGGTCCATGACGATATCGGCGGATTTCGGCGCATCGTCGCGCCGGATCAGCGGTTTCGTCAGGCGCTGCGGGCTGTGGGCATAGTCGAAGCCGAAGCGGCCCTTGACGCACAGCCGCTGCTCGTTGGCCGGGCCGTCGCGGCCGTCGACATAGAGCAGCTTGCCGTCCTTCAGGTTGTAGGTGATCTGGCAGCCGACGCCGCAATAGGGGCAGACGCTCTCGACCTTCTCGTCGGGAAATTCGGTGCGCACACCCGCGGCGTCGAGCAGGTTCGCCGGCATCAAGGCGCCGGTCGGGCAGGCCTGCACGCACTCGCCGCAGGCGACGCAGGTGCTGGCGCCCATCGGGTCGTCCATGTCGAACACGATCTTCGAACCATGGCCGCGCGCGGCCATGCCGATCACGTCGTTGACCTGGACTTCGCGGCAGGCCCGGACGCAGAGGTTGCAGTCGATGCAGGCGTCCAGATGGACCGCCATCGCCGGATGGCTGACATCGGGCGCCGGCGTCGCGCGCGGCGGCAGGCGGCTCTCTTCCAGATCGACCCGGTCGGTCCAGTGCCAGAAGCGGCTGTCGGGATCGCGCGCGACCTCCCTGGCCGGCTGGTCCGCGAGCAGCATCTCGAAGACCATCCGGCGCGAGGCTTTGGCGCGTTCGGAAGCGGTGCGCACCGCCATGCCTTCGGTCGGCAGACGGATGCAGGACGCGGCGAGCACCCGCTCGCCCTCGACCTCGACCATGCAGGCGCGGCAGTTGCCGTCGGCGCGGTAGCCCGGCTCGTCGGCGTAGCAGAGATGCGGAATTTCCGTGCCCAAGCGATCCGCGACCTGCCAGATCGTCTCGCCCGGCGCGGCGGTGACGGTCTCACCGTCCAGCGTGAATGTAGTCGCTTCACTCATGGCGCGGCCCCGGCACCAATCTGGTACGCGTTGCGGCGGAGACAACCGCCGAAACCCGCCGTGAAGCACGACTTTTCGGCCGATACAAGGGGCTTTCACGGGATCGGCACCGCAGAAACGACGCGGCTAGCGGACCGGTTGAAACCGGTTCGAATCTCAGCGGTTCCGTGCCCGGTCGATCGGGCTCCGCCTCACCGCCCCGAATACACGCCCTGGCGCTTCTCCAGCAGGGCGTTGACGGCTTCCAGATGGTCCTCGCTCTGGTGGCACAGGGCCTGGTTGACCGCAGCAGCCTCGAGGAAACTCGGCAGGTCCATTTTCACCGCAGCGCGCAGCAGGCGCTTGGCCTGGCGCACGGTCTTCGGCGGCTTCGAGGCAATCACGCCGGCGAAGGCCCTGGCCTCGTCCATCAGGGCTTCCGGTTCGACCACCTTCATACACAGTCCCCGGCGGAGCGCCTCGTCGGCCTTGATCGGCCGGCCGGTGAAGGTCATCTCGGCGGCGACCTCCCACGGCACGCGCCGCGGCAGGAACCAGCTTCCGGCGTCGCCCGCAATCAGGCCGAGGCTGACGAAGACTTCGCCGAACAGGGCCCCGGTCGAGGCGATCCGGAAATCGCACATGAAGGCGAGGTCGCAGCCCGCGCCCATCGCCGGCCCGTTGACCGCCGCGATGGTCGGCACGTCCAGCCCGTAGATCGCCAGCGGAATCTGCTGGATGCCGTACATATAGCCTTCGGCGAGCTGCTGGCCCGGACCTCCGAACATGCCCCCGCGGTCGCGCATCGCCTTGACGTCGCCGCCGGACGAGAAGGCCGTGCCGGCGCCGGTCAGAATCATGACCGAAATCTCGGCGTCGCGCTGCACCCGGCCGATTGCGCCGACCAGTGCTTCGATCATCTCGGGGCCGGAGACCGGGTTGCGCCGGTCGGGATCGTTCAGCGTGAGCGTGACGACGCGGCCGGCCTTTTCGTAGAGGACCGGATCGGTAGACATGAAATACCTCACAAATTGCGTGGCGCGGCGTCCCCCCGGCCGTGCGGAACCGGGGGAAGGGCCACCGCCAGCGCGAACGCAGCGGGCTTCTACTTCTTCGCCTGGGACTCGTAGAAGTTGACGATCTTGATGACATCACCCGCATCCAGCCGGCCGAGCGGGCCGTCGCTGTAGCTGGACAGGACCACCTTGCCAGTCTCGCCGTTCACGATGAACTCGGAGGGCTGGATGATCTGGCGCCGGTCCTCCCACCAGGAACCCAGCGCATCCGCGATGTCGCGCTTTACACCGTAGCCGAACGGGAAGCCCTTGCCGTCGGCAATCTTCTTTGCGTTGCCGATGTCGTCGACGCTCGCGGCGACGACGGATGCATTCGCTTCGCGGAGCCCGTCAAGCTGTTTGCCGAAGCCATCCAACTGATGGCGGCAGAACGGTCACCAGTGACCGCGATAGAACAGGATGACCCGATACTTTGTATCCAGGCCGTCGGGCAGGCGCATCGTTCCGCCGTCGACCAGATCGATCGACAATTCGGGAAAGGTCGCGCCGATACCGAGTTTCTCGCCCATGCCGGCAATCGCCTTTCTTTGAGATTGAAGACTGCGGGGTTGTGCCGCCATTCGGCGCGGAGGGCAAGAGGCTGCTTTGGCCTACACCAACAGACCCAGCCGCTCCGCCGCCGCCAGTGCCAGCACGGCGCCGACCAGGACGATCGCCACGCCGCCCGCGAGGCCTGCCGTCCGGTGGGCCAGATTGCCGTACTTCGCCAGAGCGGGATTCGCGCCGGCGGCGCGGGCCGCACCGCGGCGGGCGTAAATCGCCGCCAGGCCGATCGCCGATACGGTGATCGCCACGCCCAGCGCCATGACCAGCGCGCCCAGGATGCCGATGGCGAATATGCCGTTGGCCAGCGTGAACAGCAGCACGATCACGGCGCCGGTACAGGGTCGCAGCCCGGCAGCGACAGCCGCGGGAACCATGGCCCGGAGGCCCGGCTCCGCCGGTCCGGAATCGCCATGCTCATGCTCGTGATGCCCGCGCGGCCGATGCCCCTTATCGTGATCGTGAGAACAGCCTCGGCCGACGATGCCGCCCCAGAACATCCACAGGCCGAGCAGCACGATCAACCCGTAGCTCGCCAGTTCGACCCAGGTCGCGTTGCCGATCAGTTCCAGCGTGCCGGCATCCAGCGCCAGGGCGAAGACGCTGACCAGTCCGATCGCCACCAGCGCCTGGGTCAGGGCGATCAGTCCGCTCATGATCACGCCGTCCCGGGGCGACGCCCGGTTGGCCAGGAAATAGGCGGCAACGACGAACTTCCCGTGGCCCGGCCCGGCCGCGTGGAACAGGCCGTAGAGGAAGGAGAGCAGCAGGATGGCCAGGACCGGCGCGATGGCGCCGCCGCTCTTGTAGGCATTGACCTGCCGGGCGAGATTGTCGTTCAGCCGCCGCTGCCAGCGCGCGACTGCCAGGATGTAGCGTTGCACGGCGGCGGGCGGGCGGATCAGCGGCGGCGGCGGCGCCTTTGCCTCCGGCGCGGCGCCCGGTCTGGCCGGCGCCCCCTTCGGGTCGAGGCCGAAGGGGTTTTGCGCCGCCACGGGCCCTGCCGCCGTTGCCGGAATTCCGACGGCGAACACCGGCACCAGCATTGCCCACAGGACGAGGCGGTGCAGAAGCCCGCGATCCGGAATCATCGACGCATACATACGCATTCAGATGGGGGCGGACATGGCGTTGCGCGACATTGGCTTTCGCCCGATTGCGCCGAAAGTCAACCGGTAGGACAGTCGAAATTGAGCATCTGCGGCACAACCAGGCCGAAATAGATCGGGTTTTCGAAATCGTCCCGCATGACCGTCCTGCATCCGGCAGGGGCTGCACCGGCGAAGGTTATCGGATTTTGTTTCGCGAGGTCGACGGCGACATAGTAGGTCTTGTCGACGAACAGGAAGTCCGGATTGTCAGCGCGCGGATCGACCGGCCGCGGCAGCGGCAGCGTGAAGCGATAGGTGAGCCGGCCGTCTACAACAGAAGCGGCGAAGCCGGCGACCTTTTCGAGTTTGAGTTCCTCGCGACCGATCCGCACGACGGTAAAATAGTTGAAATCCTTCAGGGCGTCGAAAGCGCCGCGGCGCACCATCTCCGCTTCGCCGGCGTCCAGTTTGCCATCGCGGTTCCGGTCGAAGGCGTGGATCACCACGCCGCCGAAAACCGCATCGAAGATCCAGTGCTGGGTGATCGCCACGATCTTGCCGCCCTCCATGTGGAATACGACCCGCGCGTCGATGAAAATATGCGGGTGGGCGGCGGCGGGCCGGACCATGCTAACCGCCCCGGCGACCAAAATGGCGACAATCAGCAGGCTTCGCATGCAGAACTCCGTGCGGGCGGCAGGTAGCGCGACAGAATTGCCGGACCGGCGCCCGGCAAAGGAACCCGGCAAAGGAAAGAGCGGCGAGACGGTACCGTCAAAGGCCGGCATTCCGCTTTCGCTTCGCTGCCACGGACAGGTCGGCCGGATGATGTAAAATACCCCATCCCGAAGCCGAATGCACCATGACCGAATCGCCTCCGAAACGGACCTTTCCGACGTGACCGACGAAGACGGTGCAAGACAGCTGCTGATCGTCGGCCATGTGCCGTCGGACAACACGCGGCGCCTGCGCGATGCCGCAGCCGACGCGGCGCGCGGCGCCCTGGACGGCGGCGGCGTGCGCGTCGTCGCGCAAAGCCCGTTCGAGACTCAGCCGGAGCATGTCCGCGCCGCCGATGCCGTCATCTTGGGGACAACGGAAAATCTCGGCTACATGAGCGGCGCGTTGAAGGATTTCTTCGACCGCTGCTACTACCCCTGCCTGGACCACACCCAGGGCCTGCCCTATTGCCTCTATATCCGCGCCGGCCACGACGGGACCGGCACGCGGCGCGGCGTCGAGACCATCGTCACGGGCCTGCGCTGGCGCGCGGTGCAGGAGCCGCTGATCTGCCGGGGCGCCTGGGACGAGGCGTTTGTCGAGCAGGTTGCGGAGATCGGAGCGGCGATGGCGGCCGGCCTGGAGGCGGGCATCTTCTGACGGCATCGCTGCCGGGCCGCCCGGTCCCGGGTATTATTGCCCGCCGAACAATTCGTCGAGCACAGCCGCGTACATCTCCCGAGCCTCCGCGCCGAAACAGGCGAAGACGACCCTTTCCGGGGCGCTACCGCTTTCGAGATGGGCCCGGGTCTCGGTCAGGGCGATCCGGGTCGCCCGGTCCAGCGGGTAGCCGTAAACGCCCGTGCCGATCGCCGGAAAGGCGATGGATGCGGCGCCCTTCTCCGCCGCGATCCCGAAACAGCGGCGATAGCAGCGCGCCAGCAGATCGGGTTCGCCGCGCGCGCCGCCCTCCCAGACCGGGCCGACCGTGTGGATCACATGGCGGGCGGGCAAATCGTAGGCGCCCGTCGCCTTGGCGTCGCCCGTATCGCATCCGCCCAGCGTGCGGCATTCCTCAAGCAGGCGCGGCCCCGCGGCCCGATGAATGGCGCCGTCGACCCCGCCGCCGCCCAATAGCGCATTGTTGGCCGCATTGACGATGGCGTCGACGCGTAACGTCGTGATGTCGCCTTCGAAAATCTCTATCCGTTCGCGCATCCGGCTTTTTCAACAGGTAGAAGTGTGAGGAATGCGGAGCCTAACCCTCCGCAGCGGCCTCTGCGGCAGCCTCCACGACGAGAGTCGTGCCGTCGACGTCGACGACAGCGATGCGCGTACCGGCGGCAAGCTCGCGGCCCTGGGGCGCGACCGTGAAGCGCCACACGCTGTCGCCGATTTGCACCCGGCCGCGCCCGCCGGATGTCGCCGCATCCAGCGTGTGATGCGTGCCGATGAGCGTCCTGCCGCGCCGGTTGAGCGTCGGGTGGTCGGTCGGCGCCTGGCGCGCAGCGACGATGCGCCTGCCGATGAAGATGGATATGACCGAGAGGACGGCGAAGAGGATCGCCTGAATCTCCCAGCTCATCGACGGGATCGCCGCATAGGCGAGGCCGGTGATCACCGCGGCGATGCCGAGCCAAAGGAAGATGACGCCCGGCACCAGCACCTCGATCAGCATGACGAAGACGCCGAAGGCCAGCCAATGCCAGAAGGAAATGCTATCCGCCCATTCGATCATCGGTCCGTTCCCCGGCCTGCCCGTCGACCTTTACCGGTTCAATCCTTGCCGGATTTCGGCACCGTGCCGCCCGCCGGTTTTCCGCCGCCGTCGCCGTCGCCGAACGCCTGGCGTGCGATTTCGGTAAGACCGCTGACCGCGCCGATCACCCCGGACGCCTCGAGCGGCATCAGGATCACTTTCTGGTTGCGCGCGCTCCCGATCGTTTCGAGCGCGCCGACATATTTCTGGGCGACGAAATAGTTGACTGCCTGGATGTTGCCTTCGCCGATCGCCTTGGACACCATTTCGGTTGCCCGGGCTTCGGCTTCCGCCTCGCGTTCGCGCGCCTCGGCGTCCCGGAAGGCCGCTTCGCGCCGCCCTTCGGCGTCGAGGATCTGGGCCTGCTTCTGGCCCTCGGCGCGCAGGATTTCCGACTGGCGGACGCCCTCGGCCTCGAGGATGGTCGCCCGTTTCTCGCGTTCGGCCTTCATCTGGCGCGCCATGGCCTCGACCAGCTGGGCTGGCGGCGTGATGTCCTTGATCTCGATGCGCGTGATCTTGACTCCCCAGGGCGAGGTCGCCTCGTCGACGACGCGCAGCAGGTCGGCGTTGATCTTGTCGCGCTGGGACAGCAGTTCGTCGAGGTCCATCGAGCCCATGACCGTCCGGATGTTGGTCACCGTGAGATTGAGGATGGACACTTCGAGGCGCCGCACTTCGTAGGACGCCTTGACCGGATCGAGCACCTGGTAGAACACCACGCCGTCCACCGTCACCATGGCGTTGTCGCGGGTGATGATTTCCTGGGATGGAACGTCCGTGACCTGTTCCATCACGTTCTGCCGCCGTCCGATCCGGTCGACCAGAGGGACGATCAGATGCAGGCCGGGCGTCAGCGTCCTGGTATAGCGGCCGAACCGTTCGACGGTGTATTCGAAGCCCTGCGGCACCGTCTTCACACCCATGAAGACCAGGGCGATCGCCAGCACGATGACGACGACGACGAAGATCGAAAATGGATCGACCATATTCATAATGCCTCCCTATGCGGGCGGGTTCCGGTTAACGGCCGCGCCCGTTCGCTTTCACTGGATATTGGGCGGATCGACGCCGAAACAATAGATTGCGGGCGGGCGGCAAAGCGGATTCCCGCACAACCGCGCCGCGCCGACACCGCTGCGCACAAGACGCGTTTCTTGATGCCGCTGCTCGGGCCGGTTAATTGGAGACTGCAAAATCCGGTTACAATGCTGCACATAAATCGGCGATGCCAATTTTCGAGGCTGACCGGCGGCCGGTGAAATTCAATGAACAGGCCGCACCACATGCGGAGCCGGAAAGGGCTCCTGCTCGATGTCCGACAACCTGACACGCTACAGGGAACGCACTTACCCGCCGCCCTATCCGGACGGCTGGTACAGGGTTGCGGCATCCAGTGAAATCCGGCCGGGAGAAGTCAGGCATGTCCGGTGCCTGGGCGAGCAGATCGCCCTGTTTCGCAGCCGGATACAAGGCCGGATCGCTGCCGTGGAGGCGTTCTGCCCGCACCAGGGCGCGAACCTTGCCGATGGCCTGGTCGAGGGAGATTGGTTGCAATGCCCGTTTCACGGCTGGCAGGTGGACGGAGATGGCAGGGTTCGCGACCGATCCGACGCCGAGGATCGAGCCACCACCCACCGGCACTGGGAAGCGATCGATTACTACGGTATGGTCATGATCTACCGTTCGGCATGCCGGAACGGTGAAGCGCCTTATCGGCTTCCTCTTCAGCCAAGGATCGACAGCCGGCAGTTTGTCTGTCGCGGCCAGTACGATGCAGGCGAACAGGATATGCACATTATCGAATTTGCCGAGAACAGCGTCGATTTTCGGCATTTTTCGCAACTTCACGCCGTCATGCACATCCCGTGGACCAGCATTAAACTACCCTGGTTCAGAATTCGGCATGAGCCTTCGTGGTCGCTCGACGAAACGCTCGAACACGTTTCGTATTTTGGAGACGAGGCGACGCTCGAAATAGGAGGCCGGGTTTGCGAAAAAACGAGATCCCGTGCGCTGATAACCTTTCTCGGACCGGGCAGTATCGTGAAGTTCGATTTCCACGTGCCGAAGATCGGCGAAGTTACGATGTTTCAGACGCACACGCCGGTAGAGCCGTTGAAGCAACGGATAACTTTCCGTTGGTTCGCCCCCCGCCGCGTGCCGCGAATATTCGTTTCCTACGTCATCGGGAACTGGATTTCTCAGTGGCGACAGGACGTAGAGATATGGAAACGAAAAATATACCGGCGACGCCCAATATTGGCTGCGGGCGACGGCCCGGTGTGGAAAATGCGCAGGTGGTACCGGCAGTTCTACCCTGACGATCGTGCCGAAGAGCTGTCTGGAGAAAACACCGATGCCGGCTGAATTTCATAACCCCATTTCCAAGGCAATCCGGCCGGAGGATACGGCTGAAGCGCTGTCGAAATACCTCAGGAGCCAGCAGCGGGGCCGCGAGGAATACGCCCTGATGGTACAGGCGTTTTACGACCTGATTACCGACTTTTACGAATATGGATGGGGACAGTCGTTTCACTTCGCACCGGGAAAGGACGGCGCGTCATTTGAGGAGGCCCTTGCCGGCCACCAGTTTTTTCTGGGCAAAGCGATCGGCCTGAAGCCGGGCATGAAAGTGCTCGATATCGGTTGCGGCGTGGGCGGCCCCCAACGCTCCATCGCGCGAGAGTTCGGCGCATCGATCGTCGGGCTCAACATCAGCGAATACCAGGTCGGGAAATGCGCCGCATACAACCGCAAGGCGGGCCTGGCCGATCGCTGCAGCGTTCTACGCGGGGACTTTCTGGATATACCGGCGGAAGAAGAGAGTTTCGACGCGGCGTACCAAATCGAAGCGCTCCCGCATGCGCCGGACAAGACGGCCGCCTATGCCGAAGTCTTCCGGGTCTTGCGGCCGGGGGCGATTTTCGCCGGCTACGACTGGTGCATGACCCCCCTGTACGACGATGGCAATCCGGAGCACCGTGAGATCAGGCAGGGTATCGAATACGGCAACGCCCTTCCGCAAATCGCTTCGTTCACGGACATTGCCGACGGCCTGCGCGCGGCCGGTTTCGAAGGGATCGAGACGTGCGACCGCGCCCGGGACGCCGACCCCGGAACGCCGTGGTACCGGCCGCTGGAGGGCAGTGCGCGGTCGCTGAAAAGTCTGCCGAGAACGCCGTTCGGCCGCAAAATCACTTCGGCGGTCCTGCGCGTCCTGGAAGGCGTGCGCGCCGTACCCAAAGGATCGTTGGCGATTTCGGAAGTACTCAACGTGGCGGCCGACAGCCTCGTGGCCGCAGGCCGCCTCGGGATCTTCACGCCCATGTACTACCACAAGGCGCGCAAGCCGGATTGACCCGCATTGTCTCCGCAATCGCCGTCTGCGGGAACACACGTCCCCGCTTCGGATCGATAGTGCCCCCGGCCGACGGCGCCGCCTTACGCGTTCCCCTTGTTCTTCAGCACAGCTAGCACCTCGGCGGAAGCCATCACGTCGCCGAACTGCTGGATGAAGGTTTCGAGCGACGCCCGGTGTTCGTCGTCGGAGAGCGCGGCCAGGCAGTCCGACACCATGACCGTACGGTAATCCATCATCATGGCGTCGCGTCCGGTCGCCTCGCAGCACACGTTGGTCTTGGTACCGGCGATCAGCAGGTTGCGGATGCCGTGGCTGCGCAACACCCGCTCGAGCGGCGACGAGCCGGGGATCAGCGCGCTGTAGCGGTTCTTGATGACCTTCAGGTCGTCGCTTCCGACATCCAGTTCGTGCCAGACCTGCTGGCCCTTGCCATCCGGAGCAAGGCTCTCGATGGTGCGGCGGCGCACGTCGGCGGCGACGAAATGGTCGAAGAACATCTCCCAGTCGCTGGCCCGGCTGTTATGAGCATTGGCGTGGTTGACCCAGATGATGGTGACCCCCAGCGCACGCAGCTCCCGGGTCAGCGCGTTGATCGGCGCGACGATGCCGCGCGATGCCGGCACCTCGGCGGGCGACTCCGGCGCAACGAAGGTTTCCTGCATGTCGATCACGACCATCGCAGTCTCCGCCGGATCGAGGCTGTCGAACAGGTGGTAGCGTCCGCGCCGCGCCAGCACGCGGTTTACGATTTCCTGCCTGATTTCGATGCTGTGCATGAGCGTTTTCCATTATCTCCGCCGCAAGCCGGCAACCGGTTCAGAAGGACAGGCCGTCGGAGAAGACCCAGGCGACGGTGGTTACGCCGTCGTTGCGGTTCTCCCAGCGGTGCGCCAGTTCCGAGCGGAAGTGCAGCGAATCGCCGGTCTCCAGGGTGAAGGTCTCGCCGTCGATGGTGTAGCGAATCGTGCCGTCGACGACATAGCAGAATTCCTCGCCGACATGGCTCATCGTCTCGGCGCCGGAGGTTGCGCCGCGCTGCAACACACCCAGGCGCGCCTCCAGTACACCGGAATGGAAATTGCCGTTCAGATCCTCCAGCGCAATGCCGAGTTCCGGATACTGAATCCTCGCCCGGTCGCCGCGCCGCGCCACGACCACGTCCTCCGGCTCGGCGCGGTAGCGGTCGACCAGAAAGCCCAGATTCTCGCCCAGCGCCATCGCCAGATTGATGGCATGGACCAGGCTGGGCTGCAGCCGGCCGTTCTCCATCTTGCTGATCGTGCTCGGCGGCACCTGGGCGATTGCGGCCAGCGCGTTGACGGTCAGGCCCTTTTCCAGGCGCAGCGCGCGCAGCCGCGGGCCGACATGCTGGACATCGTATTTCGGCTCGGGCCGCCGCGGCGAAGCGTCGGCGCTGCGCTCCGATGCTGTCGGCCGCTCGGTAAACAAGGGTCCTATCCTGCCTGGACCGTGTGCAGCCGGTCGTCGAGAATGGGCGCGTCCTTCATCGCCGTCTCGGCGGCGAGCTGCCGTCCGCATCCCGGGCACAGGAAGGTGCGCAGCAGGACATGCCCCCCACTCCGGTAGGGCGCGCCGCCGGCGCCTGCCATCGGCCTTTCGCGCACCAGTGTCCGCTTTTTCCAGCCAGCGGCGGCCGGGCCGAAATCGTGGCCGCACCGGCCGCAATGCAGGTTGGCGCCGCGAAGTTCCAGAACGCCATCCGTCCCGTTGCCAGCCGGATCGCTCATTCGGCCGCCTCCGAATACAGTCGCTCGCTGTACATTGCCGCGCGCAGGGTTTCGGTCGCCGCCGCATCGACCGCTCCGTTGCCTTCTGCGAGAACGACGCCGTAGACGTCGCGGGCCGATTGCGCGCTCACGACGCCGGTCCGGCAGTCCTCCAGCACCGCATCGGGTTCGCGCTCCAGCGGATCGCCGTAGCCGCCGCCGCCATTCCAGCCGACGTAGAGTGCATCCTCGCCCATCAGCGGGAACACGCCCCAGGTGACGGTTTCCTGCTCACCCGGCATGTCGTCGAGCGACTGGACGAAGCGGGAATCGACATTCTTCTTGTCCTGTTCCGCATCGTTGTTGCGGACCCAGACATAGCGGTTGGGCGCGCCCGGATAGCCGCCGGCCAGGCCGTCGCTCATCGGGAAATCCGCGCCCTTGCCGGAGATGACGTAGTGGATGCCGCCATCCGGCGAATCGTGCGGTACGACGGCGAATTCCATGCCCGCACCGCCGCGGTACCTGCCGGGGCCGCCCGAATCGGTCATGCGCCGCCGGAACAGGTAACGGATCGGGAAGCCGGCCTCGACCGTTTCGACATTGGCCATGCGCGAGATCGGGTTCGGAATCTCGCCGCCGACATCGATGCCGTCGGCGAAAGTGCGCGCACCGCCCGAACCGGCGAAAGTCTCGGTGAAGATGCCGATAGCGTCGCCGCCATGCTGGTTCCGGCCGAATTTGAAGATGGCGAAATGATTGGCGTGCCAAACCGCCGTCGCCTCGCCGCGGTACTTCCCGCTGCTCTCCAGCATCTTGCCGATGGTCGAGCAGGCGGCGTTGTTGACCGACTGGATCGCGCCCACAGTTGCGACCGAAACCGGCGCCGGCCGGGTACAGTTCACGACGGTGCCTTCGGGGGCGATCATCGTAATCGGCCGGATGACCCCTTCGTTCCAGGTAATGTCGTAGCACAGCAGCGGGAACAGCGGCGCGAACAGGCCGCCCAGCGAGGCCCATTTGGTGCAATTCACCGAATAGGCGGCCTGGGGCGACGAGCCGGTGAAGTCGAAGACCAGTTCGTCGCCCTTCTTGGTCATGGTGAGGAAGACCTCGTAGACCTCGTCGAGGACTTCGAGATACTGGCGCGACTGCCACTGCCCGTCCGGCAGTTCCGCAAGCCGCTGGCGCAGCAGGTCTTCCGACTGGTCGATCAGCTGCTGGCAGGCGGCGTCCACGGTGTCGTAGCCGTATTTTCCGATCAGGCTGAGCATGCGGTCCCGGGCGACATTGTTGCAGGCGATCATGGAACGCATGTCGAGCGATACCATCTCGGGCGACCGCACCATGTTGAGCAGCGTGTCCATGACATCCTGCTTGAGCGCGCCCTTCTCGACCAGGCGAATGCCCGGCGAGCTGAAGCCCTCGGTGTAGATGTCTTGTGCGTCCGGCGCGAACCCGCCCGGGTTCATTGCGCCGATATCGTAGACATGGACAAAGCAGGCGCTCCAGGCGACCAGTCTCCCGTCGTGATGGATCGGCGAAACCAGGTAGATGTCCGACGTGTGCAGGGCGGCGGTATAGGGGTCGTTCAACAGGAAGATATCGCCTTCGTTGATATCGCCCTCGAAGCGCCGGATGATCGCCTTGCAGGCCTCCGCCGCGCTGGTCAGATGGTGCAGGAAACCGACGCCGCCCATGAGCAGCGAACCGTCGGCCCGGTAGAGCGAGACCATCAGGTCGTGGCCTTCGTTGGTTATCGCGCTGCCGGAGACATGCTTCAGCGTGATGACCGCCTCGTCGACGATGCGGAACAGCCGGTGCCGGATGATGGAGAAGGTGATCGGGTCCATGGCCGCACCTCAGCGGAAGTCGATGACGATGTTGCGCAGTTCGTCCATGCGGGCGCGCTGGGCATCCTGCACAACGATGGTCGTAATCGGGGTGTGAATGACCGCGGGCCCGGCGATCTCGTTGCCGGGCCGCAGCCTGGTAAAGTCGTATATGTCGGCCGGCGCCATACCGTTGCGCGCGTCGACGAAGATCTCGCGCCGGCCGATCCGGGCGTGGCCGGCATCCGGCCCCTCAAGCGGCAGGGATTCGATGTCCGGCCGTTGCAGCCGGCCGCTGGCGCTGAGCCGGAACAGGGTCATTTCGATCCCGGCCTCGCGATAGGCTGACCCCTTGCCGTACTTGCGCTCATACAGCGCCTCGAAATCGTCGATCAGCCCCTTGAGCGCCGCTGCATCCATAGGCTTGCGGCCATACACCGGCGTCGTCACTTCGTGCACCTGGCGAGCATAACGCAGGTCGATGGACCAATCGATGGCGGTCTCGGCCTCGCCGAACCCTTCGGCGGCGAGCTGCGCTCGCGCCTTTTCGATCATGGGCGCGTACAGCGCGTTGATCCGTTCCGGTTCGGTATCCCCCGGCAAGGTCGTCGTGACCGAATATTCATGCACGATATCCGCCGAGACCAGGCCCAGGGCGCAGTTCACAGACGCCGTGTAGGGCACGATGATGCGTTTGACATTGAGTTCGGCGGCGAAGCTGGACGCGAGTATCGGGCAGGAGCCGCCGAAGGCGTGCAGCACGTAATCGCGGGGGTCCAGGCCACGCTCCACGGTTATCTCGTGAATCAGGTCGGTCACCTGCGCCGAGGCGACCCGGAAGATGCCGAAGGCGGCTTCCTCGACCGGCAGGCCGAGCGGGCCGGCGACCTGCGCCTCGAAGGCGGTGCGCGCCGCCGCGATGTCCAGCGTCATGGCGCCGCCCAGAAAGATGTCCGGGTCCATATAGCCGATCAGCGTGAACACGTCGGTGAGCGTTACCTCCGCGCCGCCGCGGCCGTAGCAGACCGGACCCGGATCGGCGCCGGCGCTGCGCGGGCCGACGCGCGGGACGTTCGTGCGCGGATCGAGCGACACGATGCTGCCGCCGCCGGCCCCGATCGACACCACCTCGATCTTCGGCGCGACATAGTGATAGCGGTCGACCAGCGGTTCGCGGGCATATTCGATCTCGCCGTTCTGGATGACGCCGACCTTGAAGGTCGTACCGCCCATGTCGGCGGCAATCACGTCGGCGTCGCCCATCAGGTCGCCGAGCGCCTTGGCGCCGATCACGCCGGCGGCCGGGCCGCATTCGATCATGCCGACGGCGCGGTCGGCGGCCTCCTGGGACGGCAGAAGCCCGCCATAGCCCTGCATGACCATGACCGGTCCGCCATAACCGCGACCGGCGAGCTGCACCTTCAGGTCGGTCAGGTATTCGCTCGTAATGCCGCCGGCGTAGGCGTTGATGACGGCCGTGGAACTTCGCTCGTATTCGCCCGGCACCGGCGCGATGTCGCTCGACAGGGTGACATAGGCCCCGGGTGCGACCCGCTGCACGATATCGCGGGCCTTCCGCTCGTTTTCCGCATTGTAGAACGACCAGAGGAACGAAATCGCGATCGCCTCGACCCCTCTTTCGCCGACGAGGTGGCGCACCGCCCGCTCGGTCGCTGTCTCGTCGAGCGGCAGCAGCACGGCGCCCTTGTAGTCGACGCGCTCGGGCACGCCGCATACAGCGTCTTCGGAAATCAGCGGCGCCGGCCGGTCGCTCGCCACCGGATGCTTGATCCAGTCCTCCGGCTGGCCGGCCCAGCGGCCGTAGGCGCCGCGCGTGACGAAGACCGTGTCTTCAAAGCCCTCGGTCGTGATCAGTCCGGTTGGCGCGCCACCGCGGGTCAGCAGGGTGTTGTCGACCACCGTCGAGCCGTGCATGAACAGGTAGGTCTGCGCAAACAGGTCCTCGACGCCGAGGTCCATCTGTTCCGCCGCCCGGGCAATCGAATCGAGCACGCCGTCGGCGAAGTTCGGCGGCGTCGACAGGGCCTTGCCCATGATAAACGCCTCACCCGGCGCAACCACGATGGTGTCGGTACAGGTGCCGCCAACGTCGGTCGCCACGATGTATCGTTTCTGCCGGGCGTCTGTCGTCATCGAACCGCTGAATTCCTCCGTGGACTGCGGACTGCGGCGCAACGGCCGTTACGCCGGATCCGCCTGATCGACGAGGACCAGGCGCGCGCCGGCCGATCCGCCGCGGACCGCGCCATGCGGCTGCGACAGCAGATGGAATGCGTCGCCCTCTCCGCAGGTTTCCGCGACGCCTTCAGCAGGATCGACGCAGACCGTGCCGTCGAGCACAAAGCCGAACATCGGGCGGTTTTCGGCCGCCGCGAGGGGCTCGCCGGCGTCCAGACGGACATAGCGCCCGGCCATCGCCGCCTTGCCCAGGCCGGCCGAAAGCGGGATCGTCTTCGCTCCGACCGCCGCGGCCCGCTCGCGCTGCGCGGCGCGCACCAGATGGATGCTCCGTTCGCGCTCCGCGATCTCGCCGACCAGCCGGTCGACCGGTTTGTCCAAGGCTTCGAGCAATGCCAGAACCGTGAGCAGGCCGGGGTTTGACTCGCCCAACTCGATCTTGCGGATCGCCGCGACACTGACACCCGAAACCTCGGACAGCCGCTTGAGCGACCAACCCTTGGCGACCCGGTGCAGGCGCAGGCGCCGCCCCACCGCCGCGAGTTCGCTCCGGCCGAAGCGGCCGCGCTGAAACATCCCGGATTTCCTGTCGAAAATTGACCCTGCACCAAATTCCTACGCGTACCCATCCATGTCAACCAGCACACCATTCGGCACCGATTTGAAACGGAGGTTCCGCCCGCGCGCAGCAATTTCCGTTTCGGATTGCCCGCCCGGCATCCGGCCTGGCTGGCGCGTCCGGATCGTCGACGCGGCAACGCCCGTCGAGACATATGGAAGCCGACGAGAAGCCCTTGTGCCAGCATATTAGTGCAAAAGACAGTTTCTGGTATAATGAGCCACCAGCACAGCCTTGCCGCGGCGCCGCTGCCGGGCGTAAGGCGAGCAAATTTCTTGCGGGACCGGTACCGGCTCGGGGGCGGGCGCTCCGAGACAGTCTTGCGGCCGTTCAGGTCATCGGAATGGAAAATATACCGTCTGCCTATATCGATGGTTATGCGAATGGCCGGACGGTCGATGCCGGGCGGGCGGAGAACTACGTCGCCCACACCATGGTGGGCGACCCACTGGCCGATGCCATGGTTGCCGACCTCGCTTCTCTCGAACCGGAAGAATCGAGCCGGCTGATCCGGCTGGGCATGCATGGCCCGCAAGGGGGCGACGAAAACGCCCTGCGCGACGCGCCGGCCTCGGTGAGGGAATTTTTCGACTCCATCGCAGAACCGCCTGACTGGGTCGACTTCCCTTCGTTCCTGCCTGGTTGCCGCATGTTTCACCGGAACACCCGGCTGGTGCTTGCCGCGATGGTCGGCGGCGTTCTGGTCGAGGGCTTTTCGACGAACATCGCCAAGTCGTTTTTCCTGACCGGAAAACTTCGGGATCAGGGCGTGCGCCGGCTCAAGCAGAACAACCGCCACATGCTGGAGATTTTCATGCCCGGCGGTATGGAGCAGCACAACGACGGGTGGACCCATTCCGTCCGGGTCAGGCTGGTCCACGCCAGGATCCGGCAGTTGATCGCCAAATCCGACGAATGGGATGTCGGCGAGTTGGGTACGCCGATCAGCGCGGCCCATGTCGGCTTTGCCATCGCGGCGTTTTCGGCCCGGTGCCTGCGGCATCTGAAAAGACTGGGCGCGAAGTTCGAAGAGGAGGAACGGCAAAGCTTCATGGCCGTATGGCGCTATTCGGGATATCTGATGGGGGTTCCCGAATCGATCCTCTACCGCGACGAAGCGGAAGCGCTCGAAATCTACAGGATAGGCCTCGTTTGCGAGCCGCCGACGTCGCTGGAATCGATCGTACTCGCGTCGTCGCTGATCAATTCGGCGCCCCTGTTCGCCGGAATTACCGAAATTCACGAGCGGCGAAAACTGGCCAACTATATTGCGGAGATTTCCCGGGCGCTGATCGGAGACGAGCTTGCCGACCGGTTCCGGTATCCGGAGAGCACCACCAAGGGAATACTCTGGCGGTTCCGCACGCTGAACCGGATCGAGGAGACGATGAACCGGCTGAGGCCGAAACGGTCCCGGCGGAATATCAACCTGACCACAATTCTCGACGTTTCCATGTTTGACAAGGAGGGAATCAGCTACAAACTGCCCGATCATGTCTATGCCGAAGAGTCTTCCCAGTATTAGGGGACTCGATTAGGGGGCTTGCGCGATGACGGCAGTCCGCCGATCCTTCCGTACGGCGCGCGGCACCGGGCGGCCGAATACCCCGGACGGGTCCGGAGACCGGACGCGGCAAATCCGTGCCATGCTGCGCCACGTCGTTCGAAGGCCATGATTTCAGTATCGCCGGATCGTTGGACCGCCGGCATACTGCGCCGCCGATGGCTCGTCATTGCGCTCGCAGGGGCGCTCATGCTTGCGCTGACCGCCGGGGCCAGGTTCATCGGCGTCACCAACGACTACCGCAGCCTGTTCGACGCCGACAATCCGCAACTGGCGGCGTTCAACGCTTTCGAGAACGTCTATGGCGCAACCAATACGGCATTGATAGCCGTCGCCCCGGGCAAGGGCACGGTGTTTACCCGCGAGACCCTGATTGCCCTTGAAGCCCTGACCGAGGCGGCGTGGAAAACGCCGTTTTCGACCCGGGCCGATTCGCTGGCCAACTACAACCATACCTGGGCGGAAGAAGACGATCTCATCGTCGAGCCGTTGGTCGATGACGCTGCGGCGCTGAGCGAACAGGATATCCGGCGAATCGAAAAGATCGCGCTAAGCGAGCCGGAGCTCGTCGGTCGTCTGGTCTCCCGCGACGGTAAAGTGGCAGGGTTGGCAATCAGCTTTGCGCTCCCCGACAATCCGGATGCCGCGGTCGTCAAGATCACCGACTACCTCAATGCGCAGCTGGATCGTCAGCGGGCGGCCAATCCCGATATCGCCTACTACCTGACCGGCGACGTTCCCCTGAACCGGGCCTTTGCCGACGCGACCCGGGACGATATGGAATCCCTCGCGCCGATCGTGTTCCTGATCATCGTTCTGGCCGCGGCCCTTCTCCTTCGTTCCCTGCTGGGTACGGTGGCGATCGTTGCGGTGCTCGGCTTTGTCATCAACACCACGGTCGGTTTTGCGGGCTGGATCGGTACGGTGTTCAATCCGGCCAATTCCGGCGTACCCATCATCGTGATGACGGTCGCCATCGCCCACTCGGTCCACATCGTTTCGAGCACCCTAGCGGCCATGAGCAAGGGCATGGACCGGAATGCGGCCATCGCAGAAGCGCTGCGCATCAATGCCTGGCCGGTCTTTCTCACGTCGCTGACCACCGCAATCGGCTTTCTCAGCCTCAACGCCTCGGATTCGCCGCCCTTCCGGGTTCTCGGCAATCTCGTGGCCTTCGGTGTGCTGTGCGCGTTCGTCTATTCGCTGACATTCCTGCCGGCGCTCCTGTCGGTCCTGCCCCTGCGGGCCAGGGCGCCGCGCAGCGGCAAGACAGCCTTCTTCGATCGTTTCGGCGGTTTCGTCGTCGCCCGGCGCAAGCTCCTGCTTGCCTGCTCCGCTCTCGTGACGGTGTTGCTGATCACGGGCATCTCCAGGATCGAACTGACCGACAACTGGACGCGATATCTCAGCGAGCGTTACCAGTTCCGCCAGGACACGGACTTCGTCATCCGGAACCTGACCGGCATGGAAACGCTGGAATATTCGCTGAAATCCGGACGCGAAGGCGGCATCACCGAACCCGCCTATCTGCGCAAGGTCGAGGCTTTCGCCCAGTGGTTCCGGGCGCAGCCGGAAGTTTTCCACGTTCAGGCCTTTTCCGACATCATGAAGCGCCTGAACAAGAACATGCACGCCGACGATCCGGCTTCCTACAGGCTGCCGGAAGATGCGGAGCTCGCCGCCCAGTTCCTGCTGCTTTACGAACTTTCGCTGCCGGGCGGCATGGATCTGAACGACCGGATCGACGTCGGAAAATCGGCGACGCGCATGACGGTCGTGATGCGCAGCCTGACATCCCAGAAGCAACGCGAGCTCGATGAGCGGGCGCAAGCCTGGATCGGGGCCAACGCACCGGGTCTCGCCTCCGAGGCGTCGGGCGTCAGCATCGTTTTCGCGCATCTTTCCCAGCGGAACATCCAGAGCATGCTGACCGGCACCATTATCGCCATGGCGCTCATTTCGCTGATTCTGATCTTCGTCTTCCGCAGCATTCGCCTCGGCCTCGTGAGCCTCCTGCCGAATTTCATTCCTGCAGCCCTGGCCTTCGGCGTGTGGGGCTATCTGGTCGGCCGCGTAGGACTTGCCGGATCCGTGATGACGGCGATCGCCTTCGGCATCGTCGTGGACGATACGATCCACTTCCTGACCAAGTATCTGAAAGCGCGTCGCGAGGGCCTATCCGCGCCGGAGGCCGTGCGCTCGACTTTCCGGATCGTCGGCCATGCATTATGGACCACAACCGCCGTCCTGTGCCTCGGCTTCCTGGTGTTTGCAGCATCGGGTTTCGAAATAAGCTGGTCGCTCGGTATTCTGGTTTCCGTTACCATCGGCTTCGCTCTGCTCGCCGATTTCCTGCTTCTCCCGCCGCTGTTGATGGCCATCGATCGGAGAAAGACATGATCCCCGCGTATTCCATCGGTTCGACAACCTGTGCCGCCGTTCTGCTGATTGCGGGTTCGCTGGCCGCGTCGCTTCCCGCCAGCGCAGCCTCTCCCGAAGAAGCCGGCCTCAAGATCGCAAAAAAAGCCTATGACCGCGACAAGGGGTTCGGCAATTTCACCGCGAACCAGACCATGGTGCTGCGCAACAAGCGCGGGCAGGAGAGCCGTCGCCAACTGCGGATCAAGGTGCTCGAGGTCGAAGGCACCGGCAACAAGAGCCTGTTCGTGTTCGACCGGCCGCGCAACGTCAAGGGCACGGCGTTCCTCATCCACTCCCACAGGACAAAGGCCGACGACCAGTGGCTCTATCTGCCGGCGCTCAAGCGGGTCAAACGCATCAGTTCGTCGAACCGCTCCGGCTCCTTCATGGGCAGCGAGTTCTCCTATGAGGATCTGGGCGCCCAGGAAATCGAGAAGTACACTTACAAATTCCTGCGCGACGAGGCGTGCGGCAAACGCAAATGCTCTGTGGTCGAGCAGGTTCCGACGGCCAAGCGGTCCGGCTATCGCCGCCAGCTCGTCTGGCGCGACAAGGAGGATTTCCGCCTCTGGAAGGTCGCCTATTACGACCGCAAGAACGCACACCTCAAGACGCTGACATTGAGCAAATACAAGCTTTATCTCGACCGGTTCTGGCGCGCCAACGAGATGGCCATGGTGAACCACCTGACCGGCAAGAGCACGGTCATGATGTGGTCGGGCTACAAGTTCGGAAGCAAGATCAGCGAGAGCGAATTCACGCGAACCGGCCTGAAACGGGTTCGCTG
The DNA here is from genome assembly GCA_028819475.1 of Rhodospirillaceae bacterium. Classification (NCBI taxonomy): domain Bacteria; kingdom Pseudomonadati; phylum Pseudomonadota; class Alphaproteobacteria; order Rhodospirillales; family Rhodospirillaceae; species Rhodospirillaceae bacterium. Next base: position 179,339 of record JAPPLJ010000030.1, read on the forward strand.
ATGGGATTTCGCGCTGCCATCGGTCGCGCGGCCTGCGGCGCGGTCTGGATCGTATCGGCCGCCTGCGCGGCGCTGGCGCCGTCCGGTGCCGCAATCGCCGAGCACGAACTCTCCGGCAAGATCAGTCTCGAGACCCGCTGGTTTCCGCGGCCCGCCGGGTTCGACGGCCAGCGCAGTTATAACGCCGGCTTCGTCGCCGAGCCCCAGCTTTATCTCAACGATCCGGAGAAATTCAGCGTCACGATCGTTCCGTTCCTCCGTTTCGACGCCGCGGACCGGACCCTGACCCACGCCGACCTGCGCGAAGCCTACCTGCTGTTGAACGGCCCTCTGGGCGAGAGCGAATGGGAAGCTCGCCTCGGGATCGACCGGGTGTTCTGGGGCGTCGCGGAAACGCGCAATCTGGTCGATATCGTCAATCAGACCGACCTCGTCGAAAATCCCAACGAGAAAGTAAAGCTGGGCCAGCCGATGGCTCACCTCACGCTCTCCGGCGACTGGGGCGTGGCGGAGTTCTTCGTGATCTCCTTCCATCGTTTGCGAACCTTTCCCGGCCGCGCCGGCAGGCTGCGTCCCCAGTTGATTATCGACAACGACCTCGCGACCTACGAAAGCGCGGCGGGGGATTGGCATCTCGATTTTGCCGCCCGCTACAGCCACACCTTCGGGCCGCTCGACATCGGCCTCAGCATCTTCGACGGCACCAGCCGGGAACCGGTCATGCGGTTCGTGCCGCTGAGCCCGACCAATCTCGTGCTGGCCCCGCACTACGAGCAGATCCGGCAATTCGGACTCGACGCCCAACTCACCATCGAATCCTGGCTGCTCAAGCTGGAGGCGATCTATCGCCAGGGCGCCCGAAACAACGTCCGCAATCCGGTTGATCTTACCGACATCGGCAAGAAGGAAGACTACGCCGCCTTCGTCGTCGGCGGCGAATACACCTTCAGCGGCGTCTTCGAATCGGAAGCCGATCTGAGCCTGCTCGCCGAATGGCTGATCGACGGGCGCCGGCGCCGCTCGACCAACCAGTATCAGAACGACCTTTTCCTCGGCGCGCGCCTGTCGCTCAACGACGTCCAGGGCGCGGCCTTCACCCTCGGCACGCTGACCGATCTCGACTTCGGCACCCGAACCCTGTCGCTCGAATTCGATCGGCGCCTCACCGATTCCGTCTCGGTCAAGGCCGAGGCGATCCTCATGCTTCACGTCGGCAAGAAGGACGCCACCGTCTACCCGACCCGCCACGACAGCTTTGTGGGGGCGAAACTGGCCTACAGTTTCTGATCGGCCACAATTTCTGATCGGCCAATTTCTGATCGGCCGCGCAGCCGGCCCGCACTACGCCACCAGTTTTGCCAGTTCGCCTTTCTGGATTTTCCGGGTCGGCGTCATCGGCATCTCGTCGACAATTTCCAGCCGCTCGGGCCAGCGCATCTTCGCGACGCCGTTCGCTTCGAGATACCCGGTCATTTCCTCGAAGGTCAGGCCCGCGCCGGGTGCGAGGGTGACGAACAGGCACAGGCGCTCGCCCAGCACATCGTCCGGCATCGGGACCACCGCCGCGAGTACGATCGCCGGATGGGCCTGCAGAAGATTCTCGACATCGGTCGGATTGATCTTGATGCCGCCGCGGTTGATCACGTCCTTGACCCGGCCGATGATGACGACGTTGCCGTCGGCATCGACGGTCGCCAGGTCGCCGGTCCTGAAAAAGCCATCGGCGGCGAAAGCCCCGGCATTGGCTTCGGGATTGTTCAGATATCCCGGGAAGATGCTGTAACCCGCAAGTTGCAGTTCTCCCTCGCCGCCGTTCGGGACTTCGGTATCGTCTTCGGGATTGGCGACCCGCACCTCGATGCCGCCGGTCTTGCGGCCGGTGCTGGTGTGGCGGATCTCCGGCGGCGCGTCGAGCGGCGTCTGCATGATGAGAATGGTCTCGGTCATGCCGAACAACTGCCCCGTCCGGCCGTTCGGCATCCGGCGCTCCAGGTCTGCGGCGACCTCCGGCGGGCAGACCGAACCGGCGACGATCACGTCCCGGATCGAACCGAGGTCGACGCCGTCGAGCAGCCCGGCTTTGATTGTCGCCGCGACATGGGCCGGCGCGGAGAACACGACCGTCGGCCGGCCGTTGACCAGCCGGTCGGCATAAAGTTCCGGCGAGAACAGGGACATCAGGACGTTGGTCGCGCCGTGGCACAGGCCGAGCATCCCGCAGGACAGGCCGAAGACGTGGGTGAAGGGCGGCGCGACCAGCACCCGGTCTCCGGCGGTGAGGCCGATGGTCTGCGGATAGATGCGCAGGTTCGAGGTGAAGGTCTCGTGCGTCCGCACGACGCCTTTGGGCGACGCCGAGGTGCCCGAGGTGAAACACAGGATGACCGGGTCGTCGGGAGCGGGCGGATCGGCAACCGGATCGTCGGGAGCGCCGTCGATCAGGGTATCGAAATCGAGCCCCGCGCCGCGGCCGCCGATGACGATGATGTGTTCGAGCGACGGCACCTGCGCCTTCAGGCCCGCCATGGTCGCAGGCGCGTCGTATTTTTCGTCGCCGGCGGTACAGATCACGGCGCGCGCCCGGCTGTGGTTCATCAGCGGCGCCATCTCGCCGGCGCGGTAGGGCATGTGCAGGGTGCACAGCACGCCGCCCATCATCGCCACACCGAGGAAGGCGATGAGGAATTCGGGATGGTTGGGATACTGGATCGCCACCACGTCGCCGCGCTTCAGGCCGAGGCCGAGCAGGGCATTGGCGAAGCGGCGTGAGCGATCGCGCCATTCGGCGTAGGTGATGTCCCGGTCCGGTGCGGCTATCGCCACCTTGTCCGGCGTTTCCGTGGCCCAGCGCTCCAGATAGTCGGCCAGCCGGTCGTCGTTCCAGAATCCGGCATCGCGAAACTCTTGCGCGAGGGCCGGCGAATGACGCGGAAAATCGGTCAGCCCGGTCATCGCTTGCCCGCCCAGCGCTGCACGGTCATTCCGCGGCGGCCCGGTGGGCCTGCGCCGCTTCTTCGCTCAGCAGCTTCGCCACCCAGCGCTGCGCCCGGTCGACGCCCTTGTCGATATGCCAGCGCACCGGGCGCGCCGGCTCGGGCGCCCTGTCGAGCATCTTCTGCTGGGCCTCGATGACCGCGACATCCTCGAAGAATGTGTCCCGGTTGGCAGTGAACATGGCGTCTGTGAGCGCCTCGTCGTCAAGCGCGGTGTCGCGCTGGAGCGACCAGAAATAGTGGGTCGAGCGATCGGTCTCCGGCGTCATGGCATTGAGCACCCGGTTCTCGACCGCGTGGTCGGGATTGTCGTTTGAGCTGACCCGCACGCTGATCACGATATTCGCCGCCGGGGTGAACGCGACCTCCTGTCGATGGTTGACGGTGCCGTTGAAGCCGCACAGCCGCTTGAAGAAGGGCGACGGCTCGATTCCCCGCATGTCGCGGACAACCCGCAGGGCCTTCCCGTCGAATTCGGTCTTTACCGGCGCATCGACCACGGCGTCCGTGGCCAGCGTGTCCTGATGCACGAAATGGGCATGGGACAGGTCGAGGAGATTGTCGCGTACGAGCGTGTAGTTGACCGCAACCGGCAGGGTCTCGCCGCGGCCGGCCCAGCCCGGATCGTCGTTCCAGTGATAGTCCGGGATCGCCGCTTCGTCGGCCAGCGCCGGATCGCCCATCCAGAGAAATACCCAGCCCCAGCGCTCGGCAACGGGATAGGACCGGGTCGACAGGCCGGCGGGCAGCGTCTCGACGCCGGGCACCTGGGTACAGCTTCCGTCGCCGCAAAAGCCCAGCCCGTGGTAGCCGCAGACGATGTCGTCGCCGACGACGCGGCCGTTCGACAAGGGCGCGCCGCGATGCGGGCAGCGGTCGGCCAGCGCGCAGGGCGTTCCGTCGCCGCGCCGCCACATCACGACCGGCTCGTTGAGCAGCCAGCGCTGCAGCGGCTCGCGGCCGATTTCCTCGCTCCACGCCGCGACGTACCAGTAGTTGCGCAGGAAAATCGCCAGGCCCCTTTCCTCTCCGGTGCCACCGCCGTGAACCGGCGCGGCACCGCGGAACAGCAAATTCTCCCGAATTTCGGCGGGCGACCGTATCCCAACCGCCAGAACCGATCAACGCGACCCGCCCGCGCCGCACCATCCGCAGGGAAAGTGAGAGGGCAAACCCGTTCAGGCGGGCGACAGCATGAAATTGGCGTTGGCGCCGGCGACCGGCCGGGTCGGATCGTCCTGCCAGGCGAAGACACGGACATTGGCGACCCGGGCGCCCAGCTTGGTCACGCTCGCCCGGGCGTAGGTGTCCTTGGGCCCGGCCGAGCGAAGGTAATCCACCGTGATCGTGATTGTCTTGGGAATCCGCAGGGTTTCCTGCATCCACAGCAGTTTCAGGATCGCCGCCGTCTCGAGCAGGCCGCCGATCGTGCCGCCGTGGATCGCCGGCAGGATCGGGTTGCCGATGATGTGCGGGCTGTAGTTCATGCACGAGACAAGGTCGTCGCCGTCGAGCGCCGCGGTGATGTGCAGGAAGCGGGCGTAGGGAATCGCCTCGGCCATGGCGTTCGGGTCGCCCGACTCGCGCGCCGCCGCGAGCCGCTCGGTCAGCGTGGCGCTCATGCCGGCTTCCTCCCGCCGGCGCCCCTATCGACGTCCGGGCCGCCTTTCTTCTTGCGGCTACCGACGAACATGAAGGTGCCGGTGGCGAGCGCGACCGTGTCCTTGGGGTCGTCCTGATAGGCGATGGCGCTGAGGAAGGCGATGGTGCGGGTCATCTTGGTCACCTCGGCCCGGGCAAAAAGGTCGAGACGGGGCGTCGCCGGGCGCTGGTAATCGATTCGCAGGTCGAGGGTCACGATGCGCTCCGGCGGCTGGCGCGCGCTCATCGTCGCCATGCCGCACACGCTGTCGAGCAGGGTCGTCACGACGCCGCCGTGCAGCACCAGCTCGTCCGGGTTGCCGACCAGCCGCTCGTGCCAGGGCAGGCGCATGATCGCCATGCCTCTGGCGGAATGGACCACCTCCAGCCCGAGTTCCCGGCTGTGGGGAGTCGAGCCGCTGATCAGCTTGAGCATTTCCTCGGTGGTCGGCGGCTTGCCGTCCGGATTGCCTTTCGATCCGGGGCGCGGCGGCGTTACGGGGTCTTCGGCCATGGCCCCGTGTCTTGTCAGCCCGCCCGAAGCCGGTCAAATTGCCTTCATGACGCATAACCCGGCCAGCCAGCCAGCCTCCGCGACATCCGGGAACCGGCCCGTTCGTCCGCGACCCGGTACTGGCCAGAGTGTCGGACCGGACGTCTGGAAGATTCCGGAGGGCGACGAGCGCGAGCGGCTGGTCTGCTCCGATTGCGGCTTCATCCACTACGACAACCCGAAGATCGTCGTCGGGTCCGTGGCGGTATGGGACGACAAGGTGCTGATGTGCCGGCGGGCGATCGCGCCGCGCATCGGCTACTGGACGCTGCCGGCCGGCTTCATGGAACTGCACGAGCGCTCTGAGGATGCCGCCGCGCGCGAGGCCTGGGAAGAGGCCCGCGCCGAGATCGAGGTGCACGACCTGTTCGCGCTCTACAACATCCCGCGCATCAGCCAGGTCCAGCTCTTCTATCGCGCCACGCTCAAATCGCCGGCGATCGAACCGGGGCCGGAGAGCACCGAAGTCCGCCTGTTCGGCTGGGACGAACTGCCGGAAGACGAATTCGCCTTCCCGTCGGTCCCCTGGGCGCTGCAGCATTACCGGGAAATCGCCGGCGAGACCGCCTTTGCCGTCCGCACCAACCCGCCCCCCGGATCCATGGGTCCGTCCGCCGACGGCACGGCTTTCGCATCCCCGAAACAGGAGCGACCGCGTGGCTGACTTCATTCAATGCGCCGCCGACAACGGCGTCGGCATCATCACCCTCGACCGGCCGGAGGCGAACAATGCGCTCAACGCCGACGCCGCGAAGGAACTGTGGGACGCGACGACCGAACTGACCGAAGATCCGTCCGTCCGCGCGATCCTTGTCCGGGCCAACGGCAGGATGTTCTGTTCCGGCGGCGACCTGAAGTACATGCTGGCCATGGAAGACGAGGCAGCGCTCGCCAAAGCGCTGAAGGTGACGACGACCTATTTCCACGCGGCCGTGTCGCGGCTTATGCGCGGCAACGCGCCGGTCGTCATGGCGATCCAGGGTGCCGCAGCCGGCGGCGGCTTCAGCTTCGCGATCACCGGCGACATCGTCATCGCCGGGGAAAGCGCAAAATTCAAGATGGCCTACACCGCTTCGGGCATCAGTCCGGACGGCGGATCGACCTGGTTCCTGCCCCGGCTGGTCGGCCTGCGGGTGGCCCAGCGCCTGGCGCTCGAAAACCCGACGCTGACGGCGCAGGAGGCGCTGGACATCGACCTGATCACCCGGGTCGTGCCCGACGATGAACTGGCCGGGACCGCGATGGAAACGGCGCGGCGGTTCGCCGAGGGGCCGACCCTCGCCTACGGCCGGGTCAAGCAACTGTTCGCCGAGACCTGGGCCAACGGGGCCGAGCACCAGATGGAACTGGAAACCCTGGCCATGGCCGCCAGCGCCCGCACAAGGGATATGAACGAGGGCCTCGCCGCCTTTTCCGCCAAGCGGACGCCGGTTTTCGAAGGGACCTGAGCCCCCTAGTACATGTGCTGGCCGCCGTTGATGCTGAGCGTCGAGCCGGTGATGAAGTCGGCGTCGTCGCCGGTCAGGAAGACCACGCCGCGGGCGATGTCCTTCGCATTGCCGAGGCGGCCGACCGGAATCCGCTGGATGATCCGCTCCAGCACCTTCTGCGGCACGGCGCGCACCATGTCGGTATCGACATAGCCCGGCGCGATGGCGTTGACCGTGATGCCCTGGGCCGCGCCCTCCTGGGCCAGCGCCTTGGTGAAACCGTGGATGCCGGACTTGGCGGCGGCGTAGTTCACTTGGCCGTACTGCCCGCCCTGGCCGTTGATCGAGCCGATGTTGACGATGCGGCCGAACTTGCGCGCGCGCATGCCTTCGATCACGGCGCGCGAGCAGTTGAAGCAGGACGAGAGGTTGGTGCGGATAACATCGTCCCAGTTGTCGTAGGGCATCCGGTGCATGGTGCCGTCGCGGGTGATGCCGGCGTTGTTGACCAGGATGTCGATCGGGCCGAGATCGGCCTCGACCTGCGCCACACCGTCCCTGACGGCGTCGAAGTCGCCGACGTCGAACTTGTAGACGCCGATGCCGGTGCGGTCGGCAAATTCCCGGGCCCGCTCGTCGTTACCGCCGTAGTTCGCGGCCACCTTGCAGCCGGCTTCCTGCAGCGCGATGGAAATCGCCTCGCCGATGCCACGGGTTCCGCCCGTGACCAGTGCTACGCGCGCCATGATGTCGTTCTCCTGTTGTGCAGCCCGCTGCGCATTTTCCGTGCGCCGGCGCGGCCGCGTCCTTAGGGTTCGGTTAGGGGTGTCGGGGCGGTCCGGAACAGCCCGGCCGCCCCGCGGGAGGATCGTGTCTCCGGATCAGTCGCGCGCCACGCACATGGCGATGCCCATGCCGCCGCCGATGCACAGTGTGGCAAGGCCCTTTTTGGCATCGCGCCGCTTCATTTCGTAAAGCAGCGTGGTCAGGATGCGCGCGCCGGACGCGCCGATCGGATGGCCGAGCGCGATCGCGCCACCGTTGACGTTCACCTTGTCCATGTCGAAACCGAGATCCTTGGCAACCGCGCAGGACTGCGCCGCGAAAGCCTCATTCGATTCGACCAGGTCGACATCGTCGATGCTCCAGCCGGCCTTTTCCAGCGCCTTGCGGCTTGCCGGGATCGGGCCGGAGCCCATCAGCGCCGGATCGACGCCGGTCGTCGCCCAGGACACAATGCGGCCCAGCGGCTCGACGTGGCGACTCTCCGCCTGCTCGCGCGACATCAGGACGAGCGCTGCCGCGCCGTCGTTGATGCCCGAGGCATTGCCCGCCGTCACCGTGCCGTCCTTCGAAAAGGCCGGACGCAGCTTGGCGAGCGTTTCCGTGGTGGTGCCATGGCGGGGATACTCGTCGGTATCGACCGTGACGTCGCCCTTGCGGTTCGGCACCACGACGGGCGCGATCTCGTCGGCGAACTTGCCGGATACCTGTGCCGCTGCCGCCTTGGCCTGGCTGGCGGCGGCAAACGCGTCCTGGTCGTCGCGGGTGATCTGCCATTGCTCGGCGACATTTTCCGCCGTGGTGCCCATGTGGTAGCCGTTGAAGGCGTCCCACAGGCCGTCCCTGATCATGGTGTCGGTAAAGGCGACGTCGCCCATCTTGGTGCCGGCCCGCATATGGGCGGCGTGGGGCGACTGGCTCATGCTCTCCTGCCCGCCGGCCACGACGATCTCCGCGTCGCCCGCCTGGATCGCCTGACCGGCCATCGCGACCGCGCGCAGGCCCGAGCCGCACACCTGGTTGATGGTCAGCGCGGTCTTTTCCTTCGGCACGCCGGCGGACATGGCGGCCTGCCGGGCCGGGTTCTGGCCGGTATCGGCGGTCAGAACCTGCCCCATGATCACGTCGTCGACATCCGCGCCGGCGACGTTCGACCGTTCCATGGCCGCTTCGATGGCGACCCTGCCGAGATCGGCGGCCGGCACCGTGGCGAAGGCGCCGCTGAAGGCGCCGATCGGGGTGCGGGCGGCGCTGGCAATGATGACGTCCGTCATGGATGTTTCCTCCTGAAGATCCGGCCAGAAGAGCCGTTAGGGATCGGTTCGCCGGCGCTTAGCGGATTTGCGGGCCGGTCCGAACCAGTACCGGGGACAATCGAACCGTGAGGGATATACGGCAATTTTCGTGCATGGCTACAAGTATAATGTTGCACTGCAGCATTTTCAAGTGCACTTGCGAAATAAAGGCATTATCGTCGCAGTGACTCCGAATGCAGCCATACGGCTACGCGGCCAGGGATTGCTGCCATGCCAGCAGCGGCCGCCAGGTTTCGCGCTCCGCGCGGCGGCCGGCCATCATGCCGATATGGCCGGCCCGGGCGATGCGGATCTCGGCTTGCGGCAGCAGGCGGGCCAGGGCCAGGGCCGATTCCTGCGGCACGATCCGGTCCTTGTCCGGGATGAGGGCGAGAGTCGGCAGGTCGATCTCCTCGGGCCGTATCGTCCGGCCGTCGACGGTCCATCGGCCGGCGGCCGTGAGATTTTCGCCGTACCACTCCTGCAGAGTCTGACGCGCAATCGGCAACGGAAGCGGTATGCCGTCGTTCAACCAGTCCTCGAGCGCAACGAAGCGCCGCGCCGCGTCGGAGTCCGGATCCATGCGGGCGAAGGCCCGGAACTTCCGGAAGGCCACCATCGGGTCGTTGGCGGCAAACAGGGCCTGCAATCCGTCGACCGGAAACTGTCCGAGCGCTTCGAGGACCGGCAGCCAGCTCCCGGCGAAATGCGCCAATGCCCGCGCTTGCTCGGGCCGTTCGGCGTGAAAATCCCACGGCGTCGCCAAGACCGCGAGGCCGGCGAGGTCCACCATGCGTCGCCGGGCGGCGCCCAGCACGAGCAGTCCGCCCATGCAGTAACCGATCAGAGCCGGCCGGCCTGCCCGCTCGATGACGTCGTCAAGCGCCGGTAATAGCCGTTCGCCGATCAGCCGGGAAAGATCGAACCCGCTCTCTTCTGCATCGGGCGCGTTCCACTCCAACAGATAGACCGGCGCACCGTTCTCCGAAAGGAACCGGGCAAGCGACACGCCAGGCATGAGATCCAGCACATAGCCGCGGTTCACCAGCGACGGAACCAGCAGGAACGGCGGCCCGGCGGTCCTGCCGCGCGCCGAATAGTCGAGCAGACGCGCCGTACCGTAGCTTGCGACAACGGGCGGCTCCGGCACGGCGCGGCGGTAAGGATGGTTGCGATAGGCGGCGATGCCCGCCAGGAAACCGCTGAACGCCTCTGCCGATGCCCTGCCAACTGCGGCTGCAACGGCGGAGTCGTCATGGTGCGCGAAGCGGCTGCGGAGCCGTTCTGCCTCAGGACCGTTCCAGCCGGGCCAGCCGTTCCTCAATCCGGTCAAGCCGCTCAAGCAGCTCGTCGAAGCGACCGTCGCCATCCAGAGATGCAGGCCGAAGGGGCGGGGCGACATCCGGCGATTGAGGCCGATTCGGTCGGAGTCCATCTTGCGCCTCCCCCGTCGGGTTTGCCGGCCCCGCCGGTGCACCAGGCGCGGCACCCTGGGCCCATTTTGCGAAAAAGCCGGAAATCGCCTCCGAAACGGCCGGGTTCGCCGAAAGCGCGGTCAGCTGATCCTGCCAGAGGCTCAGATATTGCCGGGCCAGGTCGTCCAGAGGATCCGGCGTTTCGCTTTGGGTGGGATCGTCTTCCGCGCCAGTCATGGTCCACCATAGCGCGACCGGATATCCGGGCCAATTTGTTTGCGCCCGCATTCCCTTCGCGCCGATGCCATTGCGCGCCTGCGAAATGAATCTTGCGCATTGCGGCAAATTGCTGGCAGTGTTGGAAAAATCGGCTTACCGGACCGGCTCCCCCGCCCTTGGGCATCGCGCGACTGAGCGCGGGCGCCGGAATTTGCAGGAGGGCTGCACCGCCATGCCCAGCAGGAAACAGCCGGGGGACGACGGCCAGGTCGTCATCAAGAAATACGCCAACCGCCGTCTCTACAACACGGCGACCAGCAGCTACGTCACCCTGGACGACCTGAGCGGCATGGTCCGCAACGACATCGATTTCGTGGTCTACGACGCGAAGACCGGCGACGACATCACGCGCTCGGTCCTGACCCAGATCATCGTCGAAGAGGAGGCCAAGGGGCAGAACCTCCTGCCTATCCGTTTCCTCAGGCAGCTGATCGGCATGTATGGCGATTCGCTTCAGGACCTCGTGCCCAAGTACCTCGAGCACAGCATGGAAAGCTTCATCGACAACCAGGAGCAGATGCGCGAATACATGACCCAGGCCTTCGACGGCATGTTCCCGTTCGGCTCGCTGGAAGACCTGAGCCAGCAGAACATGGAAATGATGAAGCAGGCGCTGGCGATGTTCAATCCGTACCAGGCGACCGGCGGGGCCGGGCGCGAGGATCGCAAACCGGCATCCGCAGCAGGCGACCCCTTTGCCCTGATGCAGGCGCAGATCGATGCCTTGCAGGAACAGATGCAGGCGCTGGCCGGCCTGAACCGGAAAAAATAGCCGCCGCCCTCCCAACGGCCGGCTTGCCGGCGTTTCCACCAGTTGCGACTGCCCATGGACAAGCCGGAAACGATTCTGGACCTGCTGCGAGCCGGCGCCGCCGGGGCGCCCGCGATCGGCGGCGAACAGGGCGACAGCTTCACCTATGAAGGATTGCGCGCGCTCTCCGGCAGGACCGCAGCACGCCTCGCCGATTGCGGAATCGGTCGCGGCGGCCGGGTCGCCATCGTGCTGCCCAACGGCCCGGAGATGGCGGCGGCTTTCGTTGCCCTGGCGAGTTGCGCCACCACCGCGCCGCTCAACCCGGCCTACCGGTCCGAGGAATTCCGCTTCTATCTGAGCGATCTGCGCGCCGACGCCCTGATTGTCGAACGGGATATGGAAAGCCCGGCGCGCGGGATTGCGGCCGAACTGTCACTGCCGGTGATCGAGCTGATGCCCGATGCCGCCGGACCGGCCGGCGCGTTTACCCTTGCCGGGACCGGGGGCAAATCGGCCGCCGACACTTCGGCGCCGGGTCCCGACGATATCGCGCTCATCCTCCATACCTCCGGCACCACCTCGCGGCCGAAGATCGTCCCGCTGACCCAGCGCAATATCTGCACCTCGGCCCGCAACATCGCGGAGACCCTGGCACTGAAACCTGCCGATCGATGCCTGAATGTCATGCCGCTGTTCCACATCCACGGCCTGATCGGCGCCGTGCTGGCGAGCCTTGCCGCCGGCGCGTCGGTCTGGTGCGCGCCGGGGTTCAATGCATTGCGTTTCTTCGGCTGGATGACGGAGGCCGCACCAAGCTGGTACAGTGCCGTCCCCACCATGCACCAGGCCATCCTGTCCCGCGCCGGCCGCAACAGGGCCGCGATAGCCGAAGCCGCCCTGCGCTTCATCCGTTCGTCATCCTCCTCCCTGCCGCCGCAGGTCATGGCCGTGCTGGAGGAAACGTTCGGCTGCCCGGTGATCGAAAGCTACGGCATGACCGAAGCGGCGCATCAGATGGCCTCGAACCCCCTGCCGCCCGCCGGGCGCAAGCCGGGCACCGTGGGCGTCGCGGCCGGGCCGGAGATCGCGGTGCTCGACGGCGCGAACCGGCCGGTGCATGCCGGAACCATCGGCGAAGTCTGCATCCGCGGCGCCAATGTCACGCCGGGCTACGAGGCGAACCCGGAGGCCAATGCGGAAGCCTTTGCCGGCGGCTGGTTTCACACCGGCGACCAGGGGACGCTCGACGGCGACGGCTATCTGACCATCACCGGGCGCCTCAAGGAAATCATCAACCGGGGTGGCGAGAAGATCTCGCCGCGCGAGGTCGACGAGGTGCTGCTCGATCACCCCACGGTCGCGCAGGCCGTCACCTTCGCCCTGCCCCACGACAAGCTGGGCGAGGAAGTTGCCGCTGCCGTTGTGCCGGCCGGCGACAGCGGCGTTGACGAGCGCACCCTGCGGGACTTCGCGGCCCAGAGGCTGGCCGACTTCAAGGTGCCGCGCCGCATCGTCGTGCTCGAGGAAATTCCCAAGGGTGCGACCGGGAAGGTCCAGCGCATCGGCCTGCACGAGAAACTGGCAAACTTTCTATGAAGATCGCGATCTACGGCGCGGGCGCCATCGGCGGCTATCTGGGATGCGAACTGGCGCGCGCCGGGACCGACGTCACGATGATCGCCCGGAACCGGACCCTGGCGGCGATCCGCGAGAACGGCATTACGCTGCATATCGACGGCGAAACGCGGATCGGCCGGCCGGCGGCGACCGAAGATACCGCCAAGGCAGGCCCGCAGGATGCCGTGATCGTTGCCGTCAAGGCCAACGCAGCGCCGGTCATTGCAACGCAGATAGCCCCGATGCTGGGGCCGGAGACTGCCGTCGTCACCGCGACCAACGGCGTGCCCTGGTGGTATTTTCACGAGCATGGCGGCGCGCTCGCCGGCACACGCCTCGAAGCCGTCGATCCGGGCGGCGTCCAGTGGCAATCGATCGGCCCGGAACGGGCGATCGGCTGCGTCGTCTATCCGGCGGCGGAAGCGATCGGGCCCGGCGTGATCCGCCATATTTCGCTCAACCGCTTCTCGCTGGGCGAACCCGGCGGCGGCAAGTCCGACCGGATCCTGCGATTGGCCGGGGCGCTGAAATCCGCCGGCTTTTCTGCGCCGGTCCGGCCGCGCATCCGCGACGAAATCTGGCTGAAGCTCTGGGGCAATCTGAGCTTCAACCCGGTGAGCGTGCTTACCGGCGCCACCCTGGGGCAAATGGCCGGCGATCCTCTGGTCCGCCCGGTGATCGCCGCCATGATGACCGAAGCGCAGACCGTGGGCGAGGCGCTGGGCGTGTCGTTCGGAGTCACTTGCGACAAGCGGATTGACGGGGCCGGCAAGGTCGGCGCCCATCGCACCTCCATGTTGCAGGATCTCGACGCCGGCCGGAAAATGGAGATCGACGCGCTGGTCTGCGCGGTGCAGGAGCTGGCGCGGCTGGTCCGGATCGAGACGCCGGCGATCGATGCCGTGGCCGGGCTGGTCAAAATGCGAGCGCAGGTCGATGGACTGTATCCTTAGGCCGGCGCGGTGACCGTCAAGTCGCCCTGTCTCCTGGTATGCGAACTCGACCGGACGACCGGCTGGTGCTTCGGCTGCGGGCGCAGCGGCGAAGAGGTGGAGAACTGGCTGGCCTATTCGGACGGGCGGCGCGACGCCGTGATGGCCGCCCTGCCGGAGCGCCTCGTCGCCCTGGGCCTGCCGCCCGAAGGCGACCAGCGGATGGCCGAAGACAAGGCCCGCGCCCAGAAGGGCGTCGCCCGCCGGCAGAACAGGCGGCGCAAGCGGCGGGCGTGACCCGGCTATTCGAAGGCGGAAGCCGGGTGCCGGGTCACATCGGTCTTCGCAAAATCGGCGCCCTTGAACAGCAAAGGCTCCCCGGTCGCCTTGCTCACTGCGTAGGCCATGCAATCGCCGAAATTCAGCCGCGCCGGATGCCGCCCCTTGCCGTAAAGGCGGAACGCCCGCGCAGCATGTCGGTACTCCTCCGGGCCGAACGGGACGACACGAACGCCCAGACCGCTGCAAAACGCTTCGATATCGCGCAAATCGCCATCGGTCCGGCTGACGAATACCATCGATGCTTCCAAAAGGTTCGGAGCGCCGATCAGCGCCGTTTCCGCCGCTATAATCGCCGTAAAGAAACCTGCCGAATCAGGCTCGCCCTTCAGGATGGAGATGACAACAGAAGTATCGACGACCACTTACTTGGGTAATCCGTTCTCGTCGTACAGTTCTTCGACCATCTCTCTGGCCGACTTTCCGGAATCTTTCCACCGCAGCGCCGAGGTCCGCGCGACGATCTCCCGGGCCGCCTCCAGCTTGCGCTTGCCTTCATACTCAGCCGAACATTCCCGGGTCAGCCGCTGTTCGATCGCCGTCTTCACGGCAGCGTCGATGCTTTCGCCGGTCGCCTCGGCCAATTCGCGCGCCAGCCGATCGATTTCCGGGTCGTCGATATTGAGCGGCATCGTCGGTTTCCGGTCGCCGATAGTGTGGAACGAAAGTAGGTCGAATCCGGAATTTCTTCAACCGTCCATCATTTTTCCGCCGAATCGAAACGCCAGATATAGCCGCGGTTCAGCGTGTCGTATTGCGGCGGCCATTCCACCTTGCCGTAGCCGATCTGGCCCATCTCGTAGGCCGCGTGGCGCGTCCAGTAAGGGTCGTACAGATGGGCCCGGGCGATCACGCAGAGGTCGGCCCGTCCGCCGGCCAGGATGGAATTGGCGTCTTCGTAGGAGCTGATCGCGCCGACCGCCATGGTGGGCCGGTCAAGCTCCAGGCGGATGCGCTCGGCGAACGGAGTCTGGAACAGCCGGCCGTATTCCGGCTCCTCGTCGGACACCACCTGCCCCGAGGAGGCGTCGATGATGTCGGCGCCTGCCGCATAGAGCAGGCCGGCGGCCTCCACGGCATCCGGGGGCGTCGTGCCGCCGGCCTTCCAGTCGTGCGCCGAAATCCGCACGGAGATCGGTTTCTCCTCCGGCCAGGCACCCCGCACCGCACGGAAAACCTCAAGCGGGAAGCGCATCCGGTTTTCCAGGCTGCCGCCGTATTCGTCGGTCCGGATGTTGGTCAGTGGCGAGACGAAGTTGTTGAGCAGATAGCCGTGCGCCATATGGACTTCGAGCATGTCGAAGCCCGCCCGTTCGGCGCGCATGGTCGCCTGGCGATACTCCTCGACCACCCGGTCCATATCCGCCCGGTCCATCTCCCTGGGCACCTGGCTGTGCGGCTTGTAGGGCAGCGGCGAGGCCGCCATGATCGGCCAGTTGCCTTCCGGCAGCGGCTCGTCGAATCCTTCCCACAGCAGGGTCGTCGAGCCCTTGCGGCCCGAATGGCCGAGCTGCAGGCCGATCTTCGCCTGCGTATAGCGGTGGACGTAATCCGTGATCCGCTTCCAGCCGGCGACATGGTCGTCGCTGTAGATGCCCGTGCAGCCGGGGCTGATCCGCCCCTCTCGGCTGACGTTGGTCATTTCCGCAATGACCAGACCCGCTCCGCCCATGGCGCGGCTGCCGAGATGGACGAGGTGCCAGTCGTCGGGCATGCCGTCCTCGGCGGAATACTGGCACATGGGCGAAACGACGATCCGGTTGTCCAGCACCATGTCGCGCAACCGGAACGGCGTGAACATGGGCGGCGGCGGCGGGCCGTCCGGCAGATTGACACCCGACCGGTTGGCCGCGCCGGCGGCGAACCATCTGTCGACGCTCTCGACATAGTCGGCGTCGCGCAGGCGCAGGTTGCCGTGGCTGATGCGCAGGCTCCGGGTCAGCAGCGAAAAGCCGAACTGGATCGGCTCCAGAGTGTCGTAATAGCGCTCGGTTTCCTCGAACCAGCGCTGGGAAACCTTCGCCGAGCGCTGCAGGCTCTCGACCTGCGGCCGGTAGGTTTCCTCATACTGCATAAGGCCCTTGTCAATCCCGCCGGTTTCGAGGATCGCGCCGTGCAGGGCGATCGAGTCTTCCATCGCCAGCTTGGTGCCCGAGCCGATGGAAAAGTGGGCCGTGTGCACCGCATCGCCCGCCAGCACGACGTTGTCGAACGACCAGTTCTCGCAGGAGATGTTGGGAAACTGCCGCCAGTGCGACCGGTTCCTGATGATCCCGGCATTGCCGATATAGGGACGGAGCAGGTCGGCAACGTAGGCGACCGTGGCATCCTCGTCGGTGACCTCCAGCCCGGTGTTGGCGAAGGTCTCGTCGGTGCACTCGATGATCAGCGTCGACATGTCCTGGACGTAGCGATAGCAGTGCGTCCGCCAGAGGCCGTGCCCGTTTTCGATGAAATGAAAGGTGAAGGCCGGGAAGTTGAAATCGGAGCCCAGCCAGACGAAGCGGTTGGGCCGGAAATCGAGTTGCGGCCGGAACCGGTCCGCCCAGCGGTCGCGGGCGACCGAGTTGACGCCGTCAGCGGCATAGAGCAGGTCGCAATCCCGCAGGGCTTCCGGATCGTCGATCCGCTCCTCGAAGTGCATGTCGATGCCGAGTTCCCGGCAGCGGTCCTGCATCAGCAGCAGCATCTTGACCCGGGACATGCCGGCGAAGCCGTGGCCGGTGGATTTCAGCACCTGGCCCTTGATGTGGATGTCGATATCGTCCCAGTGCTCGAACGACCGGGTGATCGCCTCGTGGGTCGGCGCGTCGGCCTCGCGGAACCCTTCCATCGTCCGGTCGGAGAAGACGACGCCGAAGCCGAAAGTGTCGTCGTGGCGGTTCTGCTCGTAGATCGCGATCTGCGCATCCGGAAAGGATTTCTTCATCAGGATCGCGAAATACAGGCTTCCCGGCCCGCCGCCGAGGCAGTTGATCTTCATTTACAATTCAACCGTTCGATTTTTTGATCAGGCAAGCAACACATATACATGCTGCCTTGACCAAGGATCTGGCAGCCGACCGCCACCGCCTTCTCGTTCATTCTCCACCGAGACATTCGCCCTGCAATCATTGCGGAGATAATTGATAAGTTCTGTTTCAACAAAGGAAACGTTCCCGTCACTGGACGAAACGTAGATGACCACCATCTCGTTCCATCCATTTCGCCGATGTTGTCGCCATCGATTTTCGGGATTTACCGTTTTGCCGACATAGATGAACGAATTTCGTCGCCCGTACTGACCAACTGCTTTCTTCAGATGATGCAGAACAGCGCGTTTGCCTCCGGTCCATTCCCAATACTTTACTCCCATCTATCTGGCGGTCCCTATCTCTGTCATTGCACGCGAATGCCCCGTTCGCGGGCCTTTCTCTCTTCCAGCCGGCGCAGCTTGAAGCGCTGGACCTTGCCGGTTTCCGTACGCGGCAGGTCGCGCACGAACTCGACGGCGCGCGGATATTTGTAGGGCGCGATCTCGGCCTTCACGAATTCCTGGAGTTCTCCGACGGTCGCTTCGCCGGCCTCTGCCGGATCGCGCAGGATGACGAAGGCCTTGACGATCCGGCCGCGCTGCTCGTCGGGCACGCCGACCACGGCGCACTCCTTGACTTTCGGATGGTCGAGCAGCGCGTCCTCGACCTCCGGGCCGCCGATGTTGTAGCCGGCGGAAACGATCATGTCGTCGGCCCGCGCGACATACCAGAAATAGCCGTCGGCATCCTGGCGGTAGCGGTCGCCCGGCAGGTTCCAGCCGTTGACGACATAGCTGCGCTGCCGCTCCTCGTTGTCGAGATATTTGCAGCCGGTCGGCCCCCTTGTCGCCAGCAGGCCTTCGCAGGGCGGCTCCAGGATGTTGCCGGTTTCGTCCACGATGCAGGCCTCGTAGCCGGGGATCGCCGTGCCGGTCGCGCCGGGCCGGATGTCGTCGCCCTCGGCCGAAACGAAAATGTGGATCATCTCGGTCGAGCCCAGCCCGTCGATGATCCGGATCCCGGTTGCGGCCCTGAACGCCTCGAAGGTCGGCAGGGGCAGGGTCTCACCGGCAGAAACGCATTGTTTCAGGGATGCGGGCGCGTTTCCGCTTTCCGCGATCCTGTCGGCGAGCGCGCGATACATGGTCGGCGCCGTGTAGAGCGTCGTGCAGCGGTTTTCGTCGATCAGTTCGAGCAGAAGATCCGGCCCCGGCGGGCCGGGATAGAAGACGACGGAGGCGCCGGTCCGCATGGGAAACAGCAGTTGCGCACCCAGCCCGAAGGTGAAGGCGAGCGGCGGCGTGCCGACGTAAATGTCGTCTGGCGACGGCCGGTAGACATGTTTCGGGAAGCAGTCGCACATCGCGAGGATGTCGCGGTGGAAATGCACGGTTCCCTTGGGCTGGCCGGTCGTGCCGGAGGTAAAGGCGATCAGCCCGACATCGTCGGCCGCGGTATCGGCATTGTCGAAACCGGGCGGCTTGCGGGCCACGGCCCGATCGAGGTCGGCCGCCGGGTCCGATCCGTCGCCGAGGGCGGTAAAGAATTTCACCTTGTGCAGGAGCGGCGCGCGCTCCATCGCAGCGTCGCCCTCGGCTCTGAGATCGATATCGCACAGGAAATGGCGGATTTCCGCCTTTTCCGCCATATAGGCCAGTTCTCGGGCGCGCAGCAGCGGCATCGTCGCGACGACGATCCCGCCGGCCTTCAGCACCGCCAGCCAGCAAGCCGCCATCATCGGGTTGTTCGGGCCGCGCAACAGCACCCGATTGCCCGTCTCCAGACCCATATCCTCGACCAGCACCCGGGCCACGGCGTCGGCCCTGGCTTTCAGGTCGGCATAGGTCCAGACATGGCCGGCATAGCGGATGCAGGGCCGCCCGGCCCAGCCCAACTCCGTTGCCGCCTTGTCGAGCAGTTCGACGGCCGCGTTCATCCGGTCCGGATAGGCCGCCAGCTCGGGCAGCCCGGAATAGTCGATCTCCGGCCACAGATCCTTCGGCGGCAGGTTGTCCCGCGCGAAGGTGTCCGTGAAAGCGGTGACGCCATCGCCGGGAATCCTAGCCATGGGCCGCCCCGAGGGCCGATACCGTCTGGCCGGCGATCACCAGTTTCTGCACTTCGCTCGTTCCCTCATAGATGCGCAGGGCGCGAATCTCACGATACAGTTCTTCGACCTTCTGGCCTACGGTCACGCCCTGACCGCCGAAAATCTGCACCGCTTCGTCGACCACGTCCTGCGCCGCTTCGGTGGCGTACAGTTTGGCCATCGAACTCTCGCGCGTCACCCGGATATTCTTGACGTCCTTCGTCCAGCCGGAGCGATAGACCAACAGGGCCATGGCATCCACCTTGACGGCCATTTCGGCGATCTTGGCCTGGATAAGCTGGAACTCGCCGATCGCCTGGCCGAACGCCCTGCGGCTCTGCGAATAGGCCACGGCTTCGTCGAGCGCCCGGCGCGCCATGCCGAGCGCGGCGGCGCCGACCGTCGTCCGGAAGACATCGAGATTGGCCATCGCGATCCGGAAGCCTTCGCCCGGATTGCCCAGAAGATGGCTGGCCGGAACGCGGCAATTCTCGAACGACAGCGTCGCCAGAGGATGGGGCGCCATCACGTCGATCCGGCCGGCGACCCGGAAACCCGGTAAATCGGCGTCGACAACGAATGCGGAAAGCCCCCTGGCTCCGGGCGCCTCGCCGGTCCGGGCGATCACGACGTAATGGTCGGCGATGCCGCCGTTCGAAATCCAGGTCTTGGTGCCGTTGAGGACGAAATGATTGCCGTCGAGCTCGGCCGTTGTTTCCAGCGCCGCCACGTCCGACCCGCCCTGGGGTTCCGACATCGCCAGCGCCGCGATCCGCTCGCCCGTCGCTACCCGCGGCAGGTATTCCTCCTTCAGTTCGTCCGAGCCGTAGAGCGTGATCGCGCCGGTGCCCAGGCCCTGCATGACGAAGCTGAAATCGGCGAGGCCGAGATAGTAGCCGAGGATCTCCCGGCCGAGGGCGATGGAGCGAACGTCGAGCGTCTCATGCGTTCCGCCATAGGCCGCCGGCACGGTCAGTTTCAGCCAGTCGGCCTCGCCCAGCATGCGAACCAGGCGCAGGCAAATGTCGTCGACATCGGTCTTGCCGTGAACCTCGTGCTCCATCGGGCGCAGGTTGGCCTCCGCCCAGGCGCGCAGTTCGACCGCCAGTTCCCGGTGCCGGTCTTCGAGAAACGGCCAGTCGAGATAGGTCGAATCCGGCATCAGTTGCCCTCGAACACCGGCTTTTCCTTCGCCACGAAGGCGTGGTAGGCGCGGTGGTAATCCTGGGTCTGCATGCAGATCGCCTGGGCCTGGGCCTCGGCCTCGATATACTGCTCCAGTCCCATGTTCCATTCCATGTCCAGCATCTTCTTGGTCATGGCATTGCCGAAGGTCGGTCCGTCGGCGAGCCGCGCGGCGAACGCCTGCGCCGTCCCAAGGAGTTCGCCGCTGTCGACCAGCCGGTTGTAGAAGCCCCAGCGCTCGCCCTCGTCTCCCGTCATGGCGCGTCCGGTATACAGCAGTTCCGCCGCCCGGCCCTGGCCGATGATGCGCGGGAGGATGGCGCAGGCGCCCATATCGCAGCCGGCCAGCCCCACCCGGTTGAACAGGTAAAGCACCCTGGCCTCCGGCGTCCCGAAGCGGATATCGCAGGCCATGGCGATCGCGCCGCCGGCGCCGGCGCAGATGCCGTCGATCGCCGCGACGACCGGCTGCGGGCAGGTCCGGATCGCTTTCACCAAGTCGCCGGTCATGCGGGTGAAATTCAGCAGGCCCGGCATGTCGAGATCGAGCAGCGGGCCGATGATCTCGTGGACGTCGCCGCCGGTACAGAAATTGCCGCCGGCGCCCGTCACCACAACCGCCCTGACATCTTCGGCGTAACTGAGCGCCCGGAAGGTATCGCGCAGTTCGGCATAGCTTTCGAAGGTCAGCGGATTCTTCTTCTCCGGCCGGTTCAGCGTGATCGTGGCGACCTTGCCATCGACCTCCCACTTGAAATGCTTCGGCCGGTAGTCGGCAGCCAGCGAAGGCGAGGTATCTTCCAGCATCTGGCCGAAGGTGCGGCCGTGACGCTTGAGCATGTCGGTTTCGGGCATCGGCTTCCTCGAAGGTGCGGCGGACGGAAACGGCGCTCAGCCGCCGTCCGCCTTGTCGTGCAAATGATCTTTCAGGCGGCCCAACAGGGTCTGCAACTGGCGCAGGTCCGACCGCTTCATCGCCCCGAGCTTGGCGGCGATCACCGCCTCGTGGTTCGGCAGCATTTCGCGGAATGCCGTCGCGCCTTTCTGCGTCAGCCTGACGATATGGGCCCGGCGGTCTTTCGGCATCGGCGTGCGCTCGACCAGGCCTTCCTCGACCAGCCGGTCGATCAGTCCGGTAACATTGCCCCTGGTAACCATCAGCCGGCGGGAAAGTTCGCCCATCGTCAGGCCTTGGGGTGCGCGCTCGAGTTGCGACAGCAGGTCGAAGCGCGGCAGGGTCATGCCGAAGGCGGCGCGCAGTTCCTGGCGCACATCCTGCTCGATGCGGTTGGCGCAGGACAGCAGGCGCAGCCAGACCCGCAATTCCAGCTTGTCGTCGGCCGTCGCTGCAGTCTCGCGGTCGACAGCGCCACCCGGCTTGATGTCGCCGTCCATCACATGACCTCGCCGCCCGCCACCGGGATCGACTGTCCGGTGATCGAGCCGCTGTCCGGCCGGGCCAGCCAGACCACGACGTTGGCGACCTCCTCCGGATCGATCAGGCGGCCCTGGGGGTTGCCCTGCGCCAGCTGGGCCCGCGCCGCTTCAGCATCCATGCCGGTCTTTTCGACGATGTTGGCGATGGTATCGGCAGTCATGTCGGTTTCGACATAGCCGGGGCAGACTGCGTTCACCGTCACGCCCGTTTTGGCGGTTTCCAGCGCCAGGGACCGGGTCAGGCCGACCACGCCGTGCTTCGAGGCGACATAGGCGGCGACATAGCGGTAGCCGACCAGACCTGCCGTCGAAGCGACGTTGATAATGCGGCCGTACCCCGCCTCGGTCATCGCCGGCAGCGCCTGCCGGATGCACAGGAAGGTGCTCAGCAGGTTGATCTCGACCATGCGCATGAAGAATTCGGTCGTCGTGCGCTTGAAGGGGGCGCTGTCGCCGCGCCCGGCATTGTTGACCAGAACGGAAACCGGCCCGCGCTCCGCGACCGCTTGGGCGAAAGCGGCTTCGACGGCAGCGTCGTCCGTGACATCGGCAGCGGCGATCCCGGCTGCAGCGCCGAAGCGCTCCGCCAGTTCAGCCTGTTTGGCCTCCAGCGTGGACGCGGTCCGGCCGAGCAGCGTGAGTGCAGCGCCCTGGGCGGCCAGGGCGCCGGCAATCGCCGCGCCGATGCCGCGCCCGCCACCGGTCACCAGGGCGTGCTGTCCCTTGAGCAGGTCGGACTGGAGAGCGGTCTTTGCGGTGGCGCTCATGGCGTGGGGCGAAACCTGGGGAAGGCAAGGACAACCGGGGCAAAGCGGCCCAAACGCGGGACTGGACAGCCGAAAAATAGTTTAGATATAAAATATTCAGACCTAAAATTTCTGTCCACCCCCTTTGTTTACCGGAGCGACCGAGATGCAGATTTTGCAACCGCCCGGCTGGCCGCGCGCCAAAGGCTATTCCAACGGCGTCGCCGCAAAAGGAACCCTGGTTTTCGTTGCCGGCGAGATCGGCTGGGATCCGGTTACCGAGAGGGTCGTCTCCGACGATTTCACGGCCCAGTTCCAGCAGGCGCTGGAAAATACCGTGGCGATCCTGAAAGAAGCGAACGCCCGACCCGACCATATCGTCCGGATGACGTGGTTCATTACCGACAAGAAGGCATATCTGGATGACGCCCGTGCCGTCGGCCAGGCCTGGCGCGACGTGATCGGCCGGCACTATCCCGCGATGGCCGTGATCGAGGTCAAGGGCCTGATGGAGCCCGGCGCCATGGTGGAAATCGAAACCACGGCCGTGATCCCCGACTGAATCCCGATGCGGCCCCGCGGCCTCCTGTCCATTCCGGGGCGGCGGTCGTGAAACGGCATGGCCGTTCGGCATTGAACGACCCAGCCGCCTAAGCCACAATATCGCTCGTAAGCGCCAACGGCGACCGGGCATCGAAGAATCGGGTTCGGCGCCGCATCATCGGAGACGAAAGGCCGGGAGCGGACCGATGCGGGACATCATCCGGGCCGTGCTGACTGCAAACAGCGAGTTCTATCGCGCCTTCCGCGAGCGGGATATCGGCGCTCTGGAGGATTTGCTGGCGGTTCGCTCGCCGGTCGCGTGCATCCATCCGGGCTGGGACATCCTGACCGACCGTGAAGAAGTCCTCAACAGCTGGCGGCAGATCCTCTCCCACCAGCAGGATGTTGCCATCGAATGCCGTAACGCAACGCCCTACGTTTTCGACGAGGTCGCCATCGTCCTGTGCCATGAGCGTCTCGGCGGCCATACGCTGGCGGCGACCAATATGTTCCGGCACGAAGAAGGCGAATGGCGCATGATCCATCACCAGGCGAGCCCCATGGCGGTTTCTATGGACGAGCCGGAAGACCCGGACATCCCGGAGCCCACCCGCCGTCTGCATTGACCGATCTGTATATTCCTCAGCCGCTCGCGGCGGTCGACAAGTAACCCGTACTAATATACTGGACAGTACGGTATAGTTACGCCTGCCTGTTTCGGTCCGCAGCATAACCACAGGGACGCCGACCATGAGACCTAAAAAGAAAGACCAGTTGGTCGACACAGCGCTCCGGCTGTTTTGCCGTTCCGGCTTTCGCGCGACGGGTATCGATACGATCCTGGCGGAAGCGGAAGTCGCCAAAATGACGTTGTACAACAATTTCGGCTCCAAGGAGGCGCTGATCCTGGCGGCCCTGGAAAAACGGGATGAGGAGCATATCGCCTGGCTCACCGCCGAAACCGAAGCGCGTGCCGCGGCGCCGGAAGACGGTCTGCTTGCCCTGTTCGATGCGCTGGACGCCTGGTTCGCCCGCAAGGATTTCCATGGCTGCCCATTCCTGAAGGCGTCCGGCGAGTTCGACGATCACAACGATCCGGTTCACCGGGCGGCGCTCGCCCACAAGGGACACTTGCTCGCCCTGATCCGGGAACTGGCCGAAGCCGCCGGTGCGCCCGATCCGGCGCGGATTGCCGGAGAAATCTACCTGCTGGTCGAAGGGGCCACCGTCGTCGCCCAGCTGACCGGCGACCGCTCCACTGCCGCCCGGGCGAAGCAGGCGGCCGAAGCGCTGCTTGCCGCCGGCTGACGCCGGAGCGCCGGCATTCCCGCTCGGCTGGCCGATCCGCCAATCGGCGAATGAGTTCCTGCCCGCTTTCCGGACGTCTTCGAACCGCCGCAGGTCCGTCGGCAGCAGCAGCCGTCGCACTGGCGTTGGCCTTACCGGTCGGAACAGCAAACGCGGAATCGGCCCGGGCTGATCGGGACGCTGCCGCTCCGGGCAAGGTCTGCGTCGGCACGAGGGGGTTCGGCGTTGCCTGCCTCAAGGGAGGCGACTGGGTGCGCTGGACCCGGAGCGGCGGCGCGCTGGATTCAGATTTCGTCTATGCCATCGCGGCCTGCCACGGCAGGATCGTCGTTTCCACAGGCAGGCGCCTGCACGAATTCGACGGCGAGAACCGCCGCCTGATGCACTGGACTCCGGGCAGCCCGGCCCGGCGGATCGCCTGCGACCCGACCGGCGGCTATTGGATTACAGGCGGCCGCACCCTGGCGAAATGGACGGGCCGGACATGGCTCCGCCATACCATCGACAAAGCGCTGGTCGCCGCGCGGGCCGGCTGGATCGACGATCTGACGGTCGAGCGCAACGGCCGGATTTGGATTGTGGCAGGCAACAGGATAGCGGCACGGTTCGACGGCAGGACCTGGCGGCTCTTCAGGGCCGGAGCCGGATTGCCGGCACGCTGGCGCCTCACCGGCGTCCATGCCGGCAGCGGCGGCAGCCTGTGGCTGGCCCACGATCGGGGCCTCGCCCGGAGGCAAGGCGACGGCTGGGTGAATGTCGCCGGCCCCGGCAGCGCCGATGTCATCGCCGAAGCGCCGGACGGCGCCCTGTGGCTCGGTTACTACGGCCGGATTACCCGGTATCGGAACGAATTCTGGACACGGTTTACCCCCGCAGCGCGGGTGAAAGGCCTGGCCGCGGACGGCAGCGGCCGGGTCTGGGCCGCGACCCGCTATGGCCTCGGCGTTTACGACGGCGGGAATTGGCGCTGGCGGCGCATGGCGGATTCTGCGCTGCCTTCCAACGATCTGGCCGGCGTGGCCGTGCTCGGCGGCGGATCCCCGCTGCCGCCGCTGCTCGCCAAGCCGCCGGGCGGCCTCACTTTCCGCTTGGTCCGGGCTTCCGGCGGCGCTCTCGCAAACGCCCGGGTCGACCTGTGCGCGGCGCCGCCGGGCCGAATCCTCCAGGGCGGCCGCTCGCCCTGTCGCGGCCGGCCGTTGCACCGGATTTCGAAGACCGACGGAAACGGACGCGTCGCCTTCGACGGCCTGCCCGCGGCCGACTATTTTCCGGCGGTTCTTCCCCCGGAAGGAGAGCGATGGCTGATCGGCGCCAGCGGGCGGCGCACCCGTGTGACCGCGGGGCGGCGGTCGGATTTGGGCACCCTGCGTATACGCGCTGCCGACGAGAACGGGCCCGCACGCTAGGCGCCGCCCGATCGTTTATTGACTTCGCCTTGCATTCCCATATGTTGTTTCAGAATTTTCGGAAATAAGGAGGATGCAATGGAGCTTTCTCCGGTCATGGAGGCGTTCGTTCTCCATTGGGGCGAAATGGGTTCGCGCTGGGGACTGAACCGCACGGTCGCGCAGATCTATGCCCTGCTCTATGTCGCCGGAAAGCCGCTTCCGGCCGACGAAATCGCCGATACGCTGAAGGTCGCCCGCTCGAACGTCAGCACCAGCATCCGGGAGTTGCAATCCTGGGGCCTGATCGGCAGGACCCAGGCGATCGGCGACCGGCGCGACCATTTTATGGCGGAAACCGATCTTTGGACCGCCGCCGGGCGCGTCGCGGATGCGCGCAAGAAACGGGAGATCGACCCGACGCTGACAGCGCTCGCGAAATGCCTGTCGGACGCACGGGCGGACGACGCGATCGGCAAGGACGCCGTCGCCCGGATACAGGCGATGCACGACTTTCTCGAAGCGGCGAGCGGCTGGTACGAGCAAGTCCGGGACCTGCCGCAATCCAAGCTCGAGACGCTGATGAGAATGGGCGCCAGGGTCGCGCGGCTCGAAGCACCTGCCAAGAAGCCGAAAAAGAAAAAGGGCAAGGGCCGAAAATGAAGCCCCGTATCGAGGCGGCGGGCACGCCGCCGCCGAGCAGGAGTTTTGCGCCACATGGCTGAAACCCGGAATGTCCTGGTCGAGACGCGCGACCGGGTCCGCATCGTCACGATCAACCGGCCGAAGGTCCGCAATGCGGTCGATCCGCAGACCGCCGGGGCCCTGCGCGACGCGTTCCTCGCCTTCGCCGACGACGAAGCGGTGGATGTCGCGGTCTTCACCGGAACGGACGGCGCCTTCTGCGCCGGCTACGACCTCAAGGCCCTGTCGGCCTCGCAGGGCGACATCCCCTATGAACCCGAAGGCGTCGGCCCCATGGGCCCGTCGCGGCTGCTGCTCGACAAGCCGGTGATCGCGGCGGTCGAGGGGCCGGCGGTCGCCGGTGGGCTGGAGCTGGCCTTGTGGTGCGATCTGCGCGTCGCGGCGGAAGATGCGGTGTTCGGCGTCTATTGCCGGCGCTGGGGCGTGCCGCTGATCGACGGCGGCACGGTCCGCCTGCCGCGCCTGATCGGCCATAGCCGGGCCATGGACATGATTCTGACTGGCCGGCCGGTGCGCGGCCCGGAAGCCCTGGAATTCGGCCTGGCCAACCGGCTGGTCCCGAAGGGCGCCGCGCTGGAAGCCGCCGTTGCGCTGGCCGACGAGCTCGCCCGTTTCCCGCAGCTCTGCATGCAGACCGACCGCATGAGCGCCATTCGGCAATGGGGCATGCTGCTGGAGGAAGCGCTGCGCTATGAAGGCCGGGAAGGCGTCGCGCCGCTGAAGCGGGAGGCGGTCGGCGGCGCCACGCGCTTTGCCGGCGGCAAGGGCCGCAGCGGCGCTTTCGACGACATCTGATCGCCTGTTCGCCTCCGCTGCGGCGGCTGCCGGCCGCGAGTGAGACTCCATGCCACCCAGAACCCGGAATTTCACCCTGTCGCACCGGCTCGGCCATCCGCGCAAACGCCATGAGAGCAAGCCTGTCACGCCGCGGGACGCCGCGACGCTGATCCTGGTCCGCCGCGGTGCGGGAGGGCCGGAGATCCTGATGGGACAGCGCTCCAACCGGGCGAAATTCGTCCCCGGCTCCTTCGTCTTTCCGGGCGGCCGGCTCGACAGCCACGACTGGGAGGCGGTGCCCGCAACGCCGCTTTCCGCGCCGGTCGCCAAGATGGGCCTGCGCGGCAGCGCCGCCAAGGCGCGGGCGCTCGCCATGGCGGCGGTCCGCGAGACCTTCGAGGAAACCGGCCTGCTGCTGGCGGCGGACGGCGACGTCGGCGCGGCGGACGACGAAACCTGGCGCGAAATGCGCGCCCGCGGCAAGGCGCCGGACCTGGCGCGCCTGACCTATCTCGCCCGGGCGATCACCTCGCCCTACAGCCCGATCCGCTTCCACGCCCGCTTCTTCATGGCGGCCTGGCGTCCGGAGGACGGCGCGATCGGCGGCTCCGGCGAACTGTCGGACCTGCAATGGATCCCGATCGACCGGGCCGCCGACTACGGCCTGCTCGACGTCACCCATTTCATGCTGGGTGAAATCGAGCGCCGGCTGGCCGAGACGGACTCCGATACGGTGCCCCTGTTCGCCTACCGCCTCGACAAGCCGTTCGTGCGCTACGATTGAACCGTTGACGGGCCGCGCACCCCGATCATTCAAGGGCGATCTGCGCTACGGGCAACCGCCTTGGACATCCGTTCGATCGCCGCCTTCAGCTCAGGCAAGTCCCTTTCGACCACGCTCCAGACGGCGTCCAGATCGATCCCGAGATAGTTGTGTGCCAACACATTACGGAAACCGGAGATTGCGCTCCACGGCACACCGGGTTCAGTCGTCTTGAGCGAGGCGCTCAATCGCTGCGTCGATTCTGCCAGCGTTTGCAGATTGCGCACGACCGCATCCTGAACCAGTTGCGAATCGTAGAAGATATTCCGCTGTCCCCCGGTGTATTCCCGAATACGCCGGATACATTCGCTAATGTGATCCAGCAGGAGCATGTCGGACTCTGTATCCGATGTCACAGCCGTTGCGCCTCCCTAACAATACGGTCGCGTATCGCAGGATGAAGGCTATTTTCGGTTACCACCTCAACCCGGCGGTCAAGGAGGTCCTGCACATCTGTTAGAAGAGCGCCAAGCGCGAGGCCCGTTTTTCCCGGGCGCAACTCAACCAGCAGGTCGACATCGCTCGCATCGCCGGCGTCACCCCGCGCCATGGACCCAAACACCCGCACGTCGCCGATGCCGTGGCGCTCGGCGAGCGCGAGAATCTCGGTGCGGTGAGATTCGATCAGCGGGTGCATAGCAACCTCTCAATGTTCCGCGTGCCGACGCGCACGACCCGCTCGCGGCGCGTCCCTCCAGTCGGGCACCGGCGGCCTGGAGCGATCTTTATAGCGAAACGAGCGTCCGGATTACGAATTTGTTCGCCGCTCCCTCACGCCAGCCGGAAGCTCGCGCCTGTGCCCAGTTCGCCCTCGGCATGCACCCTTTCCTTCTCGATCAGCCAGACCAGATGCGACAGCACCGAGCGCGCCGCCGCCGGATACATGGCGGGCGGCACGTCGCCGACGTACATGCGCGGCACCATGTCCGTAATGGACGTCAGGCCGTCCTTCAGGCAGGCGAGCACCTGTTCTTCCCGGCCCATGCGGTGCGTCCGGAGCGCGGGGACGAAGGCGCCGGGGTCGCGGATCGGCGCGCCGTGGGTCGGCCAGTAGACGGCGTCGTTCCCCGCCCCGTTTCGCCCGATCAGCCGGTCCAGGCTGGCCACATACTGCGCCATGTCGCCGTCGGGCGGCGAGACGATCGTGGTCGACCAGCCCATGACATGGTCGCCGCTGAACAGCGCGTTCTCCTCCCTGAGATGGAAGCACAGATGGTTCGAGGTGTGGCCCGGCGTGTGGACGGCCTCGACCGTCCAGCCGTCGCCCTCGATGACGTCGCCGTCCCGCGTCACGATATCCGGCACGAAGCTTTCGTCGCCGCCGGCCTCGACCACCGCGCCGGCCTCGATCCGGCCGCCGCCGTGCGGGCCGTAGCCGTAAGTCGGCGCCGCCCATTCGCCTTTCAGCGGCGCGGCGGCCGGCGAATGGTCCCGGTGGGTGTGGGTGATCAGGATGTGGCTGACCGTCTCGCCGCGCAGGACGTTTTTCAGCGCTTCGATATGGGACGACAGCAGCGGGCCCGGATCGACGACCGCGACCTTGCCGCGCCCGATGACATAGGTGCCGGTGCCGTGGAAGGTGAACGGCCCGCCGTTGCGCGCAATGACCCGGCGGATCAGCGGCGAGACGCCCTCGATCCGGCCGTATTCGAAATCCAGGTCCCGGTCGAAGGGAATGCCGTCCGCCATCGCTCGCCGTCCGCTCTGCCGCAGGTCGCGCGGCACCCTAGCCGCGGCGGCGCGGCGGGACAACGGGCCGCGCACTGTCGGGAAATGTCACGGTCCGTTCCACCGCGTCACCCCCTCGCGTCCTCCAGCATCATGGCGGCGCCCTTTTCGGCGATCATGATGGTCGGGCTGTTGGTGTTGCCGGAGGTGATGGCCGGCATGATCGAGGCGTCGATCACGCGCAGATTGTCCAGCCCGTGAACCTTGAGCCGGTCGGAGACGACCGCCTGCGGATCGCTGCCCATCTTGCAGGTGCCGACCGGGTGGAAGATCGTCGTGCCGATGTCGCCGGCGCCCCGGACCAGCTCGTCCTCGCTCTGCAGCGCCGCGCCGGGCAGCACTTCCTCGGGTTCATATGGCTGCATCGCCGGCGCCCCGACGATCCGCCGGGTCAGCCGGATCGCATCGGCCGCGACCTGCCGGTCGGCCGGCGTCGAGAGATAGTCGGGCGCGATCGCCGGCGGCTCTTTCGGGTCGGGCGATTTCAGCGTCACGCTGCCCCGGCTCTCCGGCCGCAGGTTGCAGACCGAGGCGGTGAGGCCCGGGAAGCGGTGCAGCGGCTCGCCGAACCTGTCGAGCGACAGCGGCTGGACGTGATATTGCAGGTTCGCGGTCGCGCGCGCCGGGTCGGACCTGGCGAACACGCCGAGCTGGCTCGGCGCCATGGTGAGCGGCCCGCGCCGGAACAGCAGGTATTCCAGGCCCATCGCCGCCCGGCCCCACAGGCTGTTCGCCTTCTGGTTGAGGGTCACGACGTTCGCGACCCGGTAAACGAGGCGTAGCTGCAGATGGTCCTGGAGATTGCCGCCGACGCCAGGCAGGTCGTGCAGGGCCTCAACGCCCTTGTCCTGCAGCAACGCCCCCGGCCCGACGCCGGAGACCTGGAGCAGGTGGGGCGAGCCGATGGAGCCGGCGGCCAGGATCAGTTCGCCGGCGACCTCCGCCCGCGTCTCCGCCCCCTTCAGCCAGAAGTCGAGACCGCGCGCGCGCCTGCCGTCGAAGCGGATGCGCTTTGCCTGGGCGTGGGTGAGGATCGTCAGGTTGGGCCGGTTGCGCGCCGGCTTCAGAAAGGCCTGCACCGTATTCCAGCGCGCGCCCCGGCGCTGGTTGACCATGAACCTGCCGGTGCCCTCGTTGTCGCCGTCGTTGAAGTCCGGCGTTCGTGCAATGCCGGTCTCGTTGCAGGCGCGCTCGAAGGCGTCGAGGATTTCCCAACCGACCCGGGGCGGCTCGACCCGCCATTCGCCGCCGACCCCGTGGAACGCGTCGGCCGGGCCGAAATGATGCTCGGACTTTTTGAACAGGGGCAGCACGTCGTCCCAGCCCCAGCCGCGGTTGCCCATCTGGGCCCAGCCGTCGTAGTCGCGCGCCTGGCCGCGCATGTAGATCATGCCGTTGATCGAGGAGCAGCCGCCCAGCACCTTGCCGCGCGGATAGTTGAGCGCCCGGCCGTTCAGGCCGGCCTCGGCTTCCGTCTTCAGGCACCAGTCGGTGCGCGGATTGCCCTGGGTGTAGAGATAGCCGACCGGCACCTTGATCCAGAAATAACTGTCCCTGCCGCCGGCCTCGAGCAGCAGCACCCGGTTGCGCCGGTCCTCCGACAGCCGGTTGGCGAGCACGCAGCCGGCCGAGCCCGCGCCGACGACGACATAATCGAAGCTGCCCAGGGAGGCGGGTTCCGTCATGCTATGCTCCGGCGGTGTCCGGCCGGGCTGCGCTATCCCGCGGCGCCGGTCCGGTGCAGCGCCACCGTAGGCCCAAAGCCCCCGGTTCAACAAGACCGCCACCGGGAATCTCCGGGGGAATCTCCGGGGGAATCTCCGGGGGGATCGCCGGGAAGGAACGCACCATGACCGACCGTCCCGACGGCTCTCCGGTTTCCGGCGGCCGGCCGAAGAAACGGACCGTCCGCGAGATCATCCTGGAACTCGCCGAAGCGGCCGGCGGGAGCTCGATCGGGCCGGGCGACGTCGCGAAGGTCTTTGCCGAGGAGCGGCGCAGGCCCGGCGCGCCCGTGCAATCGGCGCACCGCTGGTCGCGCATCGTGCGCGAGGAGTCGATCGGCCTGGCGCGCGCCGGCAGGGTGCAGATTCTGCGCAAGGGCAAACCGGTCGATCCTCACGCCCCGGTCAAGGGCGTGATCCGGATCCGGCTGGTGCGGTAGGGTTCGGCAGCGGTCATCCGAATCGGCCCTTCCGTGCCACCTGTTCTTCATGCCGGCCTGAGCAGGCCGAAGGTGCCACGCGTTTCCCCAAACCGCCTCCTCTTCAGAGAAGGAGGTCGGCGGCCCATGCGATCGAGCCGGGTGCGATCGATGCAGCCGGAACCCTGCCGGCGGCCTGGGCGAACCCGGTGGCGTCAAACAAGGGCGACCTTGGGCACGGGTCAGCTTCCCGCCTGCATGATAACATGGGATAGGTAGCCGTTTAACGGACGGCATCCATTCTGCAAGTGGGGCGGAAACCGGAGGGAAATATGACAACCGTATTGGTCAAGAATGCACACGTCGTTACCGCGGTCGACAACTACACGGCCGACATTCTGATAGAGAACGGCCGGGTGCACACCATCGGCATGAACATCCCCGTCGGCGACGATGTCGAGGTTCACGATGCGAGCGGCCTCCTGACCCTGCCCGGCGGCGTCGATGTGCATACACATCTGGATTGGGATTTCGGCGTTGCGAAAACCGTCGACACCTTTGGCACGGGCACGAAGGCGGCGGCCTTCGGCGGTACGACCACAGTGGTGGACTTCTGCAATCAGCCCCCCGGAGAAAGCCCGCTCGTCGGGCTCGAAGATTGGCACCGGCGGCGGGAGAGTGCCTGCGTCGATGTCGGCGCGCATGTGATTCTGAACCAGGTCAACGACCAGACACTTATCGACATGAAGACGCTGATCGCCGGCGAGGGCGTCACCAGCTTCAAGCTGTTCATGGCCTATCCCGGCGTCATGATGATCGAGGACGGGGCGATGTTCAAGGCCATGCGCATTGCCGGCGGGCAGGGCGCCATGACCTGCGTGCACGCGGAAAACGGCCCGGTCATTCAGGTGTTGATCGAGGAGGCGTTGGCGGAGGGCCGCACGTCGCCGAAGCAGCACATGCTGACACGGCCGCCGCTGATGGAGGGGGAGGCGACCCACCGGGCGATCCGGATTTCGGAACTGGCGGACGCGCCGCTCTATATCGTGCATCTTTCGGCCGGCGAGGCGCTCGCCGCGGTGCGGGAGGCGCGCGACCATGACATCCGGGTCCATGCCGAGACCTGCCCGCATTACCTCTTTCTCACCGACGAAGAGTATGATCGTCCCGACTTCGACGGGGCGAAATATGTGGCGACACCGCCGCTGCGCGGACATGAGCACCAGGCGGCGTTGTGGCGCGGTCTCAAGACCAACGACCTGGAAGTCGTCTCGACCGATCATTGCCCGTTCTGCTTCAACGAGCAGCCGTTCGGGATGAAGTACTCGAAGCAGCAGGGCGTGGACGACTTCAGCCGGATTCCCAACGGGGCGCCGGGCATCGAGACCCGGTTGCCGCTGATGTACGACGGGGGAGTCCGCAAGCAGGGGATGTCGATCAACCGGTTCGTGGAACTGACAGCGACCACGCCGGCCAAGCTGTTCGGCCTGTTCCCGCGCAAGGGAACGATCGCGGTGGGATCGGATGCCGACATCGTCCTGTTCGATCCCGACGAGGAATGGACGATCCGGGCGTCGGAGCACCACAGCCGGGTCGACTACTCGCTCTTCGAGGGCCGCCCGGTCACCGGGCGGGTCAAGAAGGTCCTGATGCGCGGTCAACTGATCGTTGACGGCGCCGATTGGCTGGGCCGCGAGGGCGCGGGCGAATTTCTCAGCCGCGGCGAATGTGGAATTCTCTGAGCGTATGGATGGGGTTTCGCATGAATACCCGGAGGAATTTTCATGGCGGATGATGCCGTATCCGTTGCCGCCGTTGTCGAGGCAGTCCGGGAGGACCGGCTGTGGCAGCGTCACATGGACGTCGCCGCGATCGGCGCGACGGGACGCGGCGGCGTCAATCGCCAGGCCCTGACTCCCGAGGACGGTCAGGCCCGGCGCCTGATGCTCGAATGGGCGTCGGAACTCGGCTTCACCGCCAGCGTCGACGCCATCGGCAACCTGTTCATCCGCCGCGCCGGCGCGCAGCCGACATCGGATCCGGTCGTCGCCGGTTCGCACCTCGATTCCCAGCCCACCGGCGGCAATTTCGACGGGGTCTTCGGCGTTCTCGCAGCGCTGGAAGTCCTCGAAGCCGCGAATGACGCCGGCGTTGTCACCGGACGTCCCATGGAACTGGTGGTCTGGACCAACGAGGAAGGCGCGCGCTTCCAGCCCGCCACCATGGGCTCGGCGGTCCACGCCGGCGCCCTGCAGCTGGAAACCGTCCTGGCCTCAAGGGACAGCGATGGCGTCACAGTGGAACAGGCGTTGGCCGGCACGCTCGAGGCCGCGCCGGTCCCGGTGCGACGTGACTTTCGTTCCCCCATGGCCGCCTATGTGGAGGCTCACATCGAACAGGGTCCGGTCCTGGAATCGACCGGAAACACCATCGGTGTGGTCACGGGGATCCAGGGGCTCAGGTGGTTTCAGGTCGAGGTCGGTGGAGAGGAGGCGCATGCCGGCACCACGCCGCGCAGCAATCGCCGGGATGCCCTGGCCGCCGCCGTCGCCATGGTGACAAAGTTGCAGGCTCTGATGTTCGACGAGTCCGACACGGTGCGCTTTACCGTCGGCCGCTTCGAGGTGGCGCCGAATTCGCCGAACACGATACCGGGACGGGTTGTCTTCACGATAGATTTCCGGCACCCGGACCAGGATATCCTGACCCGGCTTGGCGACCGGGTCGAACCGGTATGCCGGGCCGAGGCACGGGACTGCACCGTCAAGGTTGTCGAAACCATGAACGCGCCGCCGACTGATTTCGATCCTGCCATTCGAGATCTTATCCGCAGCGCCGCCCGGCGCCAGGCGCTCCCGCATATGGACATGACGTCCGGCGCCACGCACGACGCCAAGTTCATGGCAGGACTCTGCCCGAGCGGCATGATTTTCGTGCCCTGTGAAGCCGGCGTCAGCCACAACGAAGCCGAGAACGCATCGGCGGCCGACCTTGCCGCCGGCGCCAGGGTTCTGGCCGAGGTCGCGATACGGCTGGCAAATCGCTGAGAGGAAGAAGAGCAGCTGCGCGGCCACGCAACCGGTAGCGCCCCGTTATGTCATTCCGCCGCCTGCCGCGTTTGCGAGCCGGTGGCGCTGAGGGTGCGCCAGTCCTCCTCCTTCGGGTAGATGCCTTCGAGGGAACTGATCGCGGCCTGGGGAACGCGCGGCTCGGCGGTCCCGATGGCCGGCTCGCCGCGGGCGACGGCGCGCGCCGCCTCGACCATCATCCGGCGGAACTCGACCACGGCGAGGTCGGACGCGCCGAGGAAGTCCTTCGTCCGGTCGACGATCGGGCCGGGCGAGACCCACATGGCGACATCCTGATTGGGGATGCCCTCGATGCCGGTGAAGCTGCCGGCCTTCATCGCTTCCCGGTCCTGCAGGAAACGGTTGTCCAGCGTACCCCGCGGCGCCCAGTCGTCGGTGAGATCGATGCCGCGCCGGGTGCGGTGAAACTCCCGCCATTCCTCCGTCGTCGGCACATCCGGCCCGTCCCAGGCGATGAAATAGAAAAAGCTGTTCGTATCGTCGACCGGCACGATCACGCTGGCGACCCGGTGCCGGTCGTTCGGCGGGATCAGCGAGTAGTAGGGCGCGACGTACTCGGTGACGCGCAGATAATTGTGGGTCGCCGCATTTTTCACCGGCCGGCGGATGGCGACATAGTGGAAGCCGTAGCGCGTGCGCTCGATCTGCATGCGTGGGGACTTGTCGGTCGACGGCCGGTACCAGGACTTATCGTCGGCGGAGGCGCGCGCGACCCGGGCCGGCACCATGTCGGACGAATGCAGGCTGGAGGAATGGGCGCTGTCGATCTGTCCTTCATGGATCTGCGCCCAGTTGCACGGCACGCGGATCTTGAGGATCGCGATGTCGATATCGTCCCGCGGCGCGAAGGCCGGCGGATCGAAGGGGGGAGGATCGGAAGGTTCGGCGTCGTCGCGTTCGCCAAGCCAGGCCCAGACGAAACCGCCCCATTCGACGACCGGCCAGGCGCGGGCCCTGACCTTGTCCAGCAGGGCGCCGCTCTCGGGCTCCGAGGCCATGGCAACGCACTTGCCGTCCACGTCGTATTTCCAGCCGTGATACAGGCAGCGCAGGCCGCACTCCTCGTTGCGGCCGAGCAGCAGGGAGGCCCCGCGGTGCGGGCATCGCTCGTCGAGCAGGCCTAGCCGCCCGTCGCTGTCGCGGAACGCGGCCATGCGCCGGTCCAGCGCCTCGACCAGCACGGGCGCGCCGTCCGGCTCCGCGACCTCCTCGACCAGGCAGACCGGCGCCCAGTGCTGGCGCATCAGCCGGCCCATCGGGGCGTCGCCCTCGACGCGGGTGAGCAGGTCGTTTTCCTCTTTGGTCAGCATGGGGCCGTCAACGTGGCTCCGTTTGGACACGTAGATCGAAAATCCAGCGATATGCTAGGTCGGAGGGCAGTCGCCGTCCAGTTCGACGGCGCCGCCGAGGCTCACGCACGATCCGAGATGGCCGAACCGACCGCCCTGACCCGCCTGACCGTCGCCGGCAAGCGCAAGCTGACGCCGGATATCTGGGAATTCACCCTGGAGCCGGCGGACGGGACGGCGCTGCAGCCCTTCGAGCCGGGCGCGCATATCGGGGTCGAGACGCCTTCGGGCGCCATGCGCCAGTATTCGCTGGTCAACGACGGCCGCGCACCGGACCGCTACGTCATCGCCCTGAAACGCGAGCCCGACTCGCGCGGCGGCTCGCGGTCGATGGTCGAAGAGACCGAAGTCGGCGGGACGCTCCGGGCCGACACACCGGCAAACAGCTTCCCGCTGGCCGAGGCGCCCGGCTACCTGCTGATCGCCGGCGGCATCGGCATCGCGCCGATCCGCGCCATGGCCGACCGGCTGGACGCGGAGGGCCGGCCCTTCCGCCTGATCTACTGCACCCGCAGCGCGGCGGAGAGCGCCTATCTGGACGAGATGCGCGCCCGCTTCGGCGCGCGGCTGACCGTGCACCACGACGGCGGCGATCCCGACGCCTTCTACGATTTCTGGGACAAGTTCGCCGAACCGGCGGACATCCGGGTCTACTGCTGCGGCCCGAAGCCGCTGATGGAGGAGGTCCGGGCAGTTTCCGGCCACTGGCCGGAGGGCCGGGTGCAGTTCGAGGATTTCAAACCGGTCGAGGCCGTGCGGCCCGACGACCACCCGTTCGACGTCGTACTCCGCCGCTCGGGCCGGACCGTCGCCGTGCCGGCGGATTTGCCGATCCTGGAGGCGTTGCGCGGGGCCGGCATCGCGGTGCCGAGCTCCTGCGAGAGCGGCGTCTGCGGCACCTGCAAGACGCGGCTGCTCGCCGGCGAGGCCGAGCACCGGGACAAGGTGCTGATGCCGGAGGAGCGTGCCGATTTCATCATGCTGTGCGTGTCGCGCGCCCGGAGCGGAGCGCTGACCCTTGACCTCTGAGCCGGTGCGCCTCGGGATCGTCGGGCTGGGCCGGGCCTTTGTGCTCACCGCGCCGGCGCTGCGCGCCGACCGCCGGATTGCTCCTGTCGCCGCGTGCGCGCCGCGCGCAGACTCCCGCGCCGCCTTCGAGGCCGAATTCGGCGGCCGGGGCTATGTCGATCTTGACGGGCTGCTGGCCCATCCCGGCCTTGAGGCGGTCTACATCGCCACGCCGCACGGACTGCACGCCGAACAGGCGGTCGCCGCGGCGGCGGCGGGAAAGCATGTGCTGGTCGAAAAGCCGCTCGCGGTCTCGATGGCCGACGGCGCGGCGATGGTCGACGCGTGCGACCGCGCCGGCGTCGCCCTGATCGTCGGACCGAGCCACAGTTTCGATGCGCCGGTCGCGCAGGCGCGGGCGTCGATCGAAAGCGGCGCGCTCGGCCGGGTGCGCATGATCCACGCCTTCAACTTCACGGACTTCCTGTATCGGCCGCGCCGCCCGGAGGAATTGCGCACGGAGGCGGGCGGCGGCGTGCTGTTCAGCCAGGCGGTGCACCAGGTCGATGTCGTGCGCGTGCTCGCCGGCGGCCTGGCGACGCGGGTCAGCGCCTTCACCGGCGCCTGGGACCCGGCACGGCCGGCCGAAGGCGCCTACAGCGCGCTGCTGGCGTTCGAGGGCGGGGCCTTCGCCAGCCTGACCTATTCCGGTTACGGTCGCTTCGACAGCGACAAATGGATGGGCTGGGTCGGCGAGCTGGGCCACGAGAAGGATCCGGACGACTATGGCCGCGCGCGCCGGGCGCTTGCCGACGCGCCGACTCCGGACGCGGAATCGGCCCTGAAGCGCGCCCGCACCTTCGGGCCGGCGGATATCCGGCCGGCGGCGCCGCATCACGAGCATTTCGGGCCGGTGATCGTCTGCTGCGAGCGCGGCGATATCCGCCTGGCACCGGACGGCATCTGGATCTACGCCGACGAACGGCGTTTCGAGCCGGCCCCCCGAACCACCGATCCGCGCACGCCGGTCCTCGATGCATTGGTCAGGGCGGTCCGGGATGGTATTGAACCGGCCCAGACCGGCCGCTGGGGCCTGGCCAGCCTGGAGGTGTGCCACGCCATCCTGCAATCGGCCCGCAGCGGCGCGCCCGTAGAACTCACGCGGCAGGTAGCCGTACAGCCGGAGGGGACCCCGAGGTGAGCGATCTGCGCCTGTCCATCGCCATGGGCGACTACGACCGCACCCGCCCGATCGCGGACGGCCGCGTGAAGATCGACGGAGTCGACCCGGCGGTCATGCTGCTGACGCCGGAGGAAATGTTCTTCCGCGCCATGCGCCACCAGGCCTTCGACATCTGCGAGCTGTCGCTGTCCTCCTACGTCATCTCCGTGGCGCGCGGCGACCCGCACTACGTCGCCGTACCGGTCTACCTGTCCCGCGCCTTCCGCCATACCTCGATCTACATCCGCACCGACAAGGGCATCGAGCAACCGGAGGACCTGCGCGGCCGGCGCATCGGCATCGCCGAATACCAGCTCACCGCCAACGTCTGGGCGCGCGGCATCCTGGAGGAGGACTACGGCGTCCGGCCCTCGGACATCGTCTGGGTGCGCGGCGGCATGGATACGCCGGGCCGGCCGGAGAAGATTGCGCTCGACCTTCCCCACGATGTGACCGTGGAGCAGGCGCCGGAGGGCGCAACCCTGAACGGCCTGCTGGCGGACGGCGACATCGACGGCTTCATCGGCCCGCGCGCGATCCGCTGCTTCGACGAGGGCCACCCGAAGGTCGGCCGCCTGTTCGGCGATTCCTTCGCCGCCGCCGAGGCATACTACCGGCGCCACGGCGTGTTCCCGATCATGC
Organism: Rhodospirillaceae bacterium; assembly: GCA_028819475.1. Lineage (NCBI taxonomy): Bacteria > Pseudomonadati > Pseudomonadota > Alphaproteobacteria > Rhodospirillales > Rhodospirillaceae > Rhodospirillaceae bacterium. The sequence goes on from JAPPLJ010000030.1 coordinate 218,563, forward strand.
ATGCGCTGGCGCTGCGGCGGTCGCTGGCCGACGCCCATCCCTGGCTGCCCGGCGCATTGCTCAAGGCGTTCAGCCGCGCGAAGAACATGGCGCAGGATGCGCTCGGCGACACGTCGGCGGCCAAGGCGACCCTGCCCTTCCTCGAGGACAGCCTGGAGCGCACCCGTTCGCTGATGGGCGCGGATTTCTGGAGCTACGGCGTGGCCGGCAACGAAAAGACCCTCGACACCTTCCTCGGCTACCACCACGCCCAGGGCCTGTCGCCGCGCCGGGTCGGGGTCGGAGACCTGTTCCATCCCGCGACGCTGGAAGCGTTCAGTTTGTAATTCGCAATTCCGGGGCGACACGCTCCTGCGCCGTCGGGCAACATCCGCGACGGAAGCCCGCTCGGGTCCGCCCGGAGTCACCTCCAACCGTCATATCGACCGAAGCGGCCCGGAGGGCCGCGCAGCGGAGATATCTTTTCTCTACGGCGCGAGGCTCATGGCACCGTGCCGAAAGATTTCTCCGCTCCGCGCCTTCGGCGCTCCGGTCGAAATGACGGAGAGGGCGGCGCATTTCCTTCCGCACTATCCGCCCTATGCCAGCCCCATCTCGGCGAGGATCGGCGGCTTGACGTGGCTCCAGGGGCGCGCGGCCTCGAAGCAGGCCGAGGTGCGGAGCACCGTGGGATCGTCGAGATGCCGGCCGATGATCTGGAGGCCGACGGGCAGCCCGCCTTCGGTGAAGCCCGCCGGGATCGAGGCCGCCGGCTGGCCCGTCATGTTGATCGGGAAGGTAAAGGCCAGCCACTTGAACGGCTCGACGATCCGGTTGTCGATCTTCTCCGGCCCCTGCATGTGCACCGGGAAGGCCGGCACGGCGAGGGTCGGGGTCAGCAGGATGTCGTAATTCTCCATGAAGGCGGCCATCCTGTTGGTCACCGCCTTGCGGCCCATCACAGCGTCCGTCAGGTCTTCGGCAGTCCACGGCCGGGTGATGAAATCCACCAGATGCGGCGTCATCTCGTGGCCGTGCTCCTCGACCATCTTGCGCAGGCCGCGCAGGTCGGATTCGAGCGCGACCAGGCCCCAGAACGCCAGATAGGGATCCTCGAAGCCCGGATGGGCGACCTCGACGGTGCAGCCGAGGTCGCTCTCGAACGCCTGCGCGGCGGCATCGATGAGCGCGCGCACTTCCGGATCGACGGCGGCATAGCCCCAGTCCGGGCTGTAGGCCACCCGGAGGCCGGAAAGGTCGCCCTCGCAGGCATCCAGCCAGTCGAATTCCGGCCCTGGCAGCGTATGCCGGTCGCGGGCGTCCGGACCGGAGCCGATCACCGTCATCATCAGGGCGGCGTCGCGCACCGTGCGCGCCACCGGGCCGATATGCTCGATGGATTCCCAGGAGGAGACGCCGGGATACCGCTCGTCTTTGGTGCCCGGCCACAGCGGCACCCGGCCCATGGAAGCCTTAAGGCCGTAGGTTCCGGTCAGGCAGGAAGGGATGCGGATCGAGCCGCCGCCGTCCGACGCGATGGCGTAGGGCGTCATGCCCGTGATGGTCGAGACGACCGAGCCGGCCGAGGAACCGCCCGGTGTGAGATCCGTGTTCCACGGGTTGCGCGTCGTCTCGAACACCGGGTTGTGGCCGACGCCGGAATAGCCGAACTCCGGGACGTTGGTCTTGCCGAGAATGAGCGAGCCGGCGTCTTTCAGCCGCTCGACGACGACATCGTCGACGTCCGACACATAGTCCTTGTAGGCCATGGAGCCCGACACGGTCGGATAGTCCTTCATGACGACGAGATCCTTGATCCCGACCGGCACGCCGGCCAGCGGGCCGGCATCCTCGCCGCGCATGATCCTGTCCTCGACCGCCCTGGCCTGATCGCGCATCAGGTCCGGTGTCGGCGTGCAATAGGCGTGCAGCACCGGGTCGAGCGCCTCCATCCGCGCGATGGAGGCTTCTGCGATCTCGGTCGGGGAAATCGACTTGTCGCGCACATTCTGTGCGATCTCGAGCGCCGTCATCCGGCAGATGTCGTTGCCGCTGGTCATGCCTTGCTCCTTTTCAGGGGCTCCTCAAAGGGGCCCGAGATTGCGAATCGGGAACGCAACCGTAACTCGGGCATTGCGAAAGCGGAAGCACCGCCCCGGGGCCGCCGGCTCCGGGGCGGTTGCGCGCTGCAGCGATTATGCTCCCGCCTCGGCTTCCGCGCCGGTGCTTTCCTCGCCGAGGTCCGCACCCATGGCGGCCGGCGCCGCTTTGGCGAGGATCACGTAGACGACGAAGGACGAAACGAGGCCGGTAATGCCGAACAGGAAGGTCGGATACCGCTCGTTCACGATGTAGCCGAGCACCACGCCGACGATAATGGCGATCACCGCCGCCCAGTTGACCGAGGCCTTGCGTTCGACCGAGAAGCCCTTGTCGCCCCGGACGACGAAATAATCGGCGATGATCGTGCCGCCGATCGGCGGAACCAGCAGGCCGATGGTGAGCAGCCAGACCACGATGTCGCTGATGAAGCCCGTGGCCGCCGCGATCAGCCCGATGATCGACCCGAAAATGGCCGCCTTGCGCCAGTTGAAGCCCGGGATCGAGTTGGTGAAGCCCATCGCCGCGTTGTAGAGGCAGGCATCGCAGGTCGACCAGTTGCTCAGAATCGCGAGCACGACCAGCGGGATCAGCACGGCCAGGGACTTCTGGTCGAAGAAGTAGACCGTGCCGGGATCCGTGATCGTCGCCGAGATCAGCGCGCCGATGACCATGAACGGGGCGTTCGAGAACATGAAGGCGACCGCCGTGACGCCGACGGCCTGGTTACCCGTCCGCGAATAGCGCACGATGTCGCCGGTCATGGTGCCGGAGACCGCGAAGGTCGCCCAGGCCATGCCGACGCCGGTCCAGAAGGCGATCTTGCCGTTGCCCTCGCCTTCGAACAGCGAACCGCCCGCCGGGATCACCCGCGTGATGAGGTAGTAGGCCGCGAAAATAACCATCGCCGGAATCGCGACCTTGCGGACCAGCGCCATCTGGCGGATGCCGAAAATCACCGGGATGGCGTAGATGATGCCGGCGATCAGCGCGATGATGCCGACGACCACCGCGCCCTCAAGGCCGAAGGCGACCCGGAGGATGTCGGCGGTCAGCCATGCCTGGAAGGCGTACCAGCCCGTGACCAGCAGGGCCAGGACGATCACCGGAACCACGGCGCCCGCCCGCCCGAACACGTAGCGGACGGCCAACGGGAAATTGATCCCCCATTTGCCGCTCGGGTAGCCGATCAGCGCGGAATAGACGAAGAGGATGAAATTGCCGAGCAGGATGGCGAATATCGCATCGACTGTGCCCATCCCCTGCTGGATCTGGCCGCCGATGACGGCGCAGATGAAAGCGATGCCGAAACCGGACCAGACCCAGGCGGGTTCGGCAAATCCCAGCCTGTTGCCCAAGGGGACCGGTTTGGAGTGAAATTCCTCGTGAACGTCGTCTTGCGAGCCGAAGAAACCCGAACTCTCACCGCCGGAATCCTGTGCCATTTTCCATCCCCTTTTTGTGCCAGCACCGAAGCGTGCAGGATTTACCAGTGCAGTTGCACGCTACCATTATTGTGCATTGTGTGCAATCGGGGCCGCCATTTCCGGCCGGTTTCCGGGCCGGGCACCGCCGGGCGAACCGTTGCGATCCGGGCATTTCCGGCGCAACCATTTCTGTGGATAATTCCGGCGCCGGCGGGCCTTGGCGTCACCCCGGTTTCGCTTGCCGCGAACCTGCGATGGATCTATCCGGCGAAGCGGGCGCCGGCCTGCCCGACGGAAAAGACCGGTTTCCGAGGCCCGGCTTTCCGATAGACTGCGGCACCCGTTCGGCTCACCGGGAGGATTCCAATGGACGGCGCGATCCTTTCCTACGACGACCTGCGCAACGCGCCCGATCTCGACAGCCTGACGGCGCGGGCCGCCGAACGGGGCCTGACGCCCGGCTGGATCGACCGCGAAGCGCCGATCCTGTATCGTGAACCCCATACCGATTTCCTGCCGGCGCACTGGAAATACGCCGAGGCGCGGGCGGCGATGGACGGTGCGGCCCGGCTGATCGGAACCGATCTCGCCGAGCGGCGCAACCTGATCATGCGCAACCCGATCCCGGGTAACGACATCGCCACGGCGCGCACCCTGATCTGCGCCTACCAGACCATCCTGCCGGGCGAGCAGGCGGCCAGCCACCGCCACGCGCCGCATGCGCTCAGGGTGATTCTGGACAGCGACGGCGCCTGGTCCATCGTCGACGGCGAGAAGCACCCGATGCTGACCGGCGACATCGTGCTGACGCCGGGCGGCTGCTGGCACGGCCACGGCCATGACGGCACCGAACAGGCCTACTGGTTCGACGGGCTGGACGTGCCGCTCGTCCATCTGCTGGAGCCGATGTATGTCGAAGGCCATCCCGACGGCATGGAGCCGGTGAAACGGGTCGTCATCGAGTCGCCCTACCGTTTCCCGATGGAGCGCACGCTGCGCAAGCTGGACGCGGCGTCGCCCGATCCGGAGGGCCATTTCGGCCGGCGTATCCGCTACGAGACACCGCAGATGCCGACCATCGCCATCACCATGCACCGCATGGACAGCGGCTTCCGGGGCCGGCCCTACCGCTGCACCGCCAACAGCGCGTTCGTGGTCATGCAGGGCAGCGGGCGGACAGTCGTCGATGGCACGGCGATCGACTGGGCCTACGGCGACACCTTCGTCTCGCCGTCATGGAAGACGGTCGACCACGGCGCGGCCGAGGATGCCGTGCTGTTCCAGATGTCGGACGAGGAGCTGATGCGCTGGGCGCGCTACTGGCGCTTCGAGGCGATGGACTGACCGCGGTCGCCTGCCGAGTGGGGCCTACCGGCTACCCGCGGCGCATCCGCACGAACAGGCGGCCGTCGATGACCGCGAGGCCGAGAAAAATCAACGCCATGCCAACAAGGGCGGTGGCCGTTACCGCCTCGTCCAGGAACAGGGCGCCGGTAACGGTGGCGCCGATCGGCACCAGCAGGGTGACCAGCAGAAGATTGGTCGGGCCGGCCCGCGCGAGCAGCCGGAAGTAGAGAATATAGCCGAGCGAGGTGCCGAACACGGCGAGCGCAAGCAGCGCTGCCCACACGCCCCCGCTGACCGGATAGGTCCAGAACCGGTCGTTGATCGCTGCGAGCGGCAGCATGATCAGCGAAGCGCAGACGAGCTGCCCGGTCGAGAGCACCAGCGGCGGCACATGCCGGAACCGCCGCCCGTAGATCGCCGCCAGGGTGTAGCACAGGGCGGCGCCCAGCGTGAGAAGCTGCCCGGTCAGGCCGAGGGTGAAGCCGCCGAGCACTTCCGGCCCGACCAGGACGACCAGGCCCGCCAGCCCGATCAGAACCCCGGCGACCCGCCCGACGGTCAGCCGCTCGCCGCCCAGCAGGTGCGAGAGCACCGCGCTCATCATCGGCGTGGTGCCGATCAGGAGCGCCGTCATGCCGGTGGTAATCCATTGCTGACCGCCGACGATCAGGGAGAAGGGCAACACATTGTTGAGCAGCGCAATCAGCATGAAGCCCGCCCACAGCCGCGGCGCGACGGGGAGACGCTGGCCCACGGCGTAAAGCAGGACCACCAGTGGAATCGCAGCGAGCCCGACCCGCGCCAGGACGACCGAAAAGACCGGCAGTTCCGAAAGGCCGATTTTCTGGAACAGATAGGAGAGGCCCCACAGGCCGGACAGGCTGAGCAGCAGGCCCCAATCGCCCGCATCCATGCGGTGCGCCGCCTGCGGCGGTACGACGTCCTGTTTTGTCGCTTCGACGGAATCGGTCATGTCGGCCCCTCGTTTCCGGGATGCCGTTTAGCGGCGTCGGCGCCGCTGTGCTATCCGGAAACCGGATAAAACGGTTATATCGCCTCCGCTGTGGCGCCGAACGGCCGCAAAGACCGTTGCCCTGCGCCCGGCTTTCGGCTTTGCTCGGCACGGCCGGCCGAATTTCCCCGGCGCGATACGACCCCGCCGTGCCCGCCGTGCCCCGCCGTGCAGAGTCTGCAAAACCAAGAGGACCGCCCCCTTGCCCGTTACCCTGCGTCAGCTCCGCTATTTTCAGGCGCTGGTCGAACACGGTTCGTTCAGCCGGGCGGCCGAGAGCGTTTTCGTTTCGCAGCCCGCGTTGTCCCTGCAGATCCGCGAACTGGAAGGCGCGCTCGGCGGCCCGCTGGTGGAACGGGAGAGCCGCGGCGTTCTGCTTACCCGGCTCGGCAAGGAGGTCCATGAGCAGACGCTGAGGGTCCTGGACGAGACACTGCTGCTCGAGACCATGGGGAAACAGTATGAACAGGGGACGCTCAGGATCGCGCTCGGGATCGTCTCCTCGCTCGCGCCGTATCTCCTTCCGGGCTTGATGGAACGGCTGAATGCAGCGTCGCCCAGGGTCGAACCGGACGTGCTGGAGGCGACGGGACAGGATCTCGTTTCCGCTCTTCTTGCAGGCCGGCTCGACGCGGCGATCGTCTCGCTGCCGCTGGGAATGATGGAACTTCCCGAACGGGACCTGTTCGAGGACCGCTTCATCATCGCGGGCCGGGCCGAACGGCTCGACGCCCTGCGCGCACAGGGATTCGTACCGAATCCGGAGGATATGTCGCGCGCGGACATCGGCCCGCTCCTCACCCTGGCGGACGGCCATTGCATGGCCGATCAGGTTCTCGGCGCCTGTTCCATGTGGCGCCAGCAGGAGGTTCGCCGCGGCGCCGAATCCCTCGCCACGCTTTCGCGCCTCGTAGCGGCCGGTTCCGGACTCACGCTTTTGCCCGAAACTGCCGCGCTATGCGAAGGCGCGGCAACGCCCGGCCTCAGTTTTCTGCGTTTCGCTTCGCCGGAACCGTCGCGGCGGATCGGCCTCGCCCACCGCCTTGCGGCTCACGGCCAACACTGGATCGACCTGCTCGCGGGCGCCACCGCCGGCGCGGGAGAAGAACTTACGAAGAAGGCGCGCCAGGCGATCGGCTGACGTTGCCGCCGAGCGCCGCCGCGACCGCGACCGGCAACGGCAAACAGCCGCGTTGCGCCGAACGGGAGACCGGGACATGGCCGACGATACGAACGGCATAAACGCGCGCGTTCGCTACGAGCCGGACGAAAAACCGCCGGTATCGCTGTCCGTCGGCCTCGGCGCCCAGCTCGCCCTGCTCACCCTCGCCGGCGTCGTGCTGACGCCGGTGATCGTGATCCGGGCGGCCGGCGGCGCGGCGGAGTTCCTGTCGTGGGCCGTCTTCGCCGCCGTCATCGTCAGTGGCGTGACGACCGTATTGCAGGCCGTCCGGCTGGGCCGAATCGGCGCCGGCTACGTCCTGCTGATGGGGACCTCGGGCGCTTTCATCTCGGTCTGCATTACGGCGATCGCCCAGGGCGGGCCCGCCATGCTTGCGACCCTGGTCGTGATCTCTTCCCTGTTCCAGTTCGCGCTCGCGTCGCGCCTGTCCCTGTTCCGGCGCATTTTCACGCCGACCGTCGCCGGGACCGTGATCATGCTGATTCCGGTCACCGTCATGCCGATCATCTTCAAGATGCTGGGCGACGTGCCGGAGGGCGCGCCGGCCGCCGCCGCGCCCTTGTGCGCTCTCGCCGCTGTCGCCGTCATCGTCGGGATCGCCCTGAAGGCGAAAGGTGCGCTGCGGCTGTGGGCGCCGGTGATCGGCATCGCGGTCGCATGCGGCGTCGCCGGTTATTTCGGCATCTACGATGCGGCGCGGGTTGCCGACGCGGCCTGGATCGGGCTTCCCGCCGGCGCCTGGCCGGGCTTCGATCTCGAATTCGGCCCGGTCTTCTGGTCGCTGCTGCCGGCCTTTGTGTTCGTCACCCTGGTCGGCGCGCTGGAGACGATCGGCGATTCCGTCGGCATCCAGCATGTCTCGTGGCGCACGCCCCGGGCGGCGGACTTTCGCGCCGTACAGGGCGCGGTCACGGCCGACGGCGTCGGCAACCTGCTGTCCGGGCTGGCCGGCACGGTCCCCAACACGACCTATTCGACCAGCATTGCGGTCACCGAACTCACGGGGGTCGGCGCGCGCTCGGTCGGCATGGCGGCCGGCGCGATCTTCATCGTCCTCGCCTTCTCTCCAAAGGCGCTCGCCGTCGTCCTGGCGATCCCGAACCCCGTCGCCGCGGCCTATGTCACCGTTCTTCTGGCGATGCTATTCGTCCTCGGGATGAAGATCGTCGTCCAGGACGGTCTCGACTATCGCAAGGGCATGATTGCGGGCGTGTCCTTCTGGGCCGGCGTCGGCTTCCAGAACGGCGTGATCTTCCCGGAAATCTTTGCGGAAATCGCCGGCGGCATCCTGCAGAACGGCATGACGGCGGGCGGCCTGGTCGCCCTTCTCCTCACCCTGTTCGTGGAGATCGCCAAGCCGCGACCGAAGCGGATCGAGCTGCCGTTCGCGGCGTCCGGCCTGCCCGATCTGCGCAAATTCCTCGCCGACTTCGCCGCGCGCAGCGGCTGGGACGACAGGATGGTCGACCGGCTCGACACGGCGGGGGAGGAAACGGTGCTCACGCTGCTGGAACGGGAGGAAGGACGGGCGGATGAGACGCCCCGGCGCCTGTTCCTCGTTGCCCACAGGGAGGAAGGGGAGGCCGTGCTCGAATTCCTCGCCGGGACGGGCGACGACAACCTGCAGGACCGGATCGCGCTGCTCGGCGAACAGGCTGCCGGACCGCCGGCGGAGCAGGAATTCTCGCTACGCCTGCTGCGCCACGTCGCGTCGTCGGTCCATCACCAGCAGTATCACGATACCGACATCCTGACCGTGCGGGTCAGGGCGCCGGTTTAAGGCCCGCTTTCCGGTAATCCGACCGCCCGGCCCGGAGGAGACGAAACCGGCAAGTGCCGGAGGACGAAGCTGCACGCAGGACGACGATGAAACTGGAACTCATCAAGGCCGTCGTCATCCTTCCGGGCACGGTGCTCGTATTCGTTCCGGGCGCGATATTGTGGCTATTGGCCGGAACGCCGGGCGCTATTGCGCTGGCGGGACCCGAACAGCCCCGGTTCTGGATCGCCGTCATTCTGGCGGTCGGCGGCTTTGCCTTTGCGGTGTGGACCACGAGGCTGTTCGCGACCGCCGGCAAAGGGACGCCTGCGCCCTGGGCCCCGCCGACGAAACTCGTCGTTCGCGGCCCCTACCGCCATTGCCGAAACCCGATGATTTCGAGCGCGCTGGTCATGCTCGGCGCCGAAGCGCTGTTCTTCGGCTCGTGGTACCTGGCCGGTTGGATGGCGCTGTTTTTCGTCGCCCTCACAATCGCTTTCGTGAAATTCGAAGAGCCGGAACTGGAACGGCGCTTCGGCGACGACTATCGGCGCTACAAGGCCAACGTGCCGCGCTGGATACCCAGTCTGCGGCCGTGGGACGGTTCCTGACCGGCCGCGGGGCGGCCGGCGCCGCTCAGTCCACGATGTGGTAGACCGGCGCCTTCTCCATCTCCCACGAGTCGCTGTCGCGGTCGTAGCGGGAGAGCGTGAAGCAGTGCCAGTTGTCATCGTCCAGCTTGGGATGGTCGGCACGGTAATAATAGCCCGGCCAGCGGGTCTCCTCGCGGAACATCGTGTGCTGGGTCACGCTCTCCGAGGCCAGCACCCGGTGGTGCAGTTCCCAGGCGCGCTGAAGCTGGTGCAGATCTTCGGCGCCGATATGGTTCATATCTTCCTTCAGCATCCCGAGCAGTTCGATGCCGCGGTCGAGCAGCGGCGTGTTGGTCGTATAGTGGGCGCTGATGCCGCCGACATACTCGTCCATGATCTTTTCGAGGCGCTGGAGCCCGTGGATCGGCAGCAGATAGCTCGGCGAGACCGTGCCGGCGACGATCTCGTTCCGGCCGACCGAATAGTTCTCCATCGGCTGGAACACCGTCTTTTCGAGCGCCCGGTATTCCTTCTCGTCGACCTGCGGCCCGTCGCTGCCCAGATCGTTGACGTAGTTGACGGCCGCCTTGCCCGCGATCCGCCCCTCGGTGAAAGAGCCTGACGAGAATTTGTGGGCCGTGCCGCCGATCGTGTCGCCGGCGCCGAACAGCCCGTCGACCGTCATCATCCGGTTGTAGCCCCACTGGTACTCGTCGGGCGCATAGTCCTCCGGCCCGCTCGCCCACGCGCCGGAGCAGGTCGCGTGGGAGCCCATGACATAGGGCTCGGACGTCGTCAGTTCCGGGTTGATGTGCTTCGGGTCGATATTCTGCGACGCCCAGACGACGGCCTGACCGATCGTCATGCCGAGGAAGTTCTCCCAGCCCACCGTCTCCTTGTGCGGGTCCTGGAAGGCCTCCTTGGTCACCATGCGGATCGGGCCGCGGCCGGCCTTGACCTCTTCGAGCAGGGCGTGGTTGCGCAGGCAGGTCGGTACCGGGTGCCGATCGACATAGTCGCCGACCAGTTGCTTGGTGTGCTCGTACCAAGTCGATTCGTATTCCTCGCCGTAGGCATTCTGTGTGTAGGTCTTGAGGTGCAGAAAATAGGCGCCGACCGGGCCGTAGCCGTCCTTGAAGCGAGTCAGGACAATGCGGTTCTCCATCTGGGTCATCTTGGCGCCGACCAGGATCGGCAGGGCGTAGGCCGATGCGCTGCTCCACGGCGCGTACCAGGTCCGCCCCATGCCTTCGCCGACCGCGCGCGGCTTGAAGATATGCGAGGCGCCGCCCGCAGACACGATCACCGCCTTGGCCTTGAAGACGTAGAAATCGCCGGTGCGTACGTTGAAGCCGACGGCGCCGGCGACGCGGTTCGGATTCGTCTTGTCGGTCAGGAGGTGGGTCACCATGATCCGGTTGTAGACCTCGGTCGCGGCCTTGCGGGCCGCCTCCGCGACGATCGGCTTGTAGCTCTCGCCGTGGATCATGATCTGCCACTTGCCTTCCCGCAGATAGCGCCCGGTTTCCGGGTCTTTCATGATCGGGAGGCCCCATTCCTCGAACTTGTGCACCGTGCCGTCGACATGGCGGGCGATGTCGTAGCCGAGGTCCTCGCGCACCAGGCCCATCAGGTCGTTGCGGGCGTAGCGGACATGGTCCTCCGGCTGGTTCTCGTCCCACTGCATGCCCATGTAGCAGTTGATGGCGTAGAGACCCTGGGCGACCGCGCCGCTGCGTTCGATGTTGGCCTTCTCGACGCACACGACCTTCAGGTCGCGGCCCCAGTAGCGGGACTCGTAGACGGCGCCGCAGCCGGCCATGCCGCCGCCGATGACGAGAACGTCGGAATCGACGAAAACGGTCTTTCTGCGCGAGAACAGGCCCACTAGACCACTCCCTCTTTGAGCTGCTCCGGCGTGAGCGCCGGCAGGCCGCCCTCGATGTTCAGGGCGTCCGGCTCATGCGCCAACTCCTGGTTCCTGTATTCGTCGGCGCCGGGCGCGGCGTAGTCGGAGGGCGACTGGATCGTGCCCCAGTCCGTCGTCCGGATCGGCGAGACGAAATTCTTCTCGTTGCCGTCGCGGAACTTGATCTTCCACGAGATCGTGCCCTTTTCCTCCTCGCGCAGGGCCCGGACGCTGTGGCCGAGCGGGGCGAAATCGGCGTAGCCGCGGCAGTCGATTGCATTCTGCGGGCAAGCCTTCACGCAGGAATAGCATTCCCAGCACATGTTGGGCTCGATGTTGTAGGCCCGTCGATAGGTCGTATCGATGTGCATGATATCGGACGGGCAGATATCGACGCAGTGTCCGCAGCCGTCGCAACTTGTCATGTAGACGAATGTCGGCATGGGTTTTCGCTATCTCCCTTGGTGAAGACCGGTCGCGGACGGCTTCAGTAGTGGTTGGGCTGTCGGCGGGCGCTGCCGAATGTCACCGGCCGGTCGGCCGGCGCCGGCAGGTTGCGGCGGGTCCCGTTCGCTTCGGCCACGCGCTTCTGGAGCGCCGCCGCCGGCTTGAAGAACATGTGCGAGAATTTGGACCAGGGAACCGATCCGAACAGCACGGTCGTCGCGATCAGGTACAGCGCCAGGAACAGCCAGGTCCACCAGGTGCCGCCCGGCTGAACGAAGGACCAGATCAGGCCGAAGGTCGTGCTGGCGAGCAGCGAAAGGATGAACAGGTCGGCCCGGATAATCCGGAACGGCGAATGGCCTTCTGCGGAAACGTCCGCCCGGATGAAGAACCAGAACCAGTAGCCGCCCACGCAGACCATCAGGGCGCCGACCGTCCAGATAACCGGCAGGGCCGCGGGCGTCGACGCGGACGTGTCCGCATAGCCGAACACCATGATCGCCGTCGTGACCGCGTAGGCCAGGAAGCCATACATCGTGAGAAGGTGCGCCACCCGGCGCCGTGCGTTGCAGAACTCGGACGAGGTCAGCACTTCCGAAGCCAGGGTCTGGGCGGCGAGCGAGACCACCTCCCCGCTGCCGACGGTATCGGCGCCCTTGCTCTGGGCGTTACGCCAGTCACGGAAGAAATATGTGGCGCTCTGCTTGTGCAGAATATCGAACAGCGTGCCGGCCGCGACAAACAGGATCATCACGATCACATAGATCTGCATGACAACCGGCGACACGTCCGCCGACAGGGCGGCGAAAGGATTTTCGATGGCCATCAAGTCCCCCCTGAACTGCCGGGCCGTTGGAAACGATTACATTCCGGTATCTTCCGAGGCAAGGATGCGGCATCATATTCAAACATTTGAATTTAACAAGCGCGATTCGGGAGGCGCGCAGGCTGCCGCAACCAAGCGTCGTAAAGCCCACAAAGCGGTTGAAGGCAACGCTTTTTCCGTGAAATGAGAAAACGCCGCAAGACCCCGTCCGACAACCGCCCTGAAGCGTCGTGCAGCAGACATTCCGTCCCGCCCGCCGGCGCCGCCGGTTCTCTGGAGACAACCGCATGTCGAACCTGATCGCCCCGCACGGCGCCCCGCGCCTCACCCCCCTGTATGTCGCGGATGCGGATGAACGCGCGCGGATTGCGCAAGAGGCGGAATCGTTGCCCTCGATCACGGTGTCGTCGGCGGCGGCCAGCAACGCGGTGATGCTGGGCGGCGGCTATTTCACCCCGCTCGCCGGCTTTATGGATAAGGCCGACGCGCTCTCGGTCGGGCGTGCGATGCGCACCGCCGGCGGCCTGTTCTGGCCGACGCCGGTTCTCAACCTGGTTCATGACGCCAGCGCCGTGGAAGCCGGCGCGCGGATTGCGCTCAGGGATCCCAACGTCGAGGGCGCGCCGGTGCTCGCCATCCAGGAGGTGACGGGCGTCGAGACCTTTTCCGGGGCGGAGTTCGACGGGCTGACGGCGCAGGTCTACGGCACGACCGACCCGGACCATCCCGGCGTCGCCGATTTCCGGGCGCAGGGCCGCGTGGCGCTTTCCGGACCGGTCCGGGTGCTGAATTTCAGCTACTTCGAGACGGACTTTGCCGAAACGTTTCGCACCGCCGTGTCCATCCGGAACGAAATTTCGCAGCGCGGCTGGCGCCGGGTCGTCGCCTTTCAAACCCGCAATCCCATGCACCGCGCCCATGAGGAACTGTGCCGGATCGCGATGGAGCGGCTCCATGCCGACGGCGTCGTCATCCACATGCTGCTCGGCAAGCTGAAGCCGGGCGACATTCCGGCGCCGGTGCGCGACGCGACCATCCGCAAGATGGTCGATCTGTATTTCCCGCCGAACACGGCGATGATTACAGGCTACGGCTTCGACATGCTCTATGCCGGCCCGCGCGAAGCGGTGCTCCACGCCATCTTCCGGCAGAACATGGGCGCGTCGCACTTTATCGTCGGCCGCGACCATGCCGGAGTCGGAGACTATTACGAGCCCTTCGAGGCCCAGGAAATCTTCGACGATATCCCCGACGGCGCGTTGCAGATCGAGTTGTTCAAGGCCGACCACACCGCCTGGTCGAAGAAGCTGAACAAGGTGGTGATGATGCGCGAGGCGCCGGGCCATACGAAAGAGGATTTCATTCTGTTGTCCGGCACGGCGGTGCGCGAGATGCTGGGCAAGGGCATCGCCCCGCCGCCGGAATTCTCCCGGCCGGAAGTCGCGCAAATCCTGATCGATTACTATCGCGGGCGCAGCTGAACGGCTGCGGCCGCCCGGTCCGCCGGTCAATCGGCGCGGCCGGCGCGGCCGCGGACGGGGATGAGCAGGCTCACGGCGAAAATCGCGCTGGCGACGAGCACGATGGCCGGCCCGCCGGGTATATCCCATTCCAGCGCACCGAACAGGCCCGCAACGATAGAGACGATCCCGATCACCGTGGACGCCACGGCCATCTGCTCGGGCGTCGTCGCCATGCGCCTGGCGGCGGCGGCCGGAACGATCACGAGCGCCACCACGAGCAGCATGCCGACGATTTTCATGCCCACGGCGATCACCGCTGCGAGCAGGAACAGCAGCAGAAGGCGGACCCTTTCTACCGGCACGCCTTCCACGGCCGCGAGGTCCCGGTTCACGGTGATGGAAAGGAGGTTGCGCCATTGCCAGGCCAGGGCGGCGATGACGATGACGGCGGTCGCGAAGATCAGCCACAGGTCGAAGACGCCGACGGCGAGAATATCGCCGAACAGGTAGCCGATCAGATCGACCCGCAACCGTTCCATGAAGGCGACGACGACGAGCCCCCCGGCAAACACGGCATGGGCCAGCACGCCGAGCAGGGCGTCGACGGAAATATATTGCTGGCGCTCGAGCAGAAGCAGGCAGAGCGCCAGCATCAGGCAAATCGCGAAGACGGCAAGGATCGGTGCGATGTCGAGCAGGAAACCGAGCGCGACCCCCAGCAGCACGGCATGGGCGAGCGCGGTGCCGAAATAGGCCAGGTTCCGCCAGACCACGAAGCAGCCGACCGGGCCGGCGGCGATCGCCGCCCCGATGCCGCCGGCGAGGGCGCGCAGGAAAAAATCCTCTAGCACGGGCGCCGGTCGGTGCGGTCGGAATCCTGCGCTTCGCCGGAACCCGCAGTCACCGGTTCGCCGAGGGCGTCGTGGCGGTGATCGTGCATATGCTGGTAGACGGCGAGCGTGTCGGCCAGTTGCGAACCGAACAGCGCAATGAATTCCGGGTGGCGAACGACGGACTGGGGTTGGCCGCTGCAACACACATGCCGGTTGAGGCATACGACGGTATCCGTGTCCGACATGACAAGATGCAGATCGTGAGAGACCAGAATCACCGCGCACCCGTAACGGTCCCGGATGGTCGCGATCAGCTTGTAAAGGTCGCTCTGGCTGGTGACGTCGACACCCGCCAACGGCTCGTCGAGCACCAGCAGGCCGGGTTCGCGCAGCAGCGCGCGCGCAAGCAACACGCGTTGAAGCTCTCCACCCGAAATTTCGGCCAGTGGGAAATCGACGATCGCATCGGCGCCGACCTCGTCGAGCGCAGCCGCGAGTCTGTCGGGCGTCGCCGGCCCGCCGAGTGTCAGGAAACGCCGCACCGTCATCGGCAGGATCTGATCGCGGTGCAGGTGCTGGGGCGAATAGCCGATTCGCAGGCCGGGCGCGCGCCTGACTTCTCCGGAATCCGGCTTTACGATGCCCAGAATGACGCGGACCAGGGTCGATTTGCCCGCACCGTTGAGCCCGACGAGAGTCATGATCTCTCCGGGGCGCACGGCGACGTCGACATTGTCGAGAACGTTCAGCCGGCCGAAACGGACGCAGACCCCCCGGGCCTCGACCAGAGGCGCGGCCTGTGCAGGATCGCTCGAAGACGGCCGGGGCATGGCGACTCGATACAGGCTCGCAACAGCCGAGGCAAGGACCGGCGGGGCGGAACCGGGCCGCCGCGAACCCGCCGGCATCCCGAACGGTCCGGCCTTGCCGCCGGCGGCGCCGGGAACCCGCGGGCAATGACAGGCTAGAGATCGGTATATTTTGCAGCGCTGCCCCAGGCCTTGTCGGCCGGGTATTTCGCCTCGTTGGCCGCGATCTTGTCAGCCGCGGCCGAGGGCAGGTCGATGCCGGTCCGCTCCGCGATCAGCAACAGATAGACCAGAACGTCGGCGCACTCCTCGGCCAGCCGGGCGCGCATCGCACCGCCCTCGGCTTCCCGTTCGAAACCGGCTTCCGATTTCCACTGGGTCAGTTCGAGCAGTTCGCCCGCTTCGAGGTTGAGCGAGACGATCAGATCCTTCAGCGAATGGAACTGGCGCCAGTCGCGCGCATCGCGAAAGGCGATGAGCCGGCGGGTCAGGTCTTCAAGCGACGGCGGTTCGCGATCCATGGTTCCGGCCCTTCTTCGATCCGCAGCGATCTGACGCACTGCCCCGGCACGGCGGGTGCTGCTAGCCCGTTAGCCGGCCAGCCCCGTGAGGCGGCCGCTCCCCTGAACGATGCAGCCCATGCGGATCGTCCATATCTCCGACACGCACATTGCCCGCGACCGGCCCGAACGCGCGGCCGGCCTCGAGGCCTGCGTAGCCTGGATCGACAGCCTGGAGCAGCCGCCCGACGCCGTCGTCCATACCGGCGATATTGCCCATAACGGGCGCATCGAGGAATACCGCACCGCACGGGCGCTGCTCGACCGGCTGTCGGCGCCGTATTTCGTCCTGCCCGGCAACCGCGACGACCGGCGGAATCTGGCCCGGGCATTCGCCAACGGGCGGCATATACGCGAAGACATGCCCTTCGTGCAGTATGCGGTCGAGGATTTTGCGGTGCGGCTGATCGTT
Source organism: Rhodospirillaceae bacterium (assembly GCA_028819475.1). Classification (NCBI taxonomy): domain Bacteria; kingdom Pseudomonadati; phylum Pseudomonadota; class Alphaproteobacteria; order Rhodospirillales; family Rhodospirillaceae; species Rhodospirillaceae bacterium. The sequence goes on from JAPPLJ010000030.1 coordinate 235,222, forward strand.
GCCGACTCGCTCAACGAAGGCGTCAGCAAGGGCCGGCTGTGCCCGGAGAGGCTTGCCCATATCCGCGCGATGCTGGAGACCGATACGGCGCGGCCGGCCTGCCTGTTTCTCCATCATCCGCCCTTCGAGGTCGCGGTCGGGCCTTATCCGCGCCATTTCGAGCCGTGGGCCGACGCCGGAGCGCTGACCGCCGAACTGCGGCGTCATCGCCATGTCCGCGGCATCTTCTGCGGCCATGTCCATCGGGCGTTCGACACGGCGGTTGCCGGCGTCAGGGCGAGCGTGGTGTCCTGCCTTGCCGACGACCTGCGCTGGGACCGGCCGGAGCGCGCGAAACGGGGCCTCCCGGTGCTCGGCGTGCACGAGATCGCTGCCGACGTGCCGGCGGCGGCATAGCGGCGATAACGGGAAAATACACAAGCCCGGCCTCAGGTTCGGGCGGAGGGAATGTAGGAGAGGATTTCAAACCCTCCCCTACAAATTCCGGGTAACTCCGAATTCGGCGTGTCGAACTCCGGCCTATCGCGCGACGATCGGCATTTCGAGCGACGGCGTCTCGAACAGGGCGAAGAAGGCGTCGATCCCGCCCGTATCCCCGGTTGCGGCGATGTCGCCGGCCGCCACGCCGTCTGGAAAACGCGCGCCGCCGGTCACGGTCGACTCCAGGAAGGCCCGGCTGAAGCGCAAGCGGATATCGGCATTCTCCGGCGGAGCGGCGTGGAACTGGCAGACGCCGCGGCGGACCTGCAGCGCGCAGGCTTCGTCCGTGTCCGTCGTCTCGAAGGCGACCGTCATGTGCGTGTCCAGCGCCGCTTCCGCCCGCAGGCGGACGGTCATCGTTTCGAGCATCCGCGCCATCGGGAAGGCGCGCACGGTGTCCGGGTGGCCGAAGGGCAGGCCGCGCGGCGGCTTGAGTTTGCCCTCCAGTTCCAGCGCGGCGGTCAGGGCCCAGTTGCGCCAGTTGGTGTTCGCCTGGGCCAGTCCCCACCGGCGCAGGGCGTCGGCGCGCAGGCTGCGGGCCTCCGTATCGCCGGTGTCGGCCGCGACCAGCCAGCCGGTCAGTTCGGCGCACCACTGGGCGTCGCCCTTTTCCAGAGCGGCGCCGGCCTCCCGAAGCAAGGCGTCCCGGCCGCCCATCAGGCCGACATAGCGCGCCGCCCGGTCCTGCCGCGGCGGCGGATCGAGCTTCGCGGGGTCGCCGTCGAACCAGCCGACATAGCCGGCATAGATGGCCGGCGCCGAGTGTTTGTAGCTGCCGTAGAACTCGCCCAGCCACTCATGCTCCGCCAGGTGCGGCGGCATGGCGACACGGTCGGCCAGTTCGTCCGGCGTCGCGCCCCTGTTGATCCAGCGCACGGTCTGGTCGTGGAGATGCTGGATGGCGTCGCGATAGGCCGTGAGGACGCCGGAGACCGCGTCGGCACCGGACACCGGCCGGCCGTGATGCGGGATAAGCGTTTCGGGTTGCAGGCCGCGCAGCCGGTCGATGGCGCGGACCCAGACCATCGGGTTGCGGAAGCCCGTGCCGCGCAGGGCGTAGATGTTGGGGAAAGTCTCGCCCTGGATGACGTCGGCCGACAGGAGAACGCGGTCGTCCCCGCTCCAGACGACGACCTGGTCGTCGGTTTCGCTCGGCAGATGGATCAGGGTCAGGCACACACCCGCGATTTCTATTGTCTCCTGCCCGGCGAAGGTGCGGGTCGGCGCGATGAAGCTGCGCCGGCCCGGAATGTTGGGCGGGCCGAGGCCGGTCCCGACATTGCCGCTCTCGTCGCGCGGCAGCTGGAAGCCGAAGGTATACATCGCCCGGCGCGCCAGCACCGGCGCGAGCAGGCCGCTGTCGCGCGCCAGGTGGTCGGTCAGTTCGTCGAGCGCAATGATCTCGACGGCGCCCGAGCGGACCTCTTCTTCGGAAACGAAGGCCTTCACGCCGCTGATATGGTCCGGGTGGACATGGGTGTAGACCACGGCGCGGATCGGCTTGTCCGTGATCTGCCGGAATCGTTCGGCGACCGGCTCGGCAAACTCCACCGTCGGCAGCGTATCGACGAGCACGCAGCCGTCCTCGCCCTCGACGAGCGTACAGTTGGACGGGCTGAACCCGTAGGCGACGTGATATCGGCCGGCGACGGTGCGGATCGACGGTTCGAACTTCCTGTTCTGGCGGGCGAGACTGGGGTGCACGGTCATGCGCTGGTCCGTTTCCTGCATATGCTGCTGGCAGCCCTGTAAAGCCGTGTTCCGGCCGGGACTGTCAATCAGACCTTTCCGGCGCTCGCAATCGCCGCGACGTTGAGCAGCCCGCGCACGGTGGCGTTCGGCGTTACGATATGGGCCGCGCCGCCATAGCCGAGCAGGATCGGGCCGATCGGCTGGGCGTTGCCCAGTGCGGACAGCGCATGGATCGCCGCGTTGGCCGCATCCATGCCCGGAAACACCAGGATATTGGCCCGGTCGGTGAGCCGCGCGCAGGGCAGGAAGCGGTCGCGCGCCGCCTTGTCGAAGGCCAGATTGAGCTGCATCTCGCCCTCGAACTCGAAATCCGCCCCGGTCTCCGTGAGGATTTCGGTGGCGCGCCGCATCCGGGCCGCGCTCGGGCTGGAATGGGCGCCGAAATTGGCGTGGCTGATCAGCGCGACCCGCGGCGTCAGCCCGAAGGCGCGCACCTGCGCCGCCGCGGCACGGCAGATCCCGGCGATTTCCTCCGCATCCGGCTCGTAGTTCACATAGCCGTCGGCGATGAAGACGGTGCCGGTATCCATGATCAGCGGCACCAGGGCCGAGACGGTCTCCGCCCCGGTTCCCAATATCCGGTCGATCCATTGCAGGTGGGTCGCATAATGGCCGCTGGTGCCGCAGATCAGGCAGGCCGCGCCGCCCTCGCGGACATGCATCGCCGCGGCCAGCGTATCGCTGGTCCGGAACAGCTTGCGGGCAGCTTCCGGGCCGATGCCGTCGCGGGCGCGCAGGCTGTGGAGTTTCGCGCCATAGTCCTCGACCAGCGCCTCGTCGTCGTGGTCGAACACCTCGAAGTCCCGCCCGGGCGCGATGCGCAGGCCCATTTCGGCACAAAGCGCGGCGATCCGGTCCGGCCGCCCGGTGGCGATGGGGACGGCGATGCCCTCGTCGAGAATGTTCCGGATCGCCCGCAGCACCCGCCGGTCTTCCCCCTCGGCGAAGATCACCTTGCGCGGCGCGGCCCGGGCGCTGTCGAAGATCGGCCGCATCAGGAAACCGGTGCGGTAGACGAAGCTCGAAAGCCGTGCGCGGTAGGCGTCGAGGTCGGCCAGCGGCCGCGCCGCCACGCCGCTCTCCATCGCCGCCGCGGCGACGGCCGGCGCGATGGCGCCGAGCAGCCGCGGATCGAACGGCCGGGGCAGCAGGTAGTCGCGGCCGAACCGCAGCCGCTGGTCGCCATAGGCGCGGGCGACCTCGTCGGTGATGCCGGCGCGCGCGAGTTCCGCCAGAGCCGAGACGCAGGCGAGCTCCATCTCCCGGTTGATGGCCGTCGCGCCGACATCGAGCGCGCCACGGAAGATGAACGGAAAGCACAGGACGTTGTTGACCTGGTTCGGATAGTCGGTCCGGCCGGTGCAGACGATGGCGTCGGGCCGCGCGTCGCGAACATGTTCCGGCATGATCTCGGGCACCGGGTTGGCCAGCGCCATGACCAACGGATCGGGCCCCATGCGGCGGACCTGGTCAGCGCTCAGCACCTTCGGCCCGGAGAGGCCGAGGAAAATCTCGGCGCCGTCAATCGCGTCGTCCAGCGTGCGGGCGTCGGCGTCCTGGGCAAAGGCCGCCTTGTGCGGTTCCGCATCGCGTCCCGTGTGGACCAGCCCGTCGACATCGACCAGCCAGACATTCTCGCGCTTGAGGCCGAGGTCGAGCAGCAGGTTCAGGCAGGCGATGCCGGCCGCGCCGCCGCCGGTCGAGACCAGCTTGACCCGTCCCAGGTCCTTGCCCAGCAGATGCATCGCGTTGACGACGGCGGCGCCGACCACGATGGCGGTGCCGTGCTGGTCGTCGTGGAAGACGGGAATGTTCATCTCCGCCTTCAGCCGGTTCTCGACCAGGAAGCAGTCCGGCGCCTTGATGTCTTCGAGGTTGATGGCGCCGAACGCCGGCTCGAGCCGCCGGATCGTATCGGCGAGCGCATCCGGGTCGCTCTCGTCGATCTCGATGTCGAACACGTCGATATCGGCGAATTTCTTGAACAGGACGGCCTTGCCTTCCATGACCGGCTTCGCCGCCAGCGCGCCGATATTGCCGAGGCCGAGCACGGCCGAGCCGTTGGTCACGACCGCGACCAGATTGGCCCGCGCCGTGTAGCGCGCCGCGTCGCCCGGCCGTTCGGCAATCGCGCTGCTGGCCTCGGCGACGCCGGGCGAATAGGCGAGCGCCAGATCGCGCTGGTTGGCCAGCGGCTTGGTCGGGCGGATCGCCAGTTTTCCCGGCCGCCCGGCCTCGTGATAGCGCAACGCGTCCCGGTCCATGTGCTGCCCTCTTCAAACCGGCGGAATGTGATCTAACGCAGTCAGGGACCGTATCACCGAAGGTGGCGGTCGTCCGGCGGGTTTTGCCGAAGCTTATTCGCCCGGATCGTATACGTCGTCGCAGACTTTGTCGCCGGCCAGGCACCTCCTGCGCATGTCGACAAGCCACCGGATTGCGGGGATGCCCCATTTCCTTTCCAATGCGATCAGGAAGCCGGACCTGTGCCAGTCGATAATCGCCGCCGAGAGCATCCTGCCGAGGCGGCCGTCAAGGTCTTCCTTTCGCACGGCAGCGCCCCACGGAACATTGTCGACGATCGGCGTCGCGATCTCGAAATCGGTCCATTTTTTCGGCGAATTCACCTTGCGCGCGATGAAAGCGCTGTCGCTGTAGAGCCAGCCGGCGCAACGCCTCTCCAGCAGGGCCTTCTCGACTTCGGCAACCCGTTTGAAGGCGATCACTTCGGCGCCGTTCTTGAGGCCGTGGTCCCTGTTGTACCAGGCCCCCTGAATGCCGCAGACCTTCCTGCCCTTCAGCGAAGCCCAGCCGTCGATGCCGGAATGCCTGTGCGCGAGAACGGCGACGCCCGACGAATAGTAGCCGGGCTGGACGATGCCGACGATCTTGCGCCGCTCCGGCTTGTTGGACATCGTTGCAACGAACATGTCCGTCTTGCCCTGCACCAGGAACTGCATCCGGTTCGACGCGACCACGACGACTTTTTCGACAGCGATGGGCTTGCCCGCCGCCTTGCTCAGGCGCCGGGCGAAATCCGCAATCATGTCGTGTTCCATGCCGACCATTTTTCCGGCGGCGTCGCGCATGCCCCACGGCGGAAAATCGGCCTTGACGCCGGCAACGATCTTGCCGCGCGCAACGATGTCGTCGAGCGTGTCCGCCCGGGCCGGAAGTTCCGGTACGCCGAAAAGCGCGGCGGCCACCGCGCCGCCCGTCATCAGCTTCCTGATCATCGAAGACCTCCCCTGGGCAGGATGTTACAGGCTGTCTCGCCGGACTGCCCGCCGACGTCCGGCCTTCGGGCAGGATGCCGGCAGATAGCCCCCCGGAATCGCGCGCCGCGGCCGATCGGATACCACATTTTGAAAATTTGTCTTGAAAATCGCAACATGTTGTAATCGTTCGGTGGCGGCGTATTATTCCATCACATATTTGCGACCGGGGCGCTCCGGGGATTGAACATGGACGGCATGGCGAACACATCCGGCAACCTGCTCGACCGTTCTTTCGACGGCAGCCGACAATCCCGCGCGACGGATCCCCGCCCCATGACCCACGTTTTCCATCGCTCGCCCTCGGGCGCCATGCCGACGGTGTCCCACGGCGAAGGCGTCTACATCTACGATACCGACGGCCGGGAATATCTCGACGGTTGCGGCGGGGCGGCGGTGTCCTGCCTCGGCCACTCGGACGGCCGGGTGAAGCGGGCGATTACCGAACAGCTGGAGCGGATTCCCTTCGCCCACACCGGCTATTTCACCAACTGCCCCGTCGAACGGCTGGCGGAAAAGCTGGCCGACCGCGCGCCCGGAGACCTCGACAAAGTGTTTTTCGTCAGCGGCGGCTCGGAAGCCATCGAATCGGCGCTCAAGATGGCGCGCCAGTATTTCGTCGAACGCGGCGAGACCGGGCGCACCAGGTTCATCACAAGGCGCCAGAGCTTCCACGGCAATACGCTGGGCGCGCTCGCCGCCGGCGGCAACCGCTGGCGCCGTGCCCAGTTCGAGCCGCTGCTGATCGAGACCCACCGCATCGAGCCCTGCTACGAATATCGCGGGCGCCGGCTCGAGGAGACGCCGGAGGTCTACGGGCTGCGGGTCGCCGACGAACTGGAGAAGAAGATCCTCGAACTCGGGCCGGATACCGTCGCCGCCTTCATCGCCGAGACCGTGATGGGCGCGACGGCGGGCGCCGTGCCGCCGACGCCCGGCTATTTCAGGCGCATCCGCGAAATCTGCGACCGCTACGGCATCCTGCTGATCCTCGACGAGGTCATGTGCGGCATGGGGCGGACCGGCACCATGTTCTCCTGCGAGCAGGACGAAGTCGTGCCCGACCTGCTGACCCTCGCCAAAGGGCTGGGCGCCGGCTACCAGCCGATCGGCGCCGTGATGGCGGCCGACCGGGTGTTCCGGGCCATCGCCGATGGCAGCGGCTTCTTCCAGCACAGCCATACCTATATGGGCCATCCGGTGGCCTGCGCCGCGGGCAACGCCGTGATCGACGCCATCGAGGAGGACGATCTGCTGGCCAACGTCCGCACGCGCGGCGACGACCTGCAGGCGGGCCTGCGCATGACACTGGGCCAGCATCCGCATGTCGGCGACATCCGCGGACGGGGCCTGCTGGTCGGCGTCGAGATCGTCCGGGACCGCGGCACCAAGGAGCCGTTCGAGCCGGAACGCAAGCTGCCGGCGAAAATCAAGGCGGCGGCGCTGGACGAAGGGTTGATGGTCTATCCGATGGGCGGCACGATCGACGGCCTGTCGGGCGCCCATGTCCTGCTCGCGCCGCCCTACACTATCGACGCCGGCCATGTCGAAGCGATCGTCGACCGGCTGGGCACGGCGCTCGATACGGCGCTCGCTGCGTAGCCCGCCCCGTAACCGGAAGTCCCGCGGCCCTTGGCGGCTATGGCCGCGGCTGGCAATCCGTGCCATCATCCGCGCAGGACCGGACGGGAGCGAAAACATGGCGCGATTCGTCGTTTCGCCGCATATGCGGCTGCATGAATGGGTGGCGGAGGAGAAGGGATTCTTCTCCGACGTCGGACTCGACTACACGTTTCGCGAGCAGCTCGGTTCGCGCGACGGCAGCGATCACGACCTGGGCGACAGGATCGGCGCCTACCAGACCTTCGAGGCGGGACGGACCTGCGATGTCAGCGCCGCCTGCCACTGGACGGTCAACGCCGCCGCCGCGTCGGGCCACGGCAAGCTCTACGCCGGCTGCTACTCGGTCTCGCCCTGCGGGATTTTCGTCCCGGCGGACTCTGCCATCCGCCGGCCCGAAGACCTGGCCGGGGTGCCGATTTCGGTCGGCTACCAGTCGGGCAGCCACTATTCGACCATCCAGACGCTCGAAGACTTCATGGCGCCGGAGGATATCGCGCTGTCCTTCGCCGACGGTCTGCTCTTCCGCCGGCTCGAACTGCTGATCGACGGCAAGGTTCCGGCGGCCAGCCTGTTCAGCGGGCCGTACTATTTCGCCGAGCAGCTCGGCTTCCGCAAGATCGTCGACACCAGCTTCATGATGGCGTCGATGATCACCGGCGATCCGGATCCCGGCGACGTCGAAAAGTTTTTCGAGGCCCTGCGCCGCGCCCAGATCGAGATCGATCTCCGGCTCGAACGGCACCGCCATCACTACCGGCGGGAATTCCCTGAACGGTTCCACGACGAGATGGACGTGCGCCGCTTCGGCCCCGGCGAACGGCTGGTCTTCGAGCCCTATACCGAGGACATTTTCGAACGCTCGCGCACCTGGGTCGCCGAGCGTGGAATCTTCCCCGACGGCGGCCTCGGCGACGCCTCGTACCGGGACTCGATCTACGCCGCGGCGTGATCCGTGCCGGAGGCCTTCACGGATTCTGGTCCCAGTCCGGATCGTCGCTCGGGCTGAGCGGCGTGTCGCCGACCAGCAGGCCCTTGCCCGGTATGTAATTGATTTCGAGCCGGATGCCATCGGGGTCCTCGAAGACAAAATAGTAGTAGCCCGGCGCAAAGTCGCCTTCCAGCGGGCCGCGGTCGATGAAGCCGCCGATGCTGCGCACATGCGCGGCCGCCGCGTCGACATCCTCCCGGCTGCGCGCCCGGAAGCAGAAATGATGCAGGCCGACCCGGGTCGCCGCGAAGCGCTCGCCGGCATAGTCTTCCGAGCAGCGCTGGATGCCGAGCGCGGTGCGGCCGCCGACATGGTAGAGGAAATTGTTGCCGTCATAGACCTTCTTGAGGCCGAGGAAGGGCAGCAGTCCGGAATAGAATTCCCGCGCCTTCTCCCACTGGCTCACCGTCAGGATGATGTGGGCGGCGCCGTTGATCTCGATCATCTGTTTCTCCGCGCGATAGCCGGCAGGCGCTAAGCGGCCGTTTCCTTCGGCTTGTAGCCAGGCAGCAGGTTCTGCTTGGTTTCCTCGTCCCACTCCAGCATCAGCTTGCCAAGTTCCTTGCCGGCGTCGTAGCCGCGGCGCAGGGCCGGCCGCTGCTGCAGCGCCTTGTACCAGCGCCTGACGTTCCGGAATTCGCCAAGGTCGACCTTCTGCCCCTTGTAGGTGATGACCCAGGGCCAGCACGCCATGTCGGCGATGGAATAGTCGCCGGCGATGAACTCGCGGCCGTAGAGCCGGCGGTCGAGTACGCCGTAGAGCCGGAGCATCTCGGCGCGGTAGCGCTCGATGGCGTAGGGGATCGGCTCCGGGGCGTAGAGCGAGAAATGGCCGGCCTGGCCGAACATCGGGCCGACGCCGCCGAGCTGCCACGACAGCCATTCGAGCACGGTCTTGCGCCCGCGCAGGTCGGCCGGCAGGAAGCGCCCGGTCTTCTCGGCGAGGTAGATCAGGATGGCGCCGGATTCGAACACCGGGAGCGGCGGGCCGCCGTCGGCCGGTGCGTGATCGACGATCGCCGGCATCCGGTTGTTCGGGCTGATGGCGAGGAAGTCCGGCTCGAACTGCGCGCCCTTGTAAATGTTGACCGGGACGATCCGGTAGTCGAGCGCCATCTCCTCCAGGGCGATGGAGATTTTCCAGCCGTTCGGCGTGGGCCAGAACCAGGCGTCGATCATGGGCGGATGTCCTCGGGGAAACCGGCTGGCGGCAACGATTGAGGCGCCGCCCTCGCCCGGACCTATCACGAAACCGGCCCTGCCGCGAGATCGGGGAGCGCCGGCGCAGCGCCGCCCGGTTCGACGCGCACTGCGCAGCGCGATTGTGGTAACAAGCGCCGGGACGGCTGCGCTCGCCGAAGCCGCCGGCAGACAACGCGAACGACAGGAATTCCCGTGAGCGACCCCGACCTCGACGCCGCCTACGACATCGAAGCCTCCGTGCCGAACCTGCCGGCCATCCAGGCGCGCTATGCCGAAGCGAGCGCCGCGCTGACCGGCCTCGACAGCGCCGCGCTCGACCTCGCCTACGGCCCGGACCCGCGGCACCGGCTGGACATCCTGGCGCCGCCGGAGGGCGCGCGGGCCGCAATCCTCTATTTCCACGGCGGCTACTGGAAGGGCGGCGCCAAGGAAGGCCGGCGCTTTCCCGGCCCGGCCTGGAACGCGCGGGGTGTCGCCTGGGTGCCGGTCGAATACCGCCTGGCCCCGGCCGCGACGGTCGACGGGATCGTCGACGACGCCCGCCGCGCCGTCGCCTGGTTCCATGCCCACGCCGCCGAATACGGCTGCGACCCGGCGGCGATCCATGTCGCGGGCAATTCGGCCGGCGGGCATCTGGCCGGGATGCTGGCGGCCGAAGGCTGGCAGGCTGAATGGGGCCTGCCGGCGGACATTATCGCGTCGGCCGCGCCGGTGAGCGGCCTGTTCGACCTGGCGCCCCTGCGCCGCACCTTCGCCAACGACTGGCTCGCACTCGACGAAGCCGGCGCGCAACGCAACAGCCCGATCCACCGGCCGCCGCGCGCCGGGATGCCCCTCGCCATCGCCTGGGGCGGCAAGGAGCCGGCGGCGTTCCGCGGCCAGTCCGAAGCCTATGCGGAAGTGTGCCGGCAGGCCGGGGCCGCCGTGACGGCGATCGAATGCGCCGGCGCCGATCATTTCTCCATCATGGCCGACTGGGCCGACCCGGCGAGCGCGCTGTTCGAGGCGCTGGAGGGGATTGTCGATGGCCCTGCGTAGGGACGGCACCAGTCGCACAGACTACAGGTCCAGCGAATCGAGGTGGCGGGCGATCAGGATTTTCTGGATCTCCGAGGTGCCCTCGTAGATCTGGTAGACCCGCACGTCGCGGTAGATTTTCTCGACCGGGAAATCGTTGAGGAAACCGGCGCCGCCGTGGATCTGGATCGCCCCGGAGGCGACACGCTCGGCCATTTCCGAGGCGAAGAGCTTGGCCATCGAGGCCTCGGCGGCGCAGTCCCGCCCCGCGTCCTTGAGAGCGGCGGCGTGGAGGTAGAGCTGGCGCGCCGCCTCGATCTGCGTCGCCATGTCGGCCAGCTTGAAGGCGATCGCCTGGTGTTCGGCGATCGGCCGGCCGAACGCCTCGCGCTCCTTCGCATAGTCGCGGGCCGCCTTGAGCGCCGCGCGGGCGCCGCCGACCGCCTGGGCCGCCACGCCGATCCGGCCGGCGGACAGGTTGGCGAGCGCGATGCCGAGGCCCCGGCCTTCCGCGCCCAGCAGGTCGGCCTCCGGCACGATCATGTCCTCGAACACGACCTGCGCCGTGTCGTTGGTGCGGTGGCCGAGCTTGCGCTCCTCCGCGATCACCCGGTAGCCCGGATTGTCCGTCGGCGTGACGAAGGCGGAGATTCCGCGCTTGCCGGCCGCCGGGTCGGTGACCGCGACGATCATCGCCAGTTCCGCCGTCGCGCCGCCGGTGACGAAGGCCTTGTGGCCGTTGAGGCACCAGCCACCTTCCATCTTTTCCGCGCGGGTGCGGATCGCGGCCGCATCGGAGCCGGCGTGCGGCTCGGTCAGGTGGATGCAGCCGATCCAGTCGCCGGAGGTGAGTTTCGTCAGGTATTCGGCCTTCTGGCGCTCCGTGCCGTGTTGTTGGATTGCGGCGGCGACCGGCGAGTTGTTCGCCGCCATCATGTTGGAGATGCCGCCGTCGGCCGCCGAAATCTCCTCCAGCGCCAGGGCGTAGGAGACGAAATCGGCCCCGGCGCCGCCCCAGGCCGGATCGACGGTTACGCCCATCAGGCCGACTTCGGCCATCTCGCGCAGCACGGCGCGCGGCGCGCCCTCCTGACGGTCCCATTCCGCCGCATAGGGCGCAATCGCGCGAGCCGCGAAAGCGCGGGCGGCATCCCGGATCTGCCGTTGCGTTTCGCTGAGCTGCATGGGTTCGCCCGCCGCGCTACCCGCCCAGACCGAACAGCCTGAGCGCGTTCGTCCGGCCGATTTTCAGCCGGTCCGCCTCTGCGATGTCGACGCTGTCCATCCAGGCTGCTGAATAATCGACGTTTTCGAACGGCCAGTCGGTCGAGAACAGGATCCGGTCCGCCCCGATGACCTGTATCGAGCACAGCAGCGCCTCGGTGCAGTAGTTGCCCGACACGGTGATATGGAAATTCTCCCGGAAATATTCGGTGAAGCTCTTCTGCGCCGGCTGCGGGCCGCTGCTTCCGGGCCGCTTCGTCCAGGCGTTCTTGTTGTCGACCCGCCAGATGTTGAAGGGCAGGCCCTCGCCCATATGGCCGACGATAATCTGCAATTCCGGATGATCGTCGAACAGGCCCGAGCCCATCAGCCGGAGCGCGTGCACGGCGGTTTCCTGGCCGAACGCCCAGCCCGGCCCCATCAGCCAGGGATGGCCGTCATAGATGCGCGCGTCCCGGGGCAGCGGATTGCGCGGATGGAGGTAAAAGGGCACGCCGAGCCCGGCGCACACCGCCCAGAACGGCCGGTATTGCGGCAGGTCGTAATAGAGCAGCGTGTCGTCGCCCTCGACCTGCGAAAACCCGTTGGCCAGCGCGCCGGCGAAGCCGAGCTCCCGGATGCAGCGCGTCAGTTCCGCCGCCGCGAGTTCCGGGTCTTGCAGCGGCAGGGCGGCGAGGCCGCGGAAGCGGTCGGGCCGGCGGGCGACCTTTTCCGCCAGGTCGTCATTGGCCCGGCGCGCAACTTCGGCGGCCCGCGCCACGTCCGGAATCGCCTGGACCGCTGGCGCGTTGAGCGACAGGATCATCATTTCCATGCCGTGGGCGTCCATCTCGCGCAGGCGCCGGTCTTCCGGGTCGATCAGGCGGCCGGAGAGTTCCTCCCAATCCGCGGGCGGCAGGAAGCCCGCCGAATCCTGAAGCGTATCGGCTATGGCGAAATGCTCTTCCAGGCCGATCTTGCCATCCATATTTCCCTCCGACCCTCTCGTGACCGCCGCATCGTAAGGGCGGCCGGGCCGCATTCCACGTATTTCTTTACTCTTTCGGTGCAGATCGCCGTTCGACGGCCCGGCCCATCTGGGATAAACGGATCGGCGAAGCCGCCGCACGGGTCGCGTTCCTGCGCGCGGCCGGCATCCGGAGGGAGGGTATCGATGCAAGGCAAGATCGCGTTCGAAGAGCATATGGCGATCGAGGAAACCCTCGGCGGCTCCCGGCATTTCGCCGGGGAATCCGGGCGCTGGGACGAATTCACCCGGGAATTGCTGGATATCGGCGAGCGGCGCATCGAGGCGATGGAGCGCTGCGGCGTCGAGTTCGCGCTGCTGTCGCTCAACGCGCCGGCGGTCCAGGGCATCCTCGATACCGACGAGGCGATCGCAGTCGCCCGCAAGGCCAACGACAGGATCGCCGAGGCGGCGGCGAAGTATCCGCACCGCTATGCCGGCCTGGCGGCGCTGCCGATGCAGGACCCCGATGCGGCGTCGGCGGAACTCACCCGCTGCGTGCGCGACCTCGGCTTCAAGGGGGCGATGGTCAACGGCTTCACCCAGAAGGACGAGCCGGACAGCGCGATCTATTACGACATCGCCGAATACCGCAGCTTCTGGGCCACCGTGTCGGAACTCGACGTGCCCTTCTATCTCCATCCCCGGATGCAGATTCCCTCCCAGGCGCGCAACTACGAGGGCCATGGCTGGCTGATGGCCGCGCCCTGGGGTTTCGCGGTCGAAACCTCGATCCACGCGCTGCGCCTGTGCGGCTCCGGCCTGTTCGACGACTATCCCAACCTGCGGATCGCGGTCGGCCATCTCGGCGAGAACATCCCCTTCGCCCTGTGGCGGCTCGATGCGCGGATGCGCTTCTCGCCCCGCGGCTATCGCGGCAAGCGGCCGCTCGGCGAGTATTTCGTCGAGCATTTCCACATCACGACGAGCGGCTTCTTCAACGATCCCGCCTTCAAGTGCACCATCGAGGTGATGGGAACGGACCGCATGTATTTCTCCGCCGACTATCCGTTCGAGCGCATGGAAGACGCGGCGCGATGGTACGACGCGACGCCGACCATAGCTGACAGCGACCGCCTCAAGATCGGGCGGACCAACGCGATCCGCCTGTTCGGCCTGGACCTTGAATAGCCGGACGATCCCGGAAGTATTGCCCATGACCGAGCCATCCGATCCAGCGAAGCCCGCCCGGCTCGACCTGCCGTTCGTCGGCATCCCGACCTTCATGAAGAAGCCGCACCGGCCGGACTGGGACGCCATCGAGGCCGATGTCGCCGTCATGGGCGCGCCGTTCGATCTCGGCACCCAGGTCCGCCCCGGCGCGCGCTTCGGGCCGAAAGGATTCCGGGACGCCTCGCAGCTCTTCGCAATCGGCGACGGCGCCTACGATCCGGAGGACGACATCCTCCACCTCGCCGGCGACGACGTCCGCATCGTCGATATCGGCGACGCCGACATGGTCCACATCGATGCCCTCCAATGCCTCGGCAATATCGAATACGGCGTGCGCAAGATCCTGGCCGCGGGCGCGCTGCCGGTCGTCCTGGGCGGCGACCATGCGGTGCACATCCCCTGCATCCGCGCCTTCGACGGCGAACTGCCGGTTCATATCGTGCATATCGACGCCCATCTCGACTATGTCGACGAGCGCTTCGGCGTGCGCCACGGCCAGGGCAATCCGCTGCGCCGGGCCGCCGAATGCGGGCACGTTACCGGCATCACCCATCTCGGCATCCGCAACCTCGGCTCGAGCGCGCAATCCGACTTCGCCGATGCACGCGCTGCCAAGTCGGACATTCTTTCGGTGCGGGATTTCCGCGAACTCGGCGTCGCCGGGGTGATCGAGCGGATACCGGAGAATGCCCGGCTCTATTTCACCATCGACGTGGACGGCTTCGATCCGTCGTTGGTGCCGGGCACGGGCACACCCAGCCCCGGCGGCTTTCTCTACTACGAGACCTGCGACTTCCTGAAAGCGGCGGCGATGCGCGGCGACGTCGTCGGCATCGATTTCGTCGAGTTGGCGCCGGAATACGATCCGGGCGGTGCGACAAGCCTGTTCTGCACCCAGATCCTGGTGAACTTCCTCGGCTACATCTTCCACGCGAAAAAGATCAAGGCCGGCGAAATCCCGGACGGCGGCTGGCCGGCACTGCGCGGCGTCGGGCAGTAGGAGCGGCCGGAAGAGGCGCGATTTGGCCCGGCCGGAGTGGGGTGACTCGCTGCAAAGGGCTGTTGTAGGACTTTCGCGGCAACCCGGCCTGCCCGCGACGGCCCGCGACCTCGGAGAAAAACCGCCATGCATGTCGGCGCATCCATCATTTTCCAGAACCCCGGCAAACAGCAGCCGGATCACGCGGTCTGGGAAGACGAGCTGGCCCTGGTGGACCTGGTGGAGCCGCTGGGCTTCGACTCCGTGTGGGCGACCGAACACCATATCACCGACTACATCATGTGCCCGGACCCGGTGCAGTTCCTCGCCTACGCCGCCGGCCGCACCACGACGGCCAGACTGGGCACGATGGTCGTCGTCCTGCCCTGGCGCGATCCGTTCCGGGTCGCCGAGCAGATCGCCATGCTCGACGTGATGTCCGGCGGACGGGTGATCTTCGGCATGGGCCGCGGCGCCGGCCGCTGCGAGTTCGAGGGCTTCAAGGTGCCGATGGAAGAGAGCCGGGCCCGCTTCGTCGAAGCCGCCGAAATGATCATGGGCGGCCTCGAAACCGGCTTCTGCGAATATGACGGCGAATTCTACACGCAGCCCCGCGCCGCCGTGCGCCCGCGCGCCAACCTGAGCTTCAGGGGCCGGACCTACGCCGCCGCGGTCTCGCCCGAATCGGCCGAGATCATGGCGAAACTGGGCGTCGGCCTGCTCATCATCCCGCAGAAGCCCTGGGACCATGTCGCCAAGGAGCTGGCCGAATACCGGGCGCTGTTCCAGCGGGTCAACGGCTTCGACGCGCCGGCGCCGATAGCCGCCGGCTGGACCTTCGTCGACGAGAGCGAAGAGCGCGCCTACGAGATGGCGAAGAAGTATATCGGCGGCTACTGGCACAGCGTGCTGGCGCATTACGAATTCGCCGGCGACCACCTGAAGACGACGAAGGGCTACGAATATTACGGCAAGTTCGCCGAAAACCTGCAAAAGCAGGGCGACGACGCGGCGACCGAGTTTTTCCTCGGCCTGCAGGTCTGGGGCACGCCGGAGATGGTCTACGAGAAGATCGTCGACATTTCCGACAAGGCCGGTTCCGACAGTTTCGTCGGGGTTTTCAAATATGCCGGCATGCCGAAGGACATCGCCGAGGCCAACATGCGGCTGTTCGCCCGCGAGGTGATGCCGGAGTTGAAGACCATCGGCCCGGCCGCCGGGCGGATGGCCGCCGCAGCGGAATAACCCGACCGAAGCGCCCCGCCGCCGCCGCGGCGCGCAACCCGCCCGAAGGAGCCTGATTTCATGCCCGGACCGCTGGAGGGACTGCGCGTCGTCGAACTGGCCGGGATCGGACCCGGACCGATGGCCTGCATGATGCTCGCGGACATGGGCGCCGACGTCGTCAAGGTGGACCGGCTGACCGACCCGGGCCTCGGCATCGCCATGCCGGCGAAATACCAGGTGCTGCACCGCGGCCGCCCTTCCGTCGCCGTCGACCTCAAGTCGCCGGACGGGCTGGCGGTCGTCAAACGGCTGATCGACCGCGCCGACGTCCTGATCGAAGGATTCCGCCCCGGCGTCACCGAACGCATGGGCCTCGGCCCGGAGGATTGTTTCGCGACCAACCCGAAACTGGTCTACGGCCGCATGACCGGCTGGGGCCAGGACGGTCCGATGGCCCGGGCGGCCGGGCATGACATGAACTACATCGCGCTCACCGGCGCGCTCAACGCCATCGGCCCGGCCGACGGGCCGCCGGTGCCGCCGCTCAACCTGGTCGGCGATTTCGGCGGCGGGACGCTCTACCTGCTGGTCGGCGTGCTGGCGGCGCTCCTTGAAGCGCGCCAGTCCGGCAAGGGGCAGGTCGTGGACGCGGCGATGGTGGACGGCGCGGCCTCGCTGATGACGACCTTCTACGGCCTCAAGGCGGCCGGCCTGTGGAGCAATATGCGCGGCGCGAACCTGCTCGACGGCGGCGCTCATTTCTATTCGGTCTACGAGACGGGCGACGGCAAATTCGTCTCCATCGGCTCGATCGAAGCCAAGTTCTACGCCGAACTGCTGGAGAAAACCGGGCTCGACCCGGCCGATCTGCCGCCGCAGATGAGCCGGGAGAGCTGGCCCGTCATCCGCGAAAAACTCGCTGCGGTCTTCCGGACCAAAACCCGGGACGAATGGTGCGCCATCATGGAGGGCACCGATATCTGCTTTGCGCCGGTCCTGGACCTCGACGAGGCGCCGGACCATGCGCACATGAAGGCACGCGGCACCTTCGCGGAGGTCGACGGCGTCGTGCAGCCGGCACCGGCGCCGCGTTTCAGCCGCACGCCCGGCACGATCCGCCGTCCGCCTTCGCCGCCCGGCGCCGATACCGAAGAAGCGCTCGCCGCCTGGGGCTTTGCCGCCGGGGAAATCGCCGATCTGCGCGCCGCAAACGCAATCGGCTGAGACGCGCCATGTCCGTACCGGCATCCACCATCAGGGAAACGAAATGAAAGACACACTCAAAGCCGGCGCCGTCCATGAGGAGAAGATCGGGATCGACGAGGAGCGCACCATCGCCTTCATGGGCGACGAGTTGCGGGTCTACGCCACGCCGCTCATGGTGCGCGATATCGAGCATACCTGCCGGCAGCTGCTGCTGCCGCATCACGACGACGGCGAGGATTCCGTCGGCGCGCGGGTCGAGATCGACCATCTGGGCCCGACCCTGATCGGCCAGAGCGTGACGGTCAACGCCGAGGTCGTCGAGGTCGAGGGCCCGCGGATCGTCTTCGAGGTCAACGTCCATGACGAGCTCGACCATGTCGGCCGGGCCCGGCACATCCGCTTCGTCATCGACAAGGCGAAGCAGGGCGGCCGCCTGGCGAAGAAAAAGGCGCGCCTGGCCGAAGCTTGAGGCGCGCGCCGCAAAGCGTGCTATTCTCCCGCCTGCCATTCATTCCGACCGGGTATCGACCATGGCCAAAGCCGGCGCTTCCGAAGACGACGTCAAGAAGGTTCCCTTCTACTGCTACCAGTGCGTAGCGGGGCCGGACCTTGCGAAAGTCACCGTGCGCAACGGCGTGGCGGAACGGCTGGAAGCCAATTTCGACATCATGGACGAGCATCCCGGCGGCGGCCGGGTCTGCGTCAAGGCGTTCGGCCTGATTCAGAAGACCTACAATCCCAACCGGATCAAGCAGCCGATGAAGCGGACCAACCCGAACAAGGGGCGGGACGAGGATCCGGGCTTCGTGCCGATCTCCTGGGAAGAGGCCTTCGGCATCATCGGCGAGAAATTCCGCGAAGTGCGCGCCAAAGGGCTGGTCAACGAGAACGGCCATCCGCGCCTCGCGACCTCGACCGGCGGGGGCGGCACGCCGGTGCAGTATATGGGCACTTTCCCGGCCTTCATGGCGGCCTGGGGCCCCATCGACCAGGGCTTCGGCGCCGGCCAGGGCGTGAAGTGCTACCATTCCGAGCATCTCTACGGCGAACTGTGGCACCGCGCGTTCATCGTCGCGCCGGACACGCCCTATGTGAACTTCATCCTGAACTGCGGCGCGAACACCGAGGCGCAGTCCGGCGTCGTCGGCATCTGGCGCGAAGCCAACGCCCGGGCGCGCGGCGCCAAGCGCATCCATGTCGAGCCGCACATGTCGATCACGGCGGCAGCCTCGGCCGAATGGGTGCCGATCAAACCGAAGACCGACGCCGCCTTCCTGTTCGCCCTGATCCACCGGATCGTGCACGAGCGCGGCTGGGAAGCCGTCTGCGACGTGCCGTTCCTCAAGAACCGCTCCAATTCGCCCTACCTGGTCGGCCCCAACGGCTTTTTCGTCCGCGATCCGGACGGCAAGCCGCTGATCTGGGACGCCGCCGACGGCGCGGCCAAACCCTATGACGCCGACATCGCCGACCCTGCGATGGAGGGCACCTACACGGTCGACGGCTACGAACTGGGGCCGGACAACAAGCGCTGGGACCATAAGGGAGTGATGGCCAAACCGTCCTTCCAGCTCATGCTCGACCTGATGGCGCAATACACGCCGGAATGGGCCGAGGCCGAATGCGAGGTGCCGGCGGAGACCATCCGGCGGGTCGCCGACGAATATATCGCCCATGCCTGCGTCGGCGAGACCATCGAGATCGAAGGCAAGACCCTGCCCTTCCGCCCGGTCGCCATCCTGCTCGGTAAGAGCGTGAACAACGGCTGGGGCGGCTATCACACCTGCTGGGCGCGCACCATGCTGGCCGTTCTCGTCGGCGCGCTCGAGGTGCCGGGCGGCACGCTGGGCACGGCGGTGAAGCTGGTGCGGCCGGCGGCGTCGCGGGTCGGCTCCGTGCTGCCGGGCGAAGACGGCTTCATGCGCTACCAGTTCAACGCCACGTCGTCGAACGCGTGGAACCGCGACCCGCATATCCGCAATGCCTACAAGACGCTGGTGCCCCTGGTCTCGGACAGCCCGTGGTCGCCGGCCCTGGGGCCCGCGCACCTGCCCTGGCTGTTCCAGAAGCACCAGCCGAAGAGCTGGCCGCGCCACGATCCGCCGGACATCTGGATGTGCTACCGCACCAACCCGTCGATCAGCTCGTGGAACGCGCCGGAAGTGTCGAACCAGCTGGCGGATTTCCCGTTCATCGTCGCCTTCGCCTACACGATGGACGAGACCAACCATTTCGCCGACGTGCTGCTGCCGGAATCGACCGACCTGGAATCGACCCAGCTGATCCGCATCGGCGGCACCAAGTTCCAGGAGAATTTCTGGCACCACGAAGGCTGGACGATCCGCGCCAAGGCGATCGAGCCGGTCAACGACACGATGGACATGTCGGACATCATGACCCGCTTCGCCCAGGAAGCGGGTATCCTCGACGCCTATATCGGCGCCATCAACGGCGGCGCGGCGGGCACGAAGCTGGCGCGCCCCGGCAAGTACGATTTCAGCCTGCCGGCCGGCGAGCCGCCGGAGTCGGAAACCGTCTGGGACAACATGTGCAAGGCCGCATCGTGGGACATGACCGGCGGCGAGCAGGTCCGCGACCTCGACTGGTTCCGCGAACACGGCTACATGCTCAAGGACTACAACCAGCTCGACTGGTACATCTACCCGGCGCTCGAAGAGCAGAATTTGCGCTTCGAGCTGCCCTACCAGGAACGGCTGACCCGGCACGGCCAGGAACTGGCGCTCCGCCTGGGCGAGATCGGCGTCGACTGGTGGGAAACTCAGCTGCGCGAATACGAGTTCATGCCGACCTACGAATCTTTCCCGGAAATCTGGGAGGATTACGTCCGCGATTTCGGCCGCGACCCGGAGGAATACCCGTTCTGGGCGCTGACCGCCCGCTCCTTCCAGTATGCCTGGGGCGCCAATGTCGGCCTGCCGCTGATCGCCGAGGTCGCCGACAATATCGCCGGCCACCGCGGCGTGATGATCAACCGGCGCAAGGCGCAGGACCTGGGTATCGAAGACGGCGAGCAGGTCGTCGTGGAATCGGTCACCGGGCGCACCGAAGGCCCGGCCGTGCTGCGTGAGGGAATCCGGCCGGACACGGTCCTGATGATCGGCCAGTTCGACCACTGGAAGACGCCCTTCGCCAAGGACCTCAACCGGCCGAGCCTGAACAGCGTGACCGACATCTCGCTCAAGCTCACCGATTCCACCGGCTCCGGCTCGGATCTCGTGTGCGTCAAGGTCTACAAGGCCTCGGAGAAGCACCTCCAGAAGCCGCTCGCCGTCGAGGAAATGGGCTCCTACGACGGCAACATCGCCACCGCCGCCTTCGCCCAGGCCGCGGAGTGACAATGGCAATCGATCCCTATACCTCCCCCTCTTCAGAGGGGGAGGTCGGCGAGCGAAGGGGCCGGGTGGGGGTGCCGTGGGGCGCAACGATATGATCCGTCATGGCTGACGCCCTCTGCCACGATCCCGCCCACACCCCGCGCTGGGGCATGGCGATCGACGTCAACCGCTGCGTCGGCTGCCAGACCTGCACCATCGCCTGCAAGCACTGGAACGACACGCTGCCGGATATCCAATGGCGGCGCGTGATCGATGTCGAGCAGGGCGAGTATCCGAACGTCCAGCGCCAGTTCCTCGTCACCGGCTGCCAGCATTGCGCCGAGCCGCCCTGCGTCCCGGTCTGCCCGACCGGCGCGACCCGCCAGCGCGAAGACGGGCTGGTGACGATGGATTACGACGTCTGCATCGGCTGTGCCTATTGTGCGGTCGCCTGCCCCTATCAGGCCCGCACCATCGCCCATGAGATCCACGGTTATTACGATGGCGAGATCACGCGCCAGGAAGAGGCCGTGTTCGACGACGGCCGGATCGGCGTCGCCCAGAAATGCACCTTCTGCATCGACCGGGTCGACAGCGGCCTGGAAGCCGGCCTGACCCCCGGCCTCGATCCCGAGGCGACGCCGGCCTGCTCCGCCGCCTGCATCGCCTCGGCCATCACTTTCGGCGATTACAACGACCCGGACAGCAACGTCTCGCAGCTCGTGCGCGACAACCCGGCGTTCCAGATGCACGAGGAACTCGGCACCGATCCGCAGATCAAATATCTCTATACCACCCCGGCCGTACCGGGCCGCGAACCGGAAGCAGCCGACCTCGCCGACGAGCGGCTGGCCGATCCGGCAAACCCGCTGGTCGGCACGCTGCAGCCGTTCTGGGACTGGCGCGCCGCGATGAACTGGATGTTCGGCGGCGTCGGCAGCGGCTTCGTGTTCGCCGCCTGGCTGGCCTCCTTCGCCGTGCCGGCCGAGGCCGCCGCCGAATACGGCCTGTGGCTTTCTGCGGCGCAATTCGCCGGCGCCGGGCTGATGGCCATCGGCCTGTTCTTCGTCTTTCTGAAGATCGGCAGGAAGATGCGTTTCTGGCGCGCGGTGTCGCGCCCACAGACCTCCTGGATGACGCGCGAACTGTATGTCGTCGCCGTCTTCGGCGTCGCCGTGCTGCTCGGTATTGCGACGCAGCATCCGGCGGCCCAGACCGTTGCCGCGCTGGCGGCGCTCGGTTTCCTCGCTTGTCAGGCGATGATCCTCTACCGGGCGCGCGGCATTCCGGCCTGGCGGCACCGCCTGATGCCCTGGATGATCGTCTCGACCGGCCTGCTCGAAGGCTTCGCCCTGCTGATGCCGGCCTTTGCGCTCAGCATCGGCCTGCTGGCGGCGTTCCAGTTGCTCGTGCCGCTGGAAATCTTCGTCTACAGCGCGCTTGCCCTCAAGACGATGCAGACCGCGGGCGTCGCCGTCATCGTCCTGGCGGCGGCAAGTCTGATCCTGTGGACCGCCTATCTGCACTCGGCGGCAGCCGGCGGAATCGGCCCGCTGGCCCGGGCGGTGCTGGCGAAGGTCCACCGGCGCGTGTTGATCCTCGGCACGGGGTTGCCGGCGCTCCTGTACCTGGCCGGCCTGATCGCGCTCGGCATGGGGCAGACCGGAACGCGCATCGCCATCGGAGTCTGGCTCGCCGGCAGCATCCTCGCCATCTTCGGCGGCGTCTACTGGAAGTTCATGATCGTCGCCCGCGCCGGCTACCAGCAGGGCTTCGCCATGCCGAAGCAGCCGCACCGCGGCTCCGGCGCCCGGGCTGCGCCGCCCCGGCTCGACGGCACCGTCATGCGCCCGGGCGCGCCGCTGGCCGAGTCTCCGGAAGGGGTCGGCTGAGGCCGGCGTCGTGCTCTATCTCTTCGCCGCAGCGGTCTTCGTCGGATCGTGGATCGGCTACCGCCGCGCGCCGGAGCACGAAACCCTCGCCAGATTGCTGTTCCGGCTCGGCATGGCCGCCGGCATCGCCGTGGCGGTCCTCGGCTATATCGTGTTCAACGTGGTGGAAGTCGGCGGCCGGAACGCCGGATAGCGTCGCCTGCCAGCAACCCCGGTCGGGCCGTCAGCCGCCCTGCCCCAGCGCCACGCGCAGCCGGCCGATCAGCGCATCGCGCGCCGCATCGTCGTACGGCGCCGGCGGAACCTTGCCCCAAACCGGGCCGGGCCAGGCCGAATCGGTCGTGAAGCGGGCGATCACATGGATATGCAGTTGCGGCACCTGGTTACCCAGCGCCGCCACATTTATTTTGTCGGGCATCTTGTCCGGCCCGAACAGGTCGACGAGTGCCCGGCTGCACCGGCGGA
The DNA here is from genome assembly GCA_028819475.1 of Rhodospirillaceae bacterium. NCBI lineage: Bacteria > Pseudomonadati > Pseudomonadota > Alphaproteobacteria > Rhodospirillales > Rhodospirillaceae > Rhodospirillaceae bacterium. The sequence goes on from JAPPLJ010000030.1 coordinate 258,067, forward strand.
TTTCATCGAGGGCGGCAATGCCGTCCTCTTCGTTGAGATCGTGCAGGTCGCGCAGACCCTCGCGCCGCGGCGACAGCACCAGCCAAGGATAGGTGGCATCCTTCGACAGCAGCACCCGGCACAGATCCAGATCGCAGACCGGCACGGTCTCGTCGGCGAGTTGCGGATGAAGCGCGTACATCGCCCGGCGCCCGGCTACTTGCCGGCCTCGACATCGGCGGCGACGCGCAGGCTGACGATTTTGTCCGGCTGCGCCGGCGGCTCGCCCGGCGCGATGCCGTCGATGAGGTCCATGCCTTCGACCACCTTGCCCCAGATCGTGTACTGGCCGTTCAGGTGCGATGCCGGAGCGAAGCAGATGAACCATTGGCTGTCGCCGCTGTTCGGATCGGCGGTGCGCGCCATGCCAATGGTGCCGCGCTCGAACGAGAGGTCGCGGGAAAATTCCGCCGGCAGTTTCTGCCCGCTGCCGCCCCGGCCGGTGCCGGTCGGATCGCCGGTCTGGGCCATGAAGCCCGGAATGACCCGGTGGAAGACGATGCCGTCGTAGAATTTTTCGCGGGCGAGTTCCTTGATCCGGGCGACATGTTTGGGCGCCGCGTCGGGATAGAGTTCGATGGCGACGCGGCCGTTCTTCAATTCGAGATAGAGCATGTTTTCCAGCTTTCGGGATTTCTGCGCGCCGGCGGGAGCGGCAACCGTCACCGCCAGGGCAAAGGTGAAGACCACAGCGAGAAACCCCCGGACGGCGTTGCGGACGCCGCGGACTGCCGGCTGCGATGGGAAATGAGCAATCATGCCGGTGGCATAGCGCGCCGTCCCCGGCATGGCCAGCGGGCCGCGGCAATCCGGCAGGCCGCTCTGCCGGCAACCGTATTGCCGTGGTCTGCGGAGATTTCATTATTGAGCGGGTTTGAGCCGGCGCGTTTGGCTCCGGCCGCATGAAGAACGCAGTTCCGCAACGGGAGACAGGGATGACAAAGACCGGCTTTATCGGGCTGGGCGCGATGGGGCAGCCGATGGCGGCCAATCTCGTGCGCAAGGGCCACGATCTGATCGTCTACGATATTGCCCAGGACCGCACGCCGCCGCTCCGCGATCTCGGCGCCGCCGTCGCCGGCTCCGTCGCCGAAGTGGCCGAACGGGCCGGCGTCGTGGTGACGATGGTCCCGGATTCGCCCGAGGTCGAAGCGGTCGTCCTCGGCCCCGGGGGCGTTCTCGAATCCGGCGCCGCAGGCCAGCTCGTCATGGACATGAGCACGATCGCGCCGGAAACGACCGACCGCATCGCGGCGGCGCTGGCCGAAGCGGGCCGGGCCTTCGTCGATGCGCCGGTCGGCCGGCTGGTGACCAACGCCGAAGCCGGCACATCCCTGTTCATGGTCGGGGCAACGGAGGCAGACCTGGAACGGGTGCGGCCGCTCCTCGAAGCCATGGGCGATACGATCCTGCATTGCGGCGGGCCGGGCGCGGGCATCCGCTCCAAGCTGGTCAACAATTTCCTGATCATGGGCATCAACCAGATGAACGCCGAAGCGCTGGCGCTCGTCCAGGGCTTCGGGCTGGATCTGGAAACCACCCTGAAGGTACTCGGCGGCACGACCGCCGCCAACGGGCAGCTCTCGATCAACTGGCCGAACAAGGTGCTGAACGGCGACCTCGCGCCCGGTTTCCGCATCGCGCTCGCCCACAAGGACGTTTCGCTTGCCGTCGAAGCGGCGCGCAGCTTCGGGCTGCCGCTCTATGCCGGCGCGGTCGTCCGGGAGAGTCTCGCCATGGCAAAGGCAACCGGCGACTATGCCGACAAGGATTTTTCCGGAATTGCCGATGCGGTGTGCCGGCTGGGCAACCTGCCACCGCCGCGACTGACCTGATTGCCGGCGGCGCGCGGGCGGGCCGCCTGTCACAAATCCGCGCGCAGCCTGCGAACGTCTCCCTGCCGCGGAATTTGGGGCTAGCATTTCTCCATGGCTCCTCGCCCGGAACGCGCCGGCCTGATCGCCGGCACCGACATGCCGGCGCAAAGCTGGATCGACCGGCTCCTGCCCCGGCCGGCGCGGCCCTATGCGCGGTTGATGCGCCTCGACCGGCCGATCGGGACGTGGCTGCTGCTGTTTCCAGGCTGGTGGTCGATCGCCCTGGCGTTCGACACGCTGGCGTGGACCTGGGACGGCGCCGGCAGGTTTCTCTGGTTCATGGCCCTGTTCGGCGCCGGCGCCCTGCTGATGCGCGGGGCGGGCTGCACCTGGAACGACATCACCGACCGGGACTTCGACGCCATGGTGGAGCGCACGCGCACCCGGCCGATTCCCAGCGGTCAGGTTTCCGTCAGGCAGGCGCTGGCCTTCATGATGCTGCAGATGGCCGTCGCCTTCGGCATCCTGCTCCAGTTCAACGGCTTTGCCGTCCTGGTCGGCGCGGCATCGCTCGCCATCGTGTTCGTCTATCCGCTGATGAAGCGGGTGACCTACTGGCCGCAGATCGTGCTCGGGCTGGCGTTCAACTGGGGCGCCCTGCTCGGCTGGGCGGCCGTGCGCGGCGACCTCGGCTGGCCGCCGGTCCTGCTCTATATCGCCGGCATCTTCTGGACCCTCGGCTACGACACGATCTACGCCCACCAGGACAAGGAAGACGACATCCTGATCGGCGTGAAATCGAGCGCGCTGAAGCTGGGCGCCAACACCCGGCCGTGGCTGTGGTTCTTCTACGGGATGGCGTCGCTCCTGATCGCCGCCGCCGGATGGCTCGACGGGCTCGGCCCGGTATTCTGGATCGGCTTCGCGCTTGGCGTCGTGCAACTCGGCTGGCAGGCCGCCAAAGTCGACATCGACGATCCGGCGGATTGCCTGCGCATCTTCAAGTCGAACCGGGTTTTCGGCTGGTGCCTGCTGCTCGGCCTGACAGCCGACCTGGTATATCAGGCAGGTGCCTGACGGCGAGGCGCGGGCCCGCGTGAGGCTCCGGCCTATTGGCCGGCCACGGTGCCGGGAATCAGCCCGAACACCTTCAGCATGAAGGCGTATTCCTCCGCCGTTTCGCGCAACGCTTCGTAGCGGCCGGATTTGCCGCCGTGACCGGCGCCCATGTTCATGCGCAGAAGCAGCAGATTGTCGTCGGTCTTGTTTGCCCGCAGTTTGGCGACCCATTTGGCCGGCTCCCAATAGGTGACGCGCGGGTCGCTCAATCCGCCGGTGACGAAGAGGTGCGGATAGTCCCCCGGGCCGACATTGTCGTAAGGGCTATAGGCCTTGATCCGGTGGTATGCCTCGCCGCTCTCCGACGGATTGCCCCATTCCGGATATTCGCCCGGCGTCAGCCAGAGCGTCTCGTCGAGCATCGTGTTCAGAACGTCGACGAAGGGCACATGCGCCGCCGCCGCCCGGAACAGGTCCGGCGCCAGATTGATCGTCGCGCCGACCATCAGGCCCCCGGCGCTGCCGCCGGCGAGCGCCATGTTGCCCGCGCGCGCATAGCCCGCCGCCGCCAGATGCCGGGCGACGGCGATCACGTCGCGGAAGGTGTTCTCCTTGCGCTCCAGTTTGCCGGACTCGTACCAGTATTTGCCGAGTTCCGAACCGCCGCGCGGATTGGCGAGTGCGAAGACGAACCCCCGGTCCAGCAGCGACAGCCGCGCCGTGCCGAACCCGGGGTCCATGTTCATGCCGTAGGAACCGTAAGCGTAGAGATAGAGCGGCGCGCTGCCGTCCTTCGGCGTATCCCTGCGCCGGACGATCGTGACCGGCACGAGGGCGCCGTCGTGCGACCGGGCCATCTCCCGCTCCGAAACGTAAAGCGACGGATCGTAACCCGAGGGAATCTCCTGAACCTTGCGCACGGTGCGTTCGCGCGTGACGACATCGTAGTCCCAGACCGTCAGCGGCGTGACGAGCGACTGATAGGCGATGCGCAGGTGCGCCTGATTGAACTCTGCGTTGCCCGCCGGATGGACGGCATAGGCAGGCTCCGGAAAGTCGATCCGGTGCCCGGCGCCGTCGCCGAAATGCCGGATGCGCAGATGCTTGACGCCGGCTTCCCGCTCCTCGATCAGCATCCAGTCCCGGAACACCTCCAGCCCGGTCAGATACACGCCGTCCGAGGCGGCGATTTCTTCGCGCCAGTTCTCCGCGTCGGGGCTTTCGACCGGGACGGTGACGAGCCGTCGGTTCGGGTGGGTATCGTCGGTCAGGATCCAGAAGACGCCGTCGCGATGATCGGCGCTGTAGATCCGGCCGGTCCGGCGGGCGCTGATGAGTTGAGGTTCGCTTTCCGGCGCGTCCGCTGCAATGAACCGGATCTCAGACGTCTCGTGATCGCCCGCGCTGATGAACAGATGGCGTTCGTCCCGGCCCAATCCGACCGAAACCCCGAAGCCCGGATCGGGTTCCCGGTAGACTTCGACATCCGCTTCGACCGGCGTGCCCAGCCGGTGCCGCCACACCGACGACGGCCGAAGCTGCGCATCGAGTCGGACGTAAAACAGCGTCCGGTTGTCGGTCGCCCAGGCGGGTGCGCCGCTGGTGTCCGGTATCACGTCCGGCAGGTCTTCGCCGGTCGCCAGGTCGCGCACCCGGATCGCAAACCGCTCCGAGCCGTCGGTGTCGGCAGAATAGGCCAGCAGGGAATGGTCCGGCGACGGCTCGACGGCGCGCACGCGCAGATAGTCGAAACCCTCGGCCAACTCCGGTTCGTCCAGAATCGTCCGGGGCGCGCCGTCCGGTCCTTCTTCGCAGGGGATACGGAAGTGGATCCGGTATTGCGCCCCCGGCTCGAAGCGCCAGGCGTAGAACCAGGGCCCGCGCTTCATCGGCACGCTGCAGTCGTCGTCTTTCAGCCGGCCCTTGAGTTCCTGGAACAGCTGCTCCTGAAGCCCGGCCAGCGGCGCCATGACCGCTTCCCGGTAGGCATTCTCGGCCTTGAGATAGTCGAGAATTGCCGGGTCGCGGACATCGGGATAGCCGGGATCGCGCAGCCAGGCGTAGTCGTCGGTCCGGCTGTCGCCATGATGGTGCGAGACGACCGGCCGGCGCGCGGCAACCGGCGGAAACGGCGCAACGTTGTTCGGCGCGTTCATTGTGCCGATGTGGCCCGCCACCACCGGCTTGACAACCGCCATGCCATACCGGGAGTTATGCAGGCAGGCTCACTGACAAGTGATTCCAAGTGATTCGTGTCGCCGATTCGGCCACCATAGGACTAGGTCATGACCGGATTCGCCAAGACTGTTACCCGCGCGCTTGCCGCGATCGCCGTGGCCGCGGCGCTGGCCCCGGCCGGCGCCCTTGCCGATGCCGCCAAACGCCCGGTGGTCGCCGAACTGTTCACCTCGCAGGGCTGTTATTCCTGTCCGCCGGCGGACAAGTTCCTGGGCGTGCTGGCGCAGCGCCCCGGCGTGATCGCCCTCTCCTTCCACGTCGACTACTGGAACTATCTGGGCTGGCGCGATCCCTATTCGAGCGCCGAGGCGACGCAGCGCCAGCAGACCTACGCCTCGGCGATGCGCCGCCGCACCGTCTACACGCCGCAAATTGTCGTCGACGGCAAACTGCAGGCTATCGGCAGCTACACCGGTGTGATCGACGGGCAGATCCGGCTCCGGCAGAAATCGGCCGACGACCGCGTCGCCGTGTCGATCACCGCAGGCGCGAATGCGGAATCGCTCACCGCCTCCCTCGAAGGCGATGGCGGGCGCACCGGCGATTGCACTGTCTGGCTGGTGTATTTCGACAAGCAGCACACCACGGCGATCCCGCGCGGCGAGAATGCCGGCAAGACGCTGACCTATTATAACGTGGTGCGGGAAATCCGCCGGGTCGCCGAATACCGGGGCGCGGACCTCGATGTCGATTTGCCCCGCACCGGCGCAAAGGGCGGCCGCTTCGACCGGGTTGCCGTTCTGGTCCAGGAACCGGACGGCGGCCGGATCGTCGGCGCAGCCTGGGCCGAGCTGAAGTAACCCCGACGCTGCGCCGCGGCGCACTTTTTCGGAGCCCGGTCCGTCCGGCGTTGCGCCAGCGCCTTTCTCCTTGTCTTCCGCCACAACCCGGACGACCATGCGGTCCATGAGGTCGAATTCCGACGTCCCCGGCCATTCCGGCCGGCGCATTACCGGCATTCTCGGGCCGACCAACACCGGCAAGACGCATTTTGCGATGGATCGCATGCTGGCGCACGGCTCCGGCATGATCGGCTTCCCGCTGCGCCTTCTGGCCCGGGAGAATTACGACCGCGCCGTGCGCGCCGCGGGCGGCCATGCGGTGGCGCTGGTCACGGGCGAAGAGAAGATCGTCCCGCCAACGGCGCGGTATTTTCTCTGCACCGTGGAGGCGATGCCGGTGGATCGCGAGGTGGAGTTCCTGGCGATCGACGAGATCCAGCTCGCCGCCGATCCGGAACGCGGCCATGTGTTTACCGACCGGATGCTCCAGGCGCGCGGCACGGTCGAGACCGTGCTGATCGGCGCCGAGACCGTACGGCCGATCCTGAACCGTCTGGTGCCCGAAGCCCGGCTCATCGGCCGGCCGCGATTTTCCCGCCTCGCCTATGCCGGACCGAAGAAGATTACGCGCCTGCCGCCCCGCACCGCCGCCGTCGCCTTCTCGGCCCAGGAGGTCTATGCGCTGGCCGAAGTGATCCGGCGGCGGCGCGGCGGCGCGGCCGTCGTGCTGGGCGCGCTCAGTCCGCGCACGCGCAACGCCCAGGTCGAGATGTTCCAGGCCGGCGAGGTCGATTACCTGGTGGCCACCGATGCCATCGGGATGGGCCTCAACATGGATGTGGCCCACATCGCCTTTTCCGATCTGGTCAAGTTCGACGGGCGCATGCGGCGGCGGTTGACGCCGGCGGAGATCGGGCAGATCGCCGGTCGGGCCGGCCGGCACATGCAGGACGGCACCTTCGGCACGACCGCGAATGCCGGCGAATTCGATGCCGACCTGATCGAGGCGATCGAATCCCACAGTTTCGATCCGCTGCCTTTCGTGTTCTGGCGCAATCCGGAGCTGTCGTTCGATACGGTTGACGCCCTGATCCAGAGATTGGCGCTGCCGCCTTCGTCGCCGGACCTCGCGCCGGCGCGCGAAGCGGAAGACTTCCGCACCCTCGCGGCGCTGTCCCGCCAGCCCGGCCTGCGCGCCCGGCTCGACGACCCGGCGGCCGTCGCCCTGTTGTGGGAGTGCTGCCAGATTCCCGACTTCCGCAAGATCCTGGGCGAGGCGCACAACAGCCTGGTCAGCCGGATATTCATGGACCTGACGGGAAGCAAGGGGCGGATTTCGCCGGCCTGGATCGAACGGCAGGTCTCGCGGATCGACCGGACGACCGGCGATATCGGCGCGCTGGCCGGCCGGATCGCCGATATCCGCACCTGGACCTATGTGTCCTATCACAGCGAATGGCTGGACGAGCCCTTGCGCTGGCAGGAGCAGACGCGGCGGATCGAGGACCGGCTCTCGGACGCGCTGCACGAGCGGCTGACCGAACGCTTCGTCGACAAGCGCACCGCCATTCTGGTCAAACGCCTGCGCAGCAAGCAGGATCTCGACGCCGTCGTAACGGCGTCCGGCGAAGTCGTCGTCGAGGGGATCACCATCGGCCGGATGGACGGGTTCCGCTTCGCCGCTGCGCCGGCGGCGACCGGCGACGATGCCCGCGCCATGCGCAATGCCGGCTGGCGGGCGCTTCGGCCGGCGATCGAGGAACGGCTCGGCCTGCTCGAGGCGGCGAAGCCGAAATCCGTCAAGCTGGCGCCGACCGGCGACCTGCGCTGGCGCGGCGCGGTCATCGGGCGTCTGGTCAGGGGCGAACACCTTCTCCGCCCGGCGATCCGGCCGGTCGTCGGCGACGGTTTCGACCCGTCTGTCCGCAACCGGGTTGCAGCGAAGCTCGAAAGCTGGCTTGCGGCCTATCTGCCCTTCCGCCTGGGGGCGATCGCCGGCCCGGCGCCGGACGGCATCGGCGGCCAGGCCCGGGCCCTGCTGTACCAATTGGGCGAGGCGGGCGGCCACCTGCCGCGGCGCAGCCTTCGGTCGGCGATCGACGGGTTGACGAAAACGGACCGCAAGGCGCTGGCCGCGCTCGGGATCAGGCTGGGCGCCCAGCGCATCTACTATCGCGACCTGCTGCGGCCCCGGGCGCAGGCGCTGCTCGCCCTGTTGTGGGCGATCCGCCACGATGCCGGGGATTTTGAGCTTCCGGCGTTTGCGGCCTGCCTCGAAACGGTCGACGGCCTGCCGCGCGGCCTGCTGCCGGCCTGCGGCTATGTCGTTGCGCAGGGCAAGGCGGTGCGCGCCGACCGGATCGAAGCGTTATGGCGTGCGATCGCCCGCCTGCCGGACGGCAAGGCAGTGACGGCGGACCCTGCGCTCGCGGAAGCCGCCGGCATTCCGGATGCCTTTCTCGCCGCGGCGCTGCACGGCCTTGGCTACCGCCCCGGTCCGGAGGCCAACGGCGCCTGGTGCAAGGCGGCTGCCCGGCCGCGCAGGCGCAAGCAAGCGCGCCCGCCGCCCAACCCTTGCTCGCCGTTCGCCATCCTGCGCGAACTCACGGCGGGCCGCTGAGGGCCGATGCCGGAGTCCCCGACTGCTGCTAATGCCGGGCCGGACAATATCGGGCCGCGCATCGACAAGTGGCTGTGGCACGCGCGCTTCTTCAAGACCCGGACCCTCGCTAACAAGCTGTGCAACGGCGGCAAGCTGCGGGTAAACAGCGCGCCGATCGCCAAGGCGCACTACCGGGTCCGGCGCGGCGATGTGCTGACCTTTCCGCAGGGCGGCCGGATCAGGGTCGTCGAAGTTCGTGCGTTCGGCATGCGGCGCGGGCCCGCCGCTGAAGCGCAGGCGTTGTACGAGGACCTGGCGCCGGCACTGCCCCGGCGCACGATCGACGAAGCCGGGCAGGACAGCACGTCTGCCGCGCCGCACCGGGAAGCCGGCTCGGGCCGGCCGACCAAGGCCGACCGCCGGGCCATCGACCGTTTGCGCGACCGGCCCTGAACCGGCCCCAATCTGGCACGGCGACCGGAAGCATGATCGACCTTCTTTCCGATCCCAATGTCTGGATCAGCCTGGCGACGCTGACCGCGCTCGAAATCGTCCTCGGCATCGACAACCTGATCTTCATCGCCATCCTGGCCGATCGCCTGCCCGAGCGGCAGCGCCCGGCGGCACGCCGGCTCGGCCTCGGCGCGGCGCTGGTCACCCGCCTGGCGCTGCTGTTCGTCATCACCTGGCTGGCGGGCCTCAACCAGGCGCTGTTCGCCGTCTTCGGCGAGGAGATTTCCTGGCGCGACATCGTGCTGATCGCCGGCGGCCTGTTCCTGATCGGCAAGGCGACGATGGAGATCGATCACGATCTGGAAGGCGGGCACAAGAACCGGCCGGCGAAAATCTGGGGCGGTTTCGGCGTCGTCATCGCCCAGATCGCGGTGATCGATATCGTGTTCTCGCTCGATTCGGTGATCACGGCGGTCGGCATGGCGCGCCATATCGAGGTGATGGTCGCCGCCATCGTCATCGCCATTCTCGTGATGCTGCTGGCGTCCGAACCGGTCGGCCGCTTCGTCGCCGCCCACCCGACGATCAAGATGCTGGCGCTGTCCTTCCTGATCCTGGTCGGCGTCATGCTGGTCGCCGACGGCGCCGGCCTGCACATCCCCAAGGGCTACCTGTATTTCGCCATGGCCTTCGCACTCGGGGTCGAGACCCTCAACCTGCTGGCGCGCAAGGCGCGGGCGCGAAAGCGCGGTTGAAACCCGCGGACCGGGCCGGACCGCTACCGGTAGTGGCGCGGCGGATAGGACAACGGCAGGACGACCGTGAAGCCGCCATGGCAGCGGATATGACGGTGGCGCGGAACCCGGTGGCGGTGGCCCCGGTCATGGCGATGGCGATGGTTTCGCCAGTGCCCCCGCGGCCAGGGCTTCGCGGCGAAGCAGGCGAACGGATAAGTGAGGCTCCAGTAGGGCGCGGCCCGGTGGGGATAAGGCCGGTGCCGGTGCCGCCAGCGGGGCGGGTAGCCGTGCCGGCCGCGCCACCGGTCGTGGCGGGGACGCCAGCGGTCGTGGCGGGGACGCCACCTGTCGTGGACGAGGACCGCTTCCGGGCCGGCATGGCTCCAGTCTGCGCCCGCGGCCACCGCTCGCGCCGGCGCGGCCGGCCCCGCCTGCAGCAGTGCGGCCGGCATCATCAGGAGCATGACGAGCGCCGCCGTCGCGAAAACGGATTGCAGCATCGGTTTCATGAAGCTCTCCTTTCCGTGCGGGTGTCTTCCGCGGAAACCGCGGGACGGCGGCTGCCCCGGCTTCAGCCAGTCCATAGCGGCGTCCGCTCCTTGCTCAGCACCAGATCCAGCGCGACGGTGCGGTTCGACTCTTCAGCGGCGAGCAGATCGGCGGTCAGATCGTCGAGCCGTACAAGCCGAACGGATTCGGGCGCCTGGTCGTCGGCCAGCAGGGCGGCGTAGGGAAAGTGCCCGGCCACGGCGGCGAACAGCGCAGCCGGTTCGGTGCCGAGACGGCGCAGGCCGTAGGGCCAGTATTCCATGAGGGCGAGGTCCGCCCGGCCGAACAGGGCCGCGCCGCCGGCCAGCGCCTGCGCCTCGGCGCCCTGGACATCGACCTTGACCAGCACCGGGCCGGCGAGGCTGCCGGCATCGATCAGCGCGTCGACCGGGCGGGCGGAAACCGTCACGGTCGGGCGCGCGGCCTCGCCGTAGGCGCTGCCGCTGCCGGGCGCGGCCGTGCGCACCCGGTGATCGCCCAGGTTGGCGGGCGCAATCTCGAACGCCAGTTCGGCCGCCTCGTGCCAGGCCGCCGCCTCATGCACCGTCACGCGGCCGGCAACGCCGTTACGCTCGACGTTCCGGCGCAGCAAGCGCAGGTTCGCCGGCTCCGGCTCGACGGCGTGGCATTTCGCGCCCGCGAGCGCCGCCGGAATCGTCATGGCGCCGATGTTGGCGCCGAGATCGATCCAGCTGCCCGGCCCCTGCGCGGCATAGACCGCCTGCATCAGCCGCATGGCTTCGACCGACCAGGACTTGTTCTTCAGGTATTTCAGGATGACCGTCCGGTCGGCGATCGCGCCTTCGATCTCGCCGTTTGCGCCGGGAATCACGATTCCGGTCGCGCCGGCTTCGGTCAGCAGGTCGAAGAGCAGCCGGTTCCGGCTCTTGACCGGTAGCCTGCGCACCGCGGCCGCCGCCGCTTCGATCGCCGCTTTCTCCCTGTCAGCCATGCGCCGCGCGCTCCGGGCCGCTGTCGCGCAACCTGAGAAAGGCCGCACCGACCAGCAGCAGGACGACGGCGCACACCGCGGTCCTGGCGATGTTCCACAGTTGCCATTCCGCGGAGTAGTTCGACCAGATCGCGTCGGCCGCCGCGGCATCCGCCGGAATTTTCACCGATGCGAGCGCCTCGTTCATCGGCACGTTGGCCAGCATCGTCAGCGCCAGTCCGCCCGCCAGATAGAGGGCGCAGGCAAGGCCGATATACAGCGCCGAGCGCCGAGCCTGAACTATCCAGGCCACCGAAGCGGCGGCGGCGAGTAAGACCGGCGTCCCGAAAAAGGCCGGGGCGAACACCCAGTTGCGCACCGAAGCATTCATCGCCTGCATCGCCGCGATCGCGACCCGCGGATCGGCGCTGTCCAGGCCCCACATCGTCGAGCAGACCCAAGCGAAGAAGAAGCCGAAGATGGCGCCCGTGGCCAGCAGAGCAAGGAACGCCAGAGGCAGCAGGATTTGCTTCGCCGTCATGCCCGGCTCCGCGCTCTTCGGTTGCCTTCCCCCGAAATTCGAACGGCCCGGCCGCCGGTTTCCGTCGCCGCCCGGTGCCCCCGGAGCCGCCCTATTTCAGCGCCGCGCAGAAACGCGCGATCCGGACGCAGGCTTCCTTCAGCGCGTCGAGGGACGTGGCGTAGGAAATCCGGAAATAGGGCGACAGGCCGAAGGCTGCGCCCTGTACGACCGCGACGCCCTCCGCCTCCAGCAGTTCGGTAACGAAATCCTCGTCGGTTTCGATGACCTTGCCGCTCGGCCCGGTCCTGCCGATCGCACCGGCGCAGCTCGGAAAGACGTAGAAGGCGCCGTCCGGCCGGCGGCAGGTCAGCTCCGGCACCGCGTTGAGCGCTTCGACAACCGCATCGCGCCGTTCCATGAAGGCGGCGTTGCGCTCCGGCAGATAATCCTCCGGCCCGGTCAGCGCCGTCAGCGCCGCAGCCTGGCTCACCGAGCTCGGGTTCGACGTGCTCTGGCCCTGCACCTTCGCCATCGCCTTGATCAGCGCTTCCGGCCCGCCGGCAAAGCCGATCCGCCAGCCGGTCATGGCGTAGGCCTTGGAAACGCCGTTCACCGTCAGCGTCCGGTCGTACAGGCCGGGTTCGACCTGGGCCGGCGTGACGAAGGTGAAATTGCCGTAGACCAGCTTCTCGTACATGTCGTCGGTCATGACATGGACGTGGGGATGGCGCATCAGCACGTCGGTCAGCCCCTTCATGGCATCCCGGTCGTAGGCCGCGCCGGTCGGGTTGGACGGGCTGTTCAGGATCAGCCACTTGGTCTTCGGTCCGATGGCCGCTTCCAGCGCCTCCGGCGTCAGCAGGAAGCCGCTGTCCGCCGGGCAATCCACCGGCACCGGCGTGCCGTCGGCGAGCAGCACCATGTCGGGATAGGAGACCCAGTAGGGCGCCGGGATGATGACCTCGTCGCCCGGATCGAGCGTTGCCATCAGCGCGTTGTAGAGCACCTGCTTGCCGCCGGTGCCGACGGTGATCTGCTCCGGCGCATAGTCCAGACCGTTGTCGCGCCCGAACTTGGCGGCAATCGCCGCCTTGAGTTCCGGCGTGCCGTCGACGTTGGTGTATTTGGTTGCGCCGTTGCGGATCGCCTCGATCGCGCCGTCCTTGATCGGGTCGGGCGTATCGAAATCCGGCTCGCCGGCGCCGAGGCCGATCACGTCGCGCCCGGCGGCTTTCAGATCACGCGCCTTCGCCGACACGGCCAGGGTCTGGGACGGCTTGATGCGCGACAGTCGCGAGGCGATGAGCGGCATGGTCGGGCGCTTTCGGCTGGCGGTTGCGGAAGAGGCCGGCCGCCGGGAAGGCGGCCCCGGCAAACGCTAGGCCGGCCACCCGCCGGCTGCAAGCAAAAGCCTGTCGCGCGGCCCCCGCATTGCCGAAATGCGAAGGCGGTGGGCCGGCCTGCAAATTGGCCGTATATTGCGCACCGTGGACCGTCGAGAATTCCTGTACGCTACCAGTAGCGCCGCCGCCGTGGGACTGAGCGGCGGGCCGGGACTGGCGCAAACGCTTCCCGAGGCCAGCGCCCTGCATCGCCTCCTGGAAGACACGCCCCACGAACGCGTCGCCGCCGAACTAGCGGGGCTGATCAGGGGCGGCCTGGATCACCGCAGGGCCCTGACTGCCCTGGCCGTCGCGGCGTCGCGCCGTGTCCGGCCCTTCCCCCATGTCGGCTTCAAGTACCACGCGGTGCTTGCGCTGCAATCCGTCCACCTGACGGCGCGCAACCTGGCGGGCAGGGAGCGCTGGCTGCCGGTGTTCTGGGCGCTCGACTATTTCAAACGCGCCCAGGACGCGGAGCGCCGCCAGAGCGGCTGGACGATGGGTCCGCAGCCCGATCCCGTGGCCGGGACGGTGGAGGCGGCCCGCAAACGCCTGATCGATGCGCTGGATCGCTGGGATCTCGAGGCCGTCGATCCCGCTGTCCTCGATTTCGCCCGCCTCGCGACGCCGGAGCAGCTCTCCGAGGTCCTTTTCAGATACGGCATCCGGGATCTGCGCGCGATCGGCCACAAGGTCATCGCGGTGCAGAACGTGCATCGGCTCCTGCCCATCGTGGGACCCGAATACGCGCCGCCCGTGCTGCGCTCCCTCGCCGCGGCGCTCCAGAATCACGACTACGACCCGAACCCCGCCACCGGCGACCTGCCGTCCGATCGGACCTGGCGGGAATTCCAGGCGATGCTCGGCGGGATCCCGAAGACCTGGAAACAGGGCCGCCGGGACGACGCGGCGCGAAACGAGCTCGTCCGCACCCTGCGCGAGGTCTCGGAGATCGACGCGGGCCGGGCCGTGATCGACCTGCTGCAGCGCAGCGTGTCCGCCGACTCGATCTGGGAGGCTCTCTTCGCCACCGCCGCCGAGCTGGTGTTGACACGGCCGACGGTGGTCCCGGTGCACGCCCAGACTTCCGCCAACGCGTTTCACTATGTGTTCCGGCATGCGCGAACCGAATCCACGCAGCTTCTGGCGCTCCTGCAATCGGCGGCCTTCATGCCGGCCTTCCGGCGCGGGGTCGGCGACACCAAACCCGATCTGCGCCTCGACGAACTGGAACCTCTGGCGGTCTCCGGCACCGGCACGGACGCGTTGGGCGAAGCGTTCTCCGAGTTGCCGTACAATCCCGCCTTCGGCGCCCGCAAGGCGTTGCATTACCTGCAACGGGGCGGCTCCGCAGACCGGTTGATCGCCGGCGCGCGCCGGCACCTTGCCCGCAACGGCCAAGGGTCCCACGACTACAAGTTTACCGAGGCCGCCCTGGAGAACCACAGGGAAATGGCGCCCACCGCGTGGCGGGACCGGATACTGGCCGCCTCGATGGCATATTTCACAGGGCCCGCACCGGCGCCGAGCCCCGTTGCGCAGGAGGCGCTGCAGTTGCTCGATTAGCCCGGATTTTCCGCTACGGTCACAGCCGGAAATGCGCGGGCGCCCGCTCCACCGCAGGAGACGGCCGGCGGGCCTGGCCGCGGCGTCGGCGAACTGCGGCTACGCGACCCGGCGCTGCTCGACCGGGCGTTCGCCGAGCGCCTGCAGGGCGGGCATCACGCCCGAGGCGAAGCGGTCCATATTGGCGTCGGTCAGCTCGGCCGGCAGGGTGCCGAACTGGAGCAGCGCGATCAGGTTGCCGAAGCCCATGTCGCCGAAATAGTCGATCAGCCGGTCGCGCACGGTCGCCGCGCTGCCGCAGACCATCATGCCCATCTCCATCGCAGGCACGATGGCGAGGTCCCCGAACATGGCCTTCTTGGCAACGGCGATCCGCTTCATCGACGCGCGCGAGGTATAGCCCGGCGGCAGCAGGAACTCGATCGGCATGCGGGCGAAGCAGTTACGGAAATTCTCGAAATGCGGCTTCGCCTCGGCGACTGCGCTTTCGTCGGTCTCGCCGACATAGATCGGCACCGCCCAGCCGAGCTGGCTGTCGTTGGCGACATAGCCGTATTCCTGCGCCCGGACGCGGTAGAGATCGAGATATTTCTTCACCGCCGCGGCCGGGCTGAAGGTTTGCAGATAGGTGTAGCGCCGGTCCGGATGGGCGGCGAAGTCGATGGTCTCCTGGCTGCCCTGGGACGGAATCCAGACCGGCGGGTGCGGCTGCTGGTAGGGCCGGGGCCAGGTGTTCACATAGCGGTGCTTGTAGTGCTTGCCGGAGAATTCGAACGGCCCGGTCTCGGTCCAGGCCCGGATAATCAGGTCGTGGGCCTCGTGGAAGCGCTCGTGGCTCGATGTCGGGTCGACGCCGAAGACGTGGTACTCCGCGCCGATGCCGCGCACGAAGCCGGTGATGAGCCGGCCGCGGGTCAGCGTGTCGATCATCGCGTGCTCCTCGGCCAGCGTCAGCGGATGCTGGCGCAGCGGCAGCGCGCTGCCGAGGATGCAGATCTTGACCCGGTGGGTGCGCCGGGCGAGCGACGACGCCATGACGATGGGCGACGGCATCATGCCGTAGGCGGTCTGGTGGTGCTCGTTCACGCCGATGCCGTCGAAACCCAGTTCCTCGGCCCGTTCGAGCTGGTTCAGATAGCGCTCGTAGAGCATCGCGCCCTTCTCCGGGTCGTAATGCCGGTTCGACAGCTTGACCCAGGAGGTGCCGACCTTCCGGACCTCGTCGAGATCGACTTCGGCATAGGGCATCAGGTGGAAGAAGAAGACCTTCATGGCTCACTCTCCTTGCGCATGGGCCTCGATGGCGGCAACCAGCGCATCGGCCTTCTCGATATGCAGGAAATGGCCGCCTCGGGCACGACGGTGACGCCGGCGCCGGGAATCATACCGGCGATGGCTTCGGCGTGATCGGCGGACAGGATGTTGTCGTGGGCACCCCAGACGATATGCGTCGGCACGTCGATCCGGTGCAGCCATTTCGGCAGATGGGGATCGTGCAGCCGCGGTTCCCAGGCGAGGCGGGCGAAGGACGACCGGTTCTTGAGCCAGATATCGTCGGCCTCGACCGCTTCGGGCAGCCGGGCGATCGCGGCCTCGGCAAACGCCCGGTCGTGGAAGCCCTGCCGGAAGGTCTCCTCCGGCGACCAGGCGAAGGGATCGCCGGTCGCCAGCCCCGGCACATGGACGCCGGCCGGGCAGACCAGGGTCAGGCTGGCCAGCCGGGCGGTGCTGCGGACGGCCACTTCCATCGCGATCCAGCCGCCGAGCGACATGCCGGCCAGATGCACCCCGGCGAGATCGAGATGCTCAAGGAAATCGAGGTAGAAGTAGGCGACGTCGTGGATGTTGTCGAACCAGTCCGGCTCGTCCGATCCGCCGAAGCCGGGATGCTCCGGCGCGATCAGGTCGTAGCGCTCGGCAAGCCGCGTCATGAACGGCAGTTCGATGCCGCCGCCCCCGGCGCCGTGCAGGAACAGGAGCGGCGGGCCGCTGCCGCCGCGCAGCAGGCTGACGGTGCAATCGCGGACGGTCTCGGTCGAATTCGTTAGCTTGGACACTGGGACGATCTCACTCCGGTTTGCGGTTCGGACAATACGCTGCCGGCAAGGGATCAGCCCGCTGTGCAGCCGCCGTCGATGGGAATGGCGGTACCGGTGATGATGCTGCCGCCGTATCGCGACCGGCGGGCCGAAGGCGCGATGCGCTATCTGAAGCGGTTCTACTACGACACCGCACTGTCGGCGTCGCGCTATCCGCTGAACTGCCTCCGGGAACTCTTCGGTTCGGATTATGCGTTCGTTCCGAAAGCGGTCGTCGAAGCAATCGTCCTGCGCCCTCACGCGGCGGCGTAGTCCACCGGGGTGCCGTGCCAGCCTTCCCAGCGCTTCTGCCAGTAGCGGTCGTGCAGCGCGCGGGTCAGCGGTCCGGGGCCCGGACCGCCGGCGAGCGCGACACCGTCGACGCTGTTGAGCGGTACGATCCCGCCGGCGCTCGAGGTCAGGAAAGCCTCGTCCGCCTGCATCAACTCGGCCACGGCAACCTTGCGCACCTCGACCTCGCGGCTGAGATCCCGGACGAGCTCCAGCGCCGTCATGCGGGTGATGCCTTCCAGGCACCAGTCCTCGGGGGTCGCCACGGTGCCGTTGCTGACCACGAAGATGTTGGAACCGGGCGCCTCGGTGAGGTTGCCCGCGCCGTCGGTGAGCAGCGACCACTCGGCGCCGCGGTCGCCGGCCTCGAACAGGGACATCGCGAAATCGAGGCCGTTCAGGTTCTTGGCGCGGGGATCGACCGAACTCGGGGGAATCCGGAAATACTCCCGACTGACGACCGCGTCGGCGCCCCGCGAACGGCGTTCGTCGTCGGCGATGAAGACATAGGGGATAGCGTAGGCGAAGAAGCGGTTGGCGAAGTTCGCCGGGTCCGTGCGGTCCGCGGCGCGCTGCGGCGTCGCCCCGCGGGTCACGCCCCACCAGACATAGGCGTCCCGGTATCCGGCCAGCGCCACCAGGCGGTTGAGGACGGCCCGTTCCTCTTCGGCCGCGAGCGGGTTGGTCAGCCGCACGCGCTTGCAGGAGGCGGCGAAGCGCCGCTGGTGATCGGCGAGGCGGAAGAAGGACCCGCGGCTCACCGAGACGACGTCGTAGACCGCATCGCCGCGGTTGAATCCGAGGTCGGCGATCGGCACGCCCGCCCGGTCGAGCGGCGTGAACCGGTCGATGACGTAAGCCGCGCCGCCTGCGTATGCCGCGTCGTGCGGCATGCGCCGGTGCTCCGGGCGAGTCGCCATGATCTCCTGCACGGGCAGCAGCGATGGCGCGGCAGCGGCGTGCGCCCGGTGGTCGGCGGCAAGCGTTTGCGCCATGATCGGTCTCCCTGTTTCGTGCGCCGGGTGTCGTGTGCCGTCCGGCCGATAGCCGGTTGTCTCCTGAAATGGGGTGTACTGCAAATCGGATGCGTTCAACCATGACGAAAGGCGTCGGCCGAGCCGGCCCCGGCGTGGCGCCGAACCCGGCAATGCACTAGCATTCGATCCGGAACAGGGCCGAAGGCCGGGAGATGCATGGAATGACCGACCCGCGCGAGCGCCTCTTCCGCCGCTTCGACGAACTCGGCATCGACGCCGTCGCGGTGCCCTATCCGGCGCACCGGACCGTCGAAGAGGGCAAGGCGCTGCGCGGCGACATGGCCGGGACGTTCACCAAGAACCTTCTGCTGAAGGACAAGAAGGGCCGCCTGTTCCTGATCGTCGCCCATGAGGACCAGGACCTCGATCTCAAGACGCTGCACAAGCGCCTTGGTGCGAACGGCCGCATGGGGTTCGCGCCCGCCGATCTGGTGGAACGCGTGCTCGGCGTCATGCCCGGCGCGCTGACGCCGCTCGCGGTGCTGAACGACGACCGGGGCCAAGTGACCGTCGCGATCGAAGCCGGTCTGATGGATGCCGGCCAACTGAATTTTCACCCGCTGGTCAACACCGAGAGCATCGGCCTCGAACCGGCGGAACTGGTGGCCTTCATCGCCTCGTGCGGACGCGCGGCCATCGCTGCGGACCTCGGCGGCATGGCGGACGTCGGTCCGCTGAACTAGACCGGCATTCTCTGCGCGGTTAAGGCCCGCATAACGGGCCTCCGGTGCGGCATCGCTGTCAGGCCGCGCGGCCGGACTGTTCGCCCATAATCAGGTCGACCATCAGGTCGAGGCAGCGTTCGAGCCGGCGCGACGGCCCGACCAGAACATAGTTCACGGCGAAGCCGTCGAACGCCATGAACAGGATATGGGCAAGCGCCGTATCCTGCAGTTGCCGGGCGCGGTCTTCCGGCAGGCAGGACAGGATCAGGTCCGCAATGCGGTGCTCGGCCCAGAGCAGCAGGTCGCGCGAATAGCGGCCCTCGCGGCCCGAGACCGCCAGTCCCTCGACGAAGGTGTTGCCGAAGGCGCCGTCGGCGGCCGGAAACGTCTTCCAGAGCGTGGCAACGATGATCCGCAACCGTTGCCGAGGATCGGCGATTTCCGCCGCCTCGGCTTCGAGCGCCCTGATCTGGTCGCGCAGCCAGGGGCCGTAGATGGCGAACAGGATATCCAGCTTGGAATCGAAATAGACATAGACGTTCGACGGCGAGATGCCGGCCCTCTTGGCGATGCCGCGGATCGTCGTCGCGGCATAGCCCCGCTCCTCGAATTCCCGGCGGGCGCTGTCGACAATGCCGGTGCGGACATCTTCCTTCTTCGTTTGCGCCATGGCCGAATCGATCTTGACTTGCCTGCCGGAAAAACCGCACCTTGGGGCTATAAACGAACAGCGTTCTTTTATGCAACGCCCCCCGGTCTGCGGGCAAGGGGCCGGGCGGGCGAAGACCGGCGACGGAGGGAGACGGAACATGGTGCATTTCAATCAGCGCGCGCAGGAGGTCAATCCGGCCAAGCTGGCCATGCTGTACAAGCGCCAGTTCGAGCTGTGCCGGATCAAGGAAGGCGAGACGATCGCCTGCGTCTCGGACCTGTCGACCCGGCGCGAATATATCGAGGCCGCCTTCGCCGCGGCCGACGAGCTGGGCGCCGACATCTACGAGATGTGCGTCAACAGCATCCCGTCCTGGACCCGGGTCGGCGTCGGGACCATCGGCCGATGCAAGGGCACGCTGGAGGCGGCCAAGGCGGCCGACATGATCGTCATCTTCCACGTCCCGCTGTTCACCCGCTGGCTCAAGGACGTGACCGAAGCCGGCACGAGGGTGCAGATGATCATCGATGCGCCCGACGATCTCGAACAGCTCATGGCGCCGGAGGGCCTGAAGGAGGCCTGTCTCTACGGCGACGCGCTCTACAGCAAGACGAAGACGGCCCGCGTGATCAGCGACGCCGGCACGGACCTCACCTGGGAATGCGGCGAATATCCGGTGATGACGCAATACGGCTTTGCCGACGAGCCGGGCCGCTTCGACCACTGGGGCGGCGGCCATATCCACACCTTCCCCAACGAAGGCTCGGCCAACGGCACGGTCGTGCTCGCGCCGGGCGACATCGTGATCCTGCCCTACTGCCGCTATATCCAGGACGAGGTCCGCCTCACCGTCGAGGACGGCTATATCCGCAAGGTCGAGGGTGGGCTGGACGCCAGGCTGATGCAGGACTGGCTGGACGACAACCGGGAAGACGAGAACGACATGGACCCCTATGCCATCTCGCATCTCGGCTGGGGCCTGAACCCGCAGGCGCTGTGGTACGGCATCGCGCTGAACGGCGACGAGCCGGAGCGCAGCCGGGCGGCGGCGCGGACCTTCCCGGGCAATTTCCTGTTCTCGACCGGGCCGAACACCCAGGGCGGCGGCAAGCGCAACACCCGCGGCCACTACGACGTGCCGATGCGCGACTGCACGATGATGCTCGACAACAAGGTGATCATCGAGAAGGGGCGGATCGTCGATCCCGCGATGATCGTGCCGCGGGAAATGCGCTAGCCGGCGCGGCGCTTCCGCTTCGCGGCCATGAAAATCGCCGACAGTTTCGTCGTCGCGGCGCCCGTGGAACGGACCTGGCGGGCGATCCGCGATCCGCAGGTCGTCGGCGCCTGCCTGCCCGGCTGCGAAGAGATCGAGGCCGTGTCGCCGACGCTCTACCGCGCCCGGATCGGCGTCAAGCTCGGGCCGATCGCGGCCAAATTCGCCGCCGAGGTCGAAGTGCTCGAGGAGGAGCCGCCCGTCAGGGTCGTGACGGTGACGCGGGGCGAGGAAGGCGGCCGTGCGAGCAACCTGCGCTCGGACAACATCCTGACCCTGGCGCCAGCGGAGGACGGCGGAACGCGGGTATCTTATGAAGCGGACATGACGGTTACCGGCCGGCTTGCCAAATTCGGTTTCGGGGTGATGAAGAAGAAGGCGCAGGCGCTGGCCTCGGAATTCGCCGGCAATCTCGAAGCCCGCGTCAACGAAGCGGCATCCGGCGGATAAGCGGCGATGGAATTCGTCAGGCCTGACAGTATCGACGCCGCGGTCGCCGCCCTGCAGGCGGACGGCGCGGCCTGCCTTGCCGGCGGCGCGACCCTGGTGGCGATGATGAACGCGGACCTGGTCGCGCCGGTCCGGCTGGTCTCCCTGCGCGACGTGGCCGGGCTGCGCGATGCGGCCCGCCAGCCGGACGGAACGGTCGTCATCGGCGCCATGCGCCGCCATCGCGAGACCGCGGAGGAAACCGACCTGCGCGACGGCCAGCGGGCGCTGAGCGAGGCCGCGGCGCAAATCGCCAACCCGCCGGTCCGCAACATGGGCACCATCGGCGGTTCCTGCGCCTTCGCCGATCCGGCGGCCGATTATCCACCCGCGCTGCTCGCTGCCGATGCGCGGTTCTCGCTGATCGGCGCCGAGGGCCGCCGCACCGTCCCGGCCGGCGATTTCTTTCTCGACTGGTACGAAACCGCGCTCGAACCGGGCGAACTGATCGAATCCGTCATTTTGCCTCCGGCGCCGGCGGGAACGGTCGGCAGCTATACGAAACTGGCGCGGGTCGCCGGCGATTTCGCCATCGCTTCGGTCGCGCTGGTGCTCGGCATGGACGGCGGGGCCTGCACCCATCTGGCGGTTGCCGTCGGCGCCTGCGGACCGGCGCCGGTGCGGCGGCGCGATGTCGAGGCGGACCTGATCGGCGGCGGCCTGGACGATACAGAAATCCGGCGGCTGACCGATGCGCTGGCCGAAGCGTTCGACCCGGTCGACGATGTGCGCGCCAGCGCCGATTACCGCCGCCGGGTCGCGCCGCGGATGGTCCGGCAGGCCATTGTCGAGGCGCAGCAAAGACTGTCGGAGACGCCATGACCGGCGAACCCGTCACGCTCCCCGTCACACTTCGGGTCAACGGCGCCGACCGGCCGGTCGCGGCGGTGGCGCCGTGGACGACGCTGCTCACCGTCTTGCGCGACGACCTCGGCCTTACCGGCGCGAAGCGCGGCTGCAACCAGGGGGTGTGCGGCGCCTGCACCGTGACGATCGACGGCGAGCCGGTGCGCAGCTGCCTGTCGCTGGCGCTCAACTGCGCGGACCGGGACATCGTGACCGTCGAAGGCCTGGTCCCGGCGGGGGCGCCGGCGGGCGCGCTGGCGCCGGTCCAGCAGGCCCTGGCGGAAGGCAACGCCGTGCAATGCGGCTTCTGCACGCCCGGCATCCTGATCTCGGCCCATGCCCTGTTGCGCCGCAACGCGCCGCTGACGGTCGACGAGGTGCGGGCGGGCCTGTCCGGCAACCTGTGCCGCTGTTCCGGCTACAAGAAGATCGTCGAAGCCGTCGTGAGCGCTTCGGAGGCGCGGCCGTGACCCCGCTCGATACAGCTGCGACCGGCGTCGGCAGCAGCCTGCCCCGGCTCGATGCCCGGGAAAAGGTCACTGGCCGGGCAACGTATATCGCAGACATGGTCTGGCCCGGCATGCTGCACGCTGCGATCCACGCCAGCCCGCATGCCCATGCCCGCATCCTCGGATACGACACGAGCGCCGCCCTCGCCGTGCCGGGCGTTGCCTGCGTGCTGACCGGCGACGATTTCCCGGACGGCCGCATGGGCGCCTTCATCAAGGACGAGCCCGCCATCGCCAAGGGCAAGGTGCGCTATCCGGGCGAGCCGGTCGCCGTCGTCGCCGCTGAGGACGAGGAGACGGCGCGCCGGGCGGCGGCGCTGATCCGGGTCGACTACGAGGACCTGCCCGTCGCCGCCACGCCGGAGGAAGCCGTGGCGCCGGATGCGCCGCTCATCCACGAGGGGCTGGCGGACTATTTCAAGGTCTTTCCGGCCATCTGCGGCGGCAATGTCGCCTCGGAGACCGAACTGTCGGAAGGCGATGTCGACGCCGCCTGGGCGGATTGCGACGTGATCGTCGAGGGCGACTTCGAGACGCCGGCCCAGGCGCATCTCTCCATCGAGCCGGTCGGCGCGCTGGCGGAGGTCGATGCCGAGGGCCGGGTCACCCTGTGGTCGGCCAACCAGTCGGTGTTCCGGGTCCAGGCCAATGTCTGCGAGGCCCTGCAACTGCCGATGTCGAAACTGCGCTGCCTCACGCCCAAGGTCGGCGCCGGCTTCGGCAACAAGATGGAGCCGCACGTCCAGCCGCTCGTCGTCCAGCTGGCGCTCAGGACCGGCCGTCCGGTGAAGCTGATTCTCAACCGGACCGAGGATTTCGAGACGGTGCGCGCGCGCCACCCGTTCAAGATCCGCTGCAAGACCGGCGCGAAGAAGGACGGCACGCTGGTGGCGCGCGAACTGACCGCCGTGCTGGACTGCGGCGCCTATGGCGACGACAGTCCCGGCGTGCTCGGCTACAGCCTGCTGATGAGCCGCGGGCCCTACCGCATCCCGCACTGCCGCGCCTCCGGCAAGCTGGTCTACACCAACCGCATGCGCTTCGGCGCGTTCCGCGGCTTCGGCAATCCCCAGGTCACCTTCGCGACCGAAAGCCAGATCGACGAGATCGCCGGCCGGCTCGGCATGGACCCGCTCGACCTGCGCATGAAGAACAGGATGCAGCCCGGCGACCGCTGGTTCGGCGGCGGCGAGGTCGCCTCCAACGGACTGGCGGAATGTATCGAGAAGGCGAAGGCGGCGGCGGGCTGGGCGCGGGGCCGGGAGCCGCCGGCGCCGCCGGGCAAGCGGCGCGCGCTGGGCGTTGCGGCCTGCGCCCATATCAGCGGCCTGCTGGCGACCGGCGCCATCGTCCGTCTGCTCGAGGACGGCTCGGTCGTGCTCAACACCGGCGCGGTGGATATCGGCCAGGGCTCCGACACAGTGCTGACCCAGATGTGCGCCTCGGCGCTGAAGGTTCCGGTCGACCGGGTGGCGATCGCCAGCCCGGATACCGACGGTTCGCCCTACAACTGGGGCACGACGGCGAGCCGCATCACCTACACGACCGGGCGCTCGGTCGTCGCGGCGGCGGACAAGGTGGCGGAGCAGATCAAGCGCCACGCCTCGGAGATTTTCGAATGCGCCGTCGAGGACCTGGAACTGCGCGACGGCGGCCGGGTCGGCATCAAGGGCGTGCCGGACAAGGAGCTGAGCTTCTTCGAAGTCTCCGGCCGGGCGCACTGGGCCGCCGGCGGCCCCATCGTCGGCACCGATACCTGGGTCTACAACCAGCCGAGCGTCGATCCGAAACGGGCCGTCGCCAGGGGCCTGCCGTTTCCCCAGATCGGGGTCTACAGCTTCGGCTGCATGATCGCGGCGATCGAAATCGACGAGACGACCGGCAAGGCCGAAGTCGCCGAGGTCTGGTCGGCGATGGATGTCGGCAAGGCGATCAATCCCGGCTCGGTCGAGGGGCAGATCGAGGGCGGCTTCGTCCAGGGCATGGGCTTCGCGCTGACCGAGGAGATGGTGTTCGACGGGCCGCGCCTCGCGAACCCGTCGATGATGGACTACAAGGCGCCGACATCGCTCGATGCGCCGTTCGATATCCATTCCATCATCGTCGAGGCCGCGGAACCCGGCGGGCCGTTCGGCGCCAAGGGGATCGGCGAGATCGGGCTGGTGCCGGTGCCGGCGGCGATCGCCAATGCGGTGGCGGCGGCGATCGGCACGCGGCTGCGCCGGCTGCCGCTGACGCCGGAGCGGGTGCTGGACGGGATGCTGGAGGGCGGCGATGAGGATTGACGACTATCCCGCGCAGGAGCCGCTCTCGGATTTCGCCCGGCCCTATCACGAAGAGGTGCTGCGCCGCGCCGGGGGCGTTGCCTACGAAGAATTCCGCTATGGCGGCAACGCCTATCAGAGCGTGCTGGTGGCTCGGGCCGCGGCGCCGACCGGCGACGTGCTCGCCTTCATCCACGGCGGCGGCTGGACCAACGGCTACAAGGAATGGATGGCCTTCATGGCGCCGGCGCTGACCGCACGCGGCGTGACCTTCGCCTCGATCGGCTACCGGCTGGCGCCGGGCACCCTGTTCCCAGACGGCTTCCACGATGTGCTCGACGGCTTTGCCGCGCTGCGCGGCCGGATCGGCGGTGTCGGCGGCGATCCCGGCCGGATGTTCGTCGGCGGCCACTCGGCGGGCGGCCACTACAGTGCGCTGATGGCGGTGACGGACGGATGGCAGGCGGCGCGCGGGTTGCCGCCGGATGCCGTGCGCGGCTGCCTGCCGGTCTCCGGCGTGTTCGACTTCCGGCCCGGCAACGGCATGTCGGCGCGCCCGCGTTTCCTCGGCCCGGAGGAGTCCGGCGCCGAGACGCCGGCCAGCCCGGTCGCCAATATCGAACGCACCCCGCCTTTCCTGCTGGCCTGGGGCAGCGCGGATTTCCCGCATTTGCGCACCCAGGGGCAGGCGATGGCCGACGCCCTCGAAGCGGCCGGCGGCAGCGTCGAAACCATGATCCTCGACGGCTGCGACCACCTGGAGGCCAGCCTCGAAACCGGCAACCCGGCCGGCCTGTGGCCCGAACGCGCCGCGGCCTGGATGGCGGAGCAGGGGTAGAGCCGGGACTATCGAGACCGGCTTTAGAGGGTGGCGCGAAATCCCCCAATTCCTCCCCCTCTGATAGAGTATTCCCCTGCGAAAAGCCGTGAGCCGGGTCGGTTTCCAAAAATATTTCCTTTTTTTCGATAATTTTCCTTGACACGGGTCATCCCGCGCCCTATATCGGCCCCGTCAACGCCCGAAGTGCGCCTGCCGCGGCCGGCCGACGCCCCTCCCGAAAAGAAGCAAACGAAGAAACCGGCGGAGGACCGTGCGGGACCGTTCCGCTCTTCCCGCTTTCCGGCCCGCCGCCGCCAGCCGGCCATCCTGTGCGCCGCCCCAAGCGCCATTGGGCTTGACGGCCGGACCCCGTCCGGTTCGACCCTCCGATTCCGCCGGGCCATGCTGGCCCCGATCCTGGCCCCTGATCCTGCCTGGCGGTGCCGCTCTGGTGTCGACCGGCGCTGCCGCTCGGCCGGGAGGCTGGAAAATTTCCTATCCGGATTGATTTTGCGCATTCCCGAAGGGCGTGTTTCCAACGATTCCAAAGGGTTAGGGCTGCCGGGTGCAAAAAAACATATTATTTAGAACGGTCTGTCTAATACCAAAAACAGAGCAATTTCAAAGACTTAGGGAAACTGATTTTGAACATTTATTCAAAATCAGGCCGTTTTCCGGCCTCCAGCCCGTCCGGCGCACCCTTTCGCAGAGGAATCCTCTGAAGAGGGGGAAGGAAATTATCTGATTCTTGTCGATATTCACGAATGCCGCGCTTCGCGCCATGCGCCGTTCGCGGCGGCCGAGGCGGCCAGCGCTTCCATGACGGCGACGTTGGAAATTGCCTCCTCCGGCGTCACGGCGACCTTGCCTTCGCCGCGAATCGCCGCCGCAAAACGGGCGAGTTGTTCTGCCACCGTATCGACCGGTTCGACGGGCAGCGCTTCGATCGTCCCGTCGATGCGAAGGCGGGTCAGGCGTGCGAAGTCGTCGCTTGCGGTGAAGATCCCGTTCGTGGTGCAGACCCGCAGCCAGGCGTCGAGCGACGTCGCGAACAGGCTGGTGAGAGTCGCGGTCAGGCCCGAGTCGAATTCGAGCAGCGCGGTCGTGGCATCGTCGATATCCACCGGCGCGGCGGCCCGGCGTGCCAGGCAGCTGACCCGGGCGACCGGGCCGAACAGCCACTGCATCGTATCGACGATGTGCAGCCCCATGGAGGCCATCCCGCCGCCCGGCGCTTCCGCGCGCTGCGCCCGCCACATGTCCGGGCGGTAGGCGAGAGCGCTCGGGCTGGAGAAATGGCCTTCGAGATGGAGCACCGTTCCGAAAGCCCCCTCCTCCAGCAGGCCGCGCAACCGTGTTGCCGCGCCGCTCAGCCGCCGGTTGTGCCCGACGGCGAGCACGGCGCCGGCTTCGCGGCAGGCCGCGGCCGCCGCCCGGCCGCTCGCCGCGGTAAGCGTGAACGGTTTCTCGACGAAGACATGCCTGCCGGCACGGCCCGCGGCCGCGACCTGTTCGGCGTGCAGCGAATGCGGCGTGGCGATCAGCACGGCGTCGACCGCAGGATCGGCCAGCGCGTCGGCGAAAACCGGCCCGGCAGGGCAGCCAAAGTCCTGCGCGAAGGACCTCCGCTCTTCGGCATCGGGCGAGACGCCGGCGACGAGATCGAGGCCGGGGACATGGCCGGCCGCGCGCGCCAGTTCGCGGCCCCACCAGCCCAGCCCGATAACGGCAACCCCGATTCCCACGGCTTTCTCCCCCCGGCCCGTTTCCCGGCCCGTTTCCTGGCCCGTTTCCGGGCGCCAGGCCGGTGTATCATGGCTGCCGGCGCCGGGTGAATTCAATAAAAGAACGCTGTTCGGTATTGACCGCGGGCGCAGAACCCGGTGAAGTGCGAACGGAGCGCTCTTCGGCCGCCGATCCCCCGGCGGCCGGACCAGAAACGGGAGGATTGCGCATATGAGGAAATTCGTTGGAGCTTTGGCGGTTTCGGCCCTTGCGGCTGCGGCCTGGGCGGCGCCGGCGGCGGCAGCCGAGGTCAGGATCGGCTATTCGATCGCCAAGACCGGCCTGTTCGCGCCGGCCGCGCCGTCGCAGATCAACGCCTACAACCTTTGGGCGGAGCAGGTGAACGCCCGCGGCGGCCTGGACATCGGCGGCAAGGAAAGGCGCAAGGTCACGCTGATCCAGTACGACGACCAGTCGAACCCCGGCAACGCGGTGAAGATCTACGAGAAGCTGATCACCCAGGACAAGGTGGACCTGCTGCTCTCGCCCTGGGGCACGCCGCACCACTTCGCCATCGCGTCGGTGCTCGAACGGCACAAGTTCCCGATGATCGGCAGCACGGCCTCCTCGGTCCAGCTGCGCAACATGAAGCCGGGCAACATCTGGTTCACGACCGCGGCGGTGGCCGACAAGCTGGCGACCGCGATGGTCGGGCTGCTCAATTCGGCCGGCGTCAAGTCCGTGGCGGTCCTGACCAACCAGCTTCCCTTCGGCCAGGAAAACAAGAAATTCCTCATGCCGGCCCTGAAGGCCGCCGGGATAAAGGTCCTCGTCGATGCCGATTATCCGCCGAACATCAAGGACATGACGGCCATCCTCGTGAAGGTGAAAGCGGCGAACCCGGACGGCGTGATCGGGCTGGCCTATCCGGGCGACTCCATCCTCTACATCAACAAGGCGCGCGAAGTCGGCATCGCCGCGAAGTTCCAGTATCTGCTGGTCGGGCCGGCCATCGGCTTCTTCCGCGGCATGTTCAAGGGCGCGGCCGACGGCATCGTCACCCTCGGCCACTGGTCGCCGCACGGCGACAACGCCCGGTCGAAGGCGTTCTACGCCGCCTACAAGAAGAAATTCAAACAGGAGCCGGACTATCTCGATTCGGTCGAGGCCTGGGTCTCGGTCGAAATTCTCGAGCAGGCGGTTGCGAAGGCCGGCCTCGACAAGAACAAGCTGCGCCAGGCGATCTCGACCGGCACCTTCGACACCATCATCGGCAAGGTCCGGTTCGACGGCGTGCAGAACGCCGTGACGCCGACCGGCTTCCTGCAGATCCAGAAGGGCGAGCTGCACATCGTCTGGCCGAAAGACCGCCAGACCGCGCCGCTCGCGCCGAAGACCGGTTGGAAATAAGGCGGTTTCGCTTCAGACTGCGTTGTGACGGAGCGGCCTTCGTGCCGCTCCCTCTTTCTGCGAACCGGACCGGATAGCGGAACGTGGAGATTCTCCTGTCGGGGCAGCTCCTGGTGGCGGCCCTGATAATCGGCTCGATCTACGGGCTGGTGGCGCTTGGCCTGAACCTGATCTACGGCACCATGCGGCTGCTGAACATTGCCCATGGCGACCTGGTCATGATCGGCGCCTACACCGGCTACTGGCTGTTTACGCTGGCGGCGGTCTCGCCGGTGCTGGCGATGCTCGCCGCCGGGGCGCTTGCCGGCCTCACCGGCGCGGCGCTCTATTTCGGCCTGTTCCGGCGCCAGCTCGCCGGCAGCCAGCCGATCGAGCGGATCGAGGCCAATTCGCTGCTGATCTTCTTCGGCATCTCGATCGTCATCCAGAACCTCACGGCGCTCGCCTTTACCGCCAGCCCGCGGACCTATCAGGCCCTCGATACCCTGGTCCGCATCGGCGAGGTCAGCATCACCCAAAGCCGCCTCGTCGCCCTGGCGGTCTGCCTCGGCCTGTCCGCCGCCATCGTCCTGTTCCTGCGCTTCAGCGCCCTCGGCCTGTCGATCCGCGCCCTGATCCAGCACCGCACCGCAAGCCGGATCGTCGGTATCGATGTCGACCGGGTGCAGGCGTTCGCCTTCGTGCTCGGCTTCGCGCTCGCCGGACTGGCTGGGACGCTGATCGGCGTGACCGAGCAGATTTCGCCGTTCATGGGCTTCCCCTTCACCATCGTCGCCTTCGTCGTGATCGTCCTGGGCGGGCTGGGCAACCTGGCCGGCGGCATCGCGGCCGGCATGGTGCTCGGCCTGATCGAGACCTACGGCGTCGCGCTGACCTCGGCAAACCTGCGTTCGGTGCTGATCTACGGCGTCTTCATCCTGGTCCTGGTGCTGCGGCCGGAAGGCCTGCTGCAGCGGCGGCGCCTGACATGAGGCTGCTTGCGCCGAGCGAGGCCGTGCCGCTGCTGCTGGTCGCGGCGATCGCCCTGGTCCTGCCGCTGCTCGGCAGCGACTACTATCTCGGCGTCGGCTTCGCCCTGTTCGGCTGGATCGCCCTGGCGCAGAGCTGGACAATCGTCTCCGGCCTGGCCGGCTATATCTCG
Source organism: Rhodospirillaceae bacterium (assembly GCA_028819475.1). Taxonomy (NCBI): domain Bacteria; kingdom Pseudomonadati; phylum Pseudomonadota; class Alphaproteobacteria; order Rhodospirillales; family Rhodospirillaceae; species Rhodospirillaceae bacterium. The sequence continues at coordinate 287,948 of JAPPLJ010000030.1, forward strand.
CTCGGCCATGTCGTGTTCGCCGGCATCGGCGGCTATGTCTTCGTCCTGACCTGGGGCGCGGTGCCGGTCTGGGCCGGCGCCTTGCTCGGCGCCCTGGCGGCCGGCCTGTTCGCCCTGCTGGTCGGCCTGCCGGTGCTCCGGGTGCGCGGGCCCTATTTCGTGATCCTGACCTTCGGCCTCGCCGAGTTCGCCAAATATGTCGTCATCAATATCGAGAACGCGCTCGGCAGGTTCGGCCGTCTGATCCTCGGCGGGCCGCCGCTGGAAACCCTCTACTGGGCGATGGCGGCGCTTGCGCTGGCCGGAACCCTGGCGGTGGTCGCGATCCGCCGCCGGCGCCTCGGCGCCGGCCTGGTGGCGATCCGCGAGGACGAACTGGCCGCGGGCACGATCGGCGTTCCGACCGTGCGCTTCAAGCTGTTCGCCTTCGCGCTGTCGGCCCTGCTGCCGGGCTTCGTCGGCGCCCTGTTCGTCCTGCGCACCGGCTATTTCGAGCCGGCACAGGCGTTCGATCCGGTGGTCTCCTTCACCATCGTCACCATGGCGATCGTCGGCGGCAGCGCGGATGCCCGCGGGCCGGTCTTCGGCGCCCTGTTCCTCGTCGCGCTGTCCGAACTGTTGTGGTCGAACTTCCCGCAGGTCTACATGATCGTCCTCGGCACCTTGCTGGTCGGTTTCGTCCTGTTCGCGCCCAACGGCGTCTCCGGCCTGTTCGAACGCCGCCGGGCGCCGGACGCTGCAACGGCGAGCGGCTAGCGCCATGCTGAGCGTCGAGCGGATCGGCAAGTCCTTCGGCGGCGTCCGGGCGTTGCAGGACGTTTCCTTCGCGGTGCCGGAGCGCAGCATCTTCGGCATCATGGGCGCCAACGGCGCGGGCAAGACCACCCTGTTCGCGATCATCGCGGGCAACCTGACGCCGAGCGCCGGCGCGGTCCGGCTCCGCGACCTGCGGCTCACCGGCCTGCCGCCGCACCGGGTCGCCGCGGCCGGCGTGGCGCGCACCTTCCAGATCGTGCGGCCGTTCCGCAGCCTGTCGGTACAGGAGAATGTCGAAACCGCCCTGCGCTTCGGGGCGCGGGACCGTCCCGCCGCCGCGCCGGCGGACGCCGCCGCCATCCTCGGCCTGACCGGACTCGAGGGCGCGGCCGGCCGTCCCGCGGGCGCCCTGACCCTGGCGCAGCAGAAGCGGCTGGAGGTGGCGCGGGCGCTGGCGACCGGCCCGCAACTTCTGATGCTGGACGAAGTGATGGCCGGCCTCACGCCCGCCGAAGTGCAGGACACGATCGCCATGGTCCGCCGCATCCGGGACGATATGGGCGTTACCGTGATGATCATCGAGCATGTCATGGGCGCGCTGATGGCGCTGTCGGACCACGTCGTCGTGCTGGACCACGGCGAACTGATCGCCTCAGGGCTGCCGGCGCAGGTCGCCGACGATCCGGCGGTCCGGTCCGCCTATCTGGGGCGGCGGCATTGACGGGCGGCGCGCTGCTCGAAGTCGAAGGCCTGACGGGCGGCTACGGCCCGCTCCGGGTGCTGCACGGCATCGATTTCGCGGTGCCGGCGGGGCGGATCACGGCGCTGGTCGGCGGCAACGGCGCCGGCAAGACGACGACCATGGCCATGCTGGCGGGCCTGCTCGCGCCGTCGGCAGGCACGATCCGCTACAAGGGCGACGCGGTCGAAGGCTGGAGCGCGGCGCAGCGGGTCGCCGCCGGCCTCGTCCTGGTGCCCGAAGGCCGGCTGGTCTTTCCCGACATGACGGTGGAGGAAAACCTCCGGCTCGGCGCGATCAACCGGCAGGCGCGGCCCCATGCGGGGGAAGAACTGGAAGGGGTCTATGCCCAATTCCCCCGGCTGGCGGAGCGCCGCCGTCAGGCCGCGGGCACGCTCTCCGGCGGCGAACAGCAGATGCTGGCGCTGGGCCGCGGCCTGATGTCCCGCCCGCGGTTGCTGCTGCTCGACGAACCGAGCCTGGGGCTGGCGCCGGTGATGGTCGACCTGATCTTCGACGCCATCGGCGACCTCGCCGGAGCCGGCATGACGATCCTGCTCTCGGAGCAGAATGTCGGCCTCTCGCTCGAACTCGCCGAGCGGGCCTATGTGCTCGAAAACGGCTCAATCGCACTTGCCGGTTCGGGCCGCGACCTGCTCGGCAACGCCGGGGTCCAGCGGGCCTATCTGGGGTTGTGAACCGGCCTGTCCGAATTTGCGGAATGGCCTAGATTGAGTCCGGCCGCCCGGCGGGCGACAGGCGAGGCGCAACGATGAAACAGGGCTGGATCAAGGCTGTCAGCGTCGACGAACTGCGCCGGAAGGGCCGCACGGTCTTCCGCCTCGACGGCCGCCAGATCGCGCTCTTCGATACCGCGAAGGGCATCCGCGCCTGCAACAACCGCTGCCCGCACGAGGGCTATCCGCTGCGCGAGGGTACGCTCGACGGCAACTGCCTGCTGACCTGCAACTGGCATAACTGGAAGTTCGACCTGGAAACCGGCGAGAACCAGCGCGAGGGCGACCGGCTGCGCATCTATCCGGTCGAAATCCGGGGCGCGGACGTCTGGATCGAGATCGTCGACCCGCCGGTCGACGAGCAGCTGTCGAAGTCTCTCAAGGATCTGAAACAGGGTTTCGACCGCCACGGCTACGACCGGCTCGCCCGCGAGATCGCCCGGATCGCGCGGCTCGGCGTCGATCCCGCGATCGCCGTCAGGGAAGCAATCCGCTGGTCCCACGACCGGCTGGAATTCGGCTGGACCCATGCCTATGCCGGCGCGGCGGACTGGCTTGCGCTCTACGACGAATACGAGGGCGAACCGGAAAGCCGGCTCATCTGCCTGCTGGAGGCGGTCGGCCACATGGCCGAGGACACGCTGCGCGAACCGCGCTACCCCTATGTCGACGGCGCCGAGGACTGGGACGAGGACGCTTTCGTCCGGGCCGTCGAGGAGGAAGACGAGCCCCGCGCCATCCGCCTGACCCGCGGGGCGCTCGCCGCCGGCGACGCCTGGGGCCTCATGGAACGCGGCCTGGCCCGCGCCGCGCTCGCCCACTACGCCGATTTCGGCCATGCCGCGATCTATGTGACCAAGGCCGGCGCGCTGATCCGCCGGCTGGGCGCGGAGGTTGCGGAGCCGGTCCTGCTGTCGCTGGTGCGCGGGCTGGTGACGGCCTTCCGCGAGGACCTGATTCCCGAGTTCCGAGCCTATGCCGACGCCCTGGAGAATTTCGGATCGGCGCCCAACGGTTCGGCGCCCGCTGCGGCGGACTATGCCGGGCTGCCCGCCAACAAGGCGCTCGCCTTCACCGCCGGGCACGGCGCCGCGCCGCCGCTCGAGCTGTTCCGCAGCCTGCTCGGGGCCAACGCCCTCAACATGGTGCGGTTCGACCTCCGCCACCTCGGCGATCTCGACAAACCCTATGGCGGCGATTTCGGCTGGCTCGACCTGACCCACGCGCTCACCTTCGCCGACGCCGTGCTTGGCCTGTGTTCGAAATTTCCGGAACTGTGGCCGGCCGGGCTGTTGCAGATGGCCTGCTTTTCCGGCCGCAACATCGGGCACCAGGACGACACCGTAGACCCGGACGAGTGGACGGTCGCCGACCCGGACGCCTTCTTCGCCGGAGTCGAGCGAACGCTGTTCGACCACGGCCAGGACCGCTACATCGTCTCCGTCCACCTGCTGAAGACGGCGTTGTCGGTGCGCAGCCTGCTGGTCTCGGGGGAATGCGGCCGGTCCGGCGAACTGGCGCTCGCCGCGCTCAACCGCCTGCTGCAATCGCCGCTGCGCCGCAAGATGGTGCGCCGCACGGCCCGCCAGGCCATGCGCTTCGTCGAGATCGATATCTAACCGCTGCGCGTTCGGCGCCGCGTTCAGCGGGCCTCCGCTTCCAGGATTGCACGCAGTTCGGTCTTCAGCACCTTGCCGTAATTGTTCTTCGGCAGGCCGTCGACGAAGCGATAGTCCTTCGGGCGCTTGAAGCGGGCGATATTGTCGAGGCACAGCCGGTCGAGCGCCTCGACCGTCGGATCGCCGCTTTCGCCCGCGCCATCGCCCGGAACGATAAAGGCGACGACCTCCTCGCCCCAGTCCTCGTGCGGCCGGCCGACCACCGAGGCCTCGCGCACGCCCGGATGCTTCAGCAGCACCTCCTCGATCTCGCGCGGATAGATGTTGGTGCCGCCGGAGATGATCATGTCCTTCGAGCGGTCCTTGAGAGTGAGAAACCCGTCCTCGTCGAACGCGCCCATGTCGCCGGTGTGCAGCCAGCCGCCCTTCAGCGTCGCGGCCGTCGCCTCCGGATTGTTCCAGTAGCCGCGCATGATGACGTCGCCGCGGCACACGACCTCGCCGATCTCGCCCGCCGGCAGGGGGTTGTCGTCGGCATCGACGACCCGGACCTCGACATCGGTGCGCGCCACGCCGGTCGAACCGAGCCGTTCCCGGTAGCGCGGATGACCGCTGTCTTCGTGCATCGCCCGGGTCAGGCCGGTGATCGTCATCGGCGCCTCGCCCTGGCCGTAGATCTGGACGAATTTCGGGCCGAGGATTTCGATGCCGCGCAGCAGGTCCTCGACATACATCGGCCCGCCGCCATAGACGATGAGCTTGAGGTTGGACGTGTCCGCCTCCGCCAGGCCCGGATGGTTGAGCAGGCGGACCACCATGGTCGGCGCGAAGAAGAAGGTCGCGCCCGGCCAGCTGTGCAGCAGATCGAGCATCTCCGCCGGGTCGAATCCGCCGGACTCCGGAAACACCTGGGCCGCGCCGCGCGCGACATGGGGGATGCCGTAGCAGCCCGAGCCGTGGGACGCCGGCGCGCAATGGACGATGCAGTCGCCGGGCGCGATATCGCCGACGTCGGCGAAATAGTTCATGGTCTGGCTGACCAGGTTGCGGTGGCTGAGGATCGCGCCCTTGGGCCGCCCGGTGGTGCCCGAGGTGTAGAACAGCCAGGCCGGATCGTCCGGATCGACCTCTGCCATCGGGGCGGGCTCCCCGTCCGTCAGGGCGGCCCATTCCGCGCCGCCGGTCGGGACGATCCGTTCAAGCGTCCCGATCTCGTCGTCGAGCCCGGCGACCGCCGCGGCCTTCTCCGGGTCGGTGAAGCAGACCCGGGCGCCGCAATTCTCCAGGATGAAGGCGAATTCCTTGCGATGCAGCTTGGCGTTGACCGGCACGGCGCAGATCCCGGCATGCCAGCAGGCGTATTTGACGACCATGTAATCGGGCACGTTCGCCATGACGAGCGCCGCCCGGTCGCCGGGCATGAGCCCGAGCCGCCCGGTCAACCGACCGGCCAGCACCGCGGCCTGCCGGGCGAAGTCGCGGTAGGTCGCGACCTGCGCATGGCCCAGGCCCAGCGCGGTCGCATCCGGGTTCAGCAGGGCGGGGCGGTGAAGAAAGGCGGCGAGGTTCATGGCGCCCGTTACTATCCGCCCCGCGCGGCGGATGGCAAGACGGGCGCAAGATGCCGGTTGCGGGCGGGCGGGCGCGGGCGCTATTGCAACGGCGGAGCGCAACGGCATTGCGGGGAATTCGGCCATGCGGAACCTGACGATCGACGGCGACCGGCTGTGGGACTCGCTGATGGAGCTGGCGCAGATCGGCGCGACCGAGAAGGGCGGCGTGTGCCGGCTCGCGCTCACCGACCTCGACCGGGAGGGCCGCGACCTGTTCATCCGCTGGTGCGAGGCCGCCGGCTGCACGGTGCGCGTCGACCGGGTCGGCAACATCTTCGCCCGCCGGCCGGGCAAGGACGAAAGCCGCCCGCCGGTGATGACCGGCAGCCACCTCGATTCCCAGCCGACCGGCGGCAAGTTCGACGGCGCCTACGGCGTGCTCGCCGGGCTGGAGGTCGTCCGCACCCTCAACGACCTGGAGATCGAGACCGACGCGCCGGTCGAGGTCGTCGCCTGGACCAACGAGGAGGGCAGCCGCTTCTCGCCGCCGATGATGGGCTCCGGCGCCTTCGCCGGCGTGTTCCCGGAGGAGGAGGTGCTGGCCCGGCCGGACAATGTGACCGGCGACCTGCTCGGCGACGAGCTGAAGCGCATCGGCTACGACGGCCCGGAGGCGGTCGGCGGGCGCGCGGTCGGCGCCTACTTCGAGGCCCATATCGAGCAGGGCCCGATCCTGGAGAACGAGGCGAAGACCATCGGCGTCGTGACCGGCGCCCAGGGCCAGCACTGGTACGAGATCACCGTGACCGGGCAGGAGGCCCATGCCGGCCCGACGCCGATGCCCCTGCGCAAGGACGCGCTGGTCGCCGCCGCCCGCATGATCGACGCGATCAACCGGCTCGGCCACGCCTTCCCGCCCTACGCCTGCGCCACCGTCGGCTTCGTCGACGCCAGCCCGAACTCGCGCAACACGATCCCCGGCAAGGTCTTCTTCACCGTCGACCTGCGCCACCCGGACGACGCCACCCTCGCCGCGATGAACGACCGGCTGCGCGCCGAGTTCGCCGAGATCGCCGGGGCCGCGGGCTGCACCGTCGAGATCGTCGATTTTTGGGAATTCCCGGCCCAGCCCTTCGACGAAGCCTGCGTTTCCGCCGTGCGCAGCGCCGCCGAGCAGGGCGGCCACGCCTGGCGCGACATCGTCTCCGGCGCCGGCCACGATGCGGTCTATATCGCCCGCATCGCCCCGACCGGCATGATCTTCATCCCGTGCGAAGACGGCATCAGCCACAACGAGATCGAGAACGCCACGCGGGAGGACTGCGCCGCCGGCGCCGAGGTGCTGCTCAAGGCCGTGCTGGACCGGGCGGTGGGGTGAAGGGGGCGGCGCGCCCCTCGATACGGCGCTCCGCGCCTACTCGGGATGAGGGAAAACTTTTGCCTTTCACCGTTGTCCCTCATCCTGAGTAGCGGCCGAAAAGCCTGTCCTGAGCTTGCCGAAGGGCCGCGTATCGAAGGGCCAACGGCACAGCCCCGCCCCCGTCCCCTACCCCGTAAACTGCCGCTTCAGCCCTTGCCAGTCGGCCGGGTAGTCGGTCTGGAGGGCGCCGCCGTTCATGGCGTGGTCGGTGACGCGGTAGGGATGGCGGCTCTCGAACATGAAGCTGATGCCGCTGTCGATATGCTGGGGCGACAGGTCGTGGGCGCTCGCCGCCTCGAAGCTCTCCGGCGACGGACCGTGCGGGATCATGCAGTTGTGCAGGCTGGCGCCGCCGGGCAGGAAGCCCTTCGGCCTGGCGTCATAGACGCCGTAGAGCAGCCCCATGAACTCGCTCATCGTGTTGAGGTGATACCAGGGCGGCCGGAAGGTGTCCTGGCCGACCAGCCAGCGCGGCGCGAAAACGACGAGATCGGCGTTGGCGACGCCCGGCGTGTCGGAGCGCGAGGTCAGCACGGTGAAGATCGACGGGTCCGGATGGTCGAAGCTGATCGAGCCGAGCACGTTGAAATCGCGCAGGTCGTATTTGCAGGGCGCGTGGCTGCCGTGCCAGGCGACGACGTCGAGCGGCGAACGGGCGAGCGCGCAGGCGTGGAAGGCGCCGCCGGCCTTCTGCACCAGCTCGAACGCGCCCGCCATGTCCTCGTAGGCCGCCTGCGGATAGTGGAAATCGCGCGGGTTGGCGAGGCCGTTGGACCCGATCGGGCCGAGGTCCGGCAGCTCGAAGGGCGCGCCGTAATTCTCGCACAGATAGCCGCGCGACGGGCCGTCCGGCAGATCGACGGCGATCTTGATGCCGCGCGGGATCACCGCGAAGTCGCCGGGCGTGAGATCGAGCGCGCCGCATTCGGTGCGCAGGCGCACGTTCCCGGTCTCCGGCAGCAGCACCATCTCGGCGTCGGCGTTTTTGAAATAGCGCCGCTCCATCGAGGCGTTGGCTCGATACAGGTGGACCGCCAGGCCGGCCCCGGCGCCCATGTCGCCGTTCCAGACATAGCTCGCCATGCCGTCGAGGAAGTCGGCCGGCGCTTCGGGCGCCGGCTGCGGCGACCAGCGGCACTGGGCATGCGGGTAGGTTCCGTCCGCCGACGGCGCGGTCAGCCAGAGCGGCAGGTCGATGCGGCGCCACTCGCCCTGGGCGAGGACCGAGGGCGCGATGCGGTAGAACCAGGTCCGCCGGTTCTGCGCCCGCGGCGCGGTGAAGGCGGTGCCGCTGATCTGCTCGGCATAGAGGCCGTAGGCCGGCCGCTGGGGCGAGTTGCGGCCCTCGGGCAGAGCGCCGGGCAGGGCTTCCGTCGCGTGTTCGTTGCCGAAGCCGGTCATCGTGCCGGCCGCCGTGGGGGCAGGGCTGCCGGCCGCGGTTGCCGGCCGGTGGGCGGGGGCGAGCTCGTTCATGGCCCTATCTCGTATCCGGGTCTCGTATCGGGGTCCGAAGCTGGAATTTATCGCGAGCCTAGCCGATTCCGGCACGGCGCGGGAGTCGCGCGTTGCCCCCGAGCGGATCGGCGAACCCGGTTCCGCGCTCCCGGATCGGCGGCTATGCTGCGCCGGAGCGGTCACCGAGGGAGGGGCGGCGCGCGATGGATCTGAAGGACCATATCCGCGGCATCCCGGATTTTCCGAAACCGGGCATCCTGTTCTACGACATCTCCACCCTGCTGGCCCATCCGGCGGCGTGGCAGGAGGCGGTCGGGCGGCTGGCCGATGCGGTCGCGCCCTACCGGCCGGAGGTGCTGGCCGGCATCGAAGCCCGCGGTTTCCTGGTCGCCGCGCCGCTCGCGCTGCGGCTGGGCTGCGGCTTCGTCATGGTGCGCAAGCAGGGCAAGCTGCCCGGCGAAACCGCCGGCCACAGCTACGATCTCGAATACGGCTCGGACCGGGTGGAAATCCAGGCCGATGCCGTGATGCCGGGCCAGCGGGTCGTGCTGCTCGACGACCTGATCGCCACCGGCGGCACGCTCCGGGCCTCGATCGAGCTGATCCGCAAGGTCGGCGGCACCGTCGCCGCCGCGGCCTGCCTGATCGAGCTGACCTTCCTGAACGGCCGCGCCGGCCTCGACATCCCCCTCGAAACCCTGATCCGCTACGAGGAATAGGGCCCTTCTGGTTCCACCGGGAAACGGGCGCGATTGGGAACCGAAAGGCAAGCAGGGCGTCCCCCCTCCCCTTGGGGGAGGGGGTTAGGGGGAGGGGTATGCGGCGGCCGAAGACTCGCCGGAACCGGGCGTCCGTGCGGCAGCAGCCGACCCCTCCCCTGGCCCCTCCCCCAAGGGGAGGGGGATTCTGTCGAAACCCTTGTCGCAGGAGAAGCTAGCCGTGGCCGATGTCTTCCGAGACGCCCGCCTCCGGGGACTCACACCGCGCCGAGGGCTTCGGCGATGGCGTCGATCTGGGCGTCGACGTCGACCGGGCAGAGGGCGGTGACCTCGAGATCGCGGTCTTCGTAGACATCGCGGCCGAGGCGGCGGGCGCGCTCGTCGACGACCCGGTCGCGCGCCTCGATCAGCGCCTCGATCTGCGGCCGGAACAGGTCGACCATCGCCGTGATCCAGCGGTTGACCGGCCAAGACGGCCGGGCGAGATCGACCACGAAGCGGTCGAGCATGGCGATCACGTCGGGCGCGGCGAACCAGGTCTCGTCGGTCACCCAGCGGTTGACTGTGAACAGGCTGACCGGCCGGCCGAACTCGTCCATGCCGATCGCGACCAGATGGGCGACGGCGTCCTCGCGGTCGGCCGGCGGCGCGCCGTCGGGCCCGGCGAGCGGCCGGCAGGATTCCGGCATGCCGGGACCGCGCAGGAAGGTGTGGAAATGGCCGTGCTCGCCGCCGGCGGTCGGGCCGGGATGGGCGTGGTAGAAATACTGGGCGAGGGTCTCGGGATCGCACACGTCGCCCCGCGGGTGATGGTCCCACTCGTAGAAACTGCGCGCGCCCAGCAGTTCGCTGATCGGGTTCTCGCCGCTGCGCGCCAGGACACGCCGGCAGCGCACGACCTCCTCGCCGGCGTCGAGCAGGGCCTCCAGCCGGTCCGCGCCGAGGGCGGCGAAATCGGGCGGGCCGATCTGCACGATGCCGGATTTTCGCCCGGATGTTTGCCGGGGTTTTTGCGCAGGTTTCCGCGGGGCTCTTCCGCGCGATCTCTGCGGCGGTTTCGGTGCGGCCATGGCGGCGGCGTCCGTTGCGGTTACGCTTGTGGGCGCGCGGCCGTCAGGCACGGCGCTTCATGTGCCGGTCGGCCCCGGCGCGGGCGAGGAAGGCCGAATGCCACTTGCCGGCCAGGCGGTCGATGACCTCGAACGGCACGCCCATGTCGTGCAGCGGCGCCACGGCGTTGCACCGGTCCTCGTAGCGCGCGATCAGCCCGTCGCGCAGGTGGAACACGCCGACGCCCTCGAAGCCGCAGCGCCTGCCCCTGTTATGCTTCGTCGTGCTGGTGTAGCTGAACAGCCACGAGGCGTAGCCGACCTCCGCCGTCGACACCGGGTGGCGGAACTCCCAGTCGAAGTCCCTGCCGTCGCGCCAGAAGATTTTTTCCAGCATGTCGCGGATGGCGTCGCGGCCGTGGAACTCGCCGTAGAAAATGTCGTCATAGACGCCGTCCTCGGTGAACAGCGCGGCCAACGCCGTCCCGTCGCCCGCTGCGACGGCGGCGGCGAAATTCGTGAGAAGGGTGCTGAAACTGCCGGTGTTGTCGGAAGCGCTCATCGGGGGCGGCCTTGATGCGGTGAACGGGCGCGGGGAACGGGAGAAACCCGGCCGCCCGGCGCGCGTGCAATCCCTGCCGCGCCGCGCCGACCGGCGGGCGGATACTGCCCCATCGCCCGACCCGCAGCCAATGCGGCAGAGCGTTGCTTCCGCCCGCCGTGGGTGGCCGGGGATGGCCGGGGCGCAGCATTTTCCGGTTGACCGCGCCCGCCGCCCCGGTTTCCGATCGGCGGCATGAAGACGGTGCTCATCACCGGCTGTTCTTCCGGCATCGGGCTGGACGCCGCGCGGACGCTGCAGCGCCGCGGCTGGCGGGTCTTGGCGACCTGCCGGCAGGAGGCAGATTGCGCCGCGCTGCGCGACGAGGGACTGGAGAGCTTCCGCCTCGACTATAGCGATCCGGCCTCGATCGACGCGGCGATGGCGGAGGCGCTGGACCGCTGCGACGGCGCGCTCGACGCGCTTTTCAACAACGGCGCCTACGCCATGCCCGGCGCGGCGGAGGATTTCAGCTACGAGGCGCTGGAGGCGATCTTCCGGGCCAACCTGTTCGGGCCGCACGAGCTGGCGCGCCAGGCGATCCGCGCCATGCGGCAGCGCGGCCGGGGCCGGATCGTCAACTGCTCCTCGGTCCTGGGCTTCGCCTACATTCGCTTTCGCGGCGCCTACACGGCGACCAAGCACGCCATGGAAGGGCTGACCGATACGCTCCGGCTGGAGCTGCGCGGCACGCCGATAAAGGTTTCGCTCATCCTGCCCGGCCCGATCACCACCTCAATCCGCGTGAAATCGCGCCCGCACTACGAAAAATGGATCGACAGGGAGAACAGCGCGTGGCGGGACTTCTACGACACGGTGCTCGAACCGCGCCTCTACGATCCGGAGACGCGCCGGGATCCGGGCGAACTCGGCCCGGAGGCGGTGACCGCGAAGCTGATCCACGCCCTCGAAAGCCCGAGGCCGAAGGCGCGCTACTATGTGACCCGCGCGACCTGGGTGGCGCGCCTGTTCCGCATCCTCGTGCCGGCCGGCATCCGCGACCGGGTGCTGGAACGGTACTCCTGAGCGGCCATCGGTACGCGGCAGCTACCGGCGCAGCGAGCGGATCGTCAGGGTGTGGCCGCTGCCGTTCGCCCGGATGACCGACTCGAACGGATAGTTCGCCGCCCAGCGCGGCGAGTCAAAGCGCCAGGTCAGGCGGCGGCCGCCCGCCATCGGCGCGGAGACCACTTCGCCGCGCGCCACCGGGTTTTTCGGATTCATGTGGATGACGAACCCGCGCGCAGTCCGGGGCGCACCCGGCGTGAGCGGCAGCGCGCCGTCCAGATTGAGTGTAAGCCGGTGCGTCGCCGCGGCGTGCCGGTATCCGGCGAGCGCGCCGGCGCCGCCCAGAGCGACGGTAATCCGGTTGCGGTAGCCCGGCATGGGTGCGGTCAGGCGCGTG